>NZ_JAKVBC010000039.1 GCF_022447245.1 Kordia sp. | reverse complement strand
TGTCCTCTAAATGGGGGAATGATCACTAATTCCTTAAAAATACTATTTTTTTAACTAGGATCTCGTGTTAGATAAAATTGAATTATGATTTTATTATTTAATAATGATCATAATGGGAAGTTGTAGTTTTTTTTTAATAATAAGACAGCATTCAACAAAGAAATTGAATATTTGATAAGTTTTTTAAGTTTAAACTTTGTTTGTTGATAAACTTGTTAAATACTTGAGCGTTCTCAATAAGGTTTTGAAAAACGCTTACGATGTGGTTTATACTACCAATTATAGGTTGACGATGTTTGTTTGAATTGTGTTTCATTATTAATAATTTAAAATGCTATCAATAAGGAATTGTATTCTTTCATAAACATACTAATAGGTCTCAAACCCTCCAATAAAAAGTTCGTACTTTAAAGGTTCGAGGTCACAAATAAATGGAAAGCAAGCTAAATAGCTTGCTTTTTAGTTTTAAATAACTTTCTTTACACTCTCTATCAATTCATCATACTTTTTCTGCAATCTAAATGTTGCTCTTTTTAAACACCAAGTATGGTAAATAAAAAACATAGTCACTTATTGGCTATATGTTTGCAGTTTCTTTCTATTCGTCAATTTTTCTAATTCTCTTAAAATTTAGAACTATATTAATTGCTTAAAAATTATGTATTGTTAACCTTTACGCAAATGAGAACTATCAAAAACAAAATCTTTCACAAAAAAACACTTTTCCATTTGCTGTTTTGGATACTATTGCTTGCTTATTATATTGGAGCTAGATGGCCTTTTGATACAAACAAAATGTTCTTATTTGAAAATATGTTTTTTTCGTTATTGGTTCAAGTAGGTCTCACATATCTTGTGCTTTTTATTTTGATTCCAAAGTTATTGAACAATAAGAAAAGAGGCTTGTTCGTCATTAGTATTATCATCGCGGCTTATTTAACATATGTAATATATAATTTTATTAAAAGTTATTATTTAATTCCCAAATATCCAGAAGTTTACCTAACTAGACACCAAAGTACATTTTTAGAACAGATCACAGATTTATTTCCGTTTTTTCACGATTTTACGGCATTAATTTTACCCACAGCCATTTTAACTGCCTTTGAATACTATCGCAATCAAAAAGAGATATTGACTTTAAAAGAGCAAAAAAAATCATCAGAGTTAGAAGCTTTAAAGAATCAATTGAACCCTCATTTCCTATTTAATACTCTTAATAATCTTTATTTATTGACTTTAAAGAAATCTGATGATGCGCCTGAGATCATTCATAAACTTTCAGAAATATTAGATTATATTTTATTTAGATGTAATGACAAATTTGTTCCTTTAACCAACGAAATAAAGCTTTTAGATAATTATATAGCATTAGAAAAAATACGATATGGAAAAAGATTAAAAATAAATTTTGAGCACGATGTAGAAACGGGTGCGAAGATTGCGCCATTATTATTGCTTACTTTCGTAGAAAATGCTTTTAAACACGGAGTAAGTGAAGAAATTAATGAAGCAAGAATTACTATCACGTTAAAGGTAGATGGTAGTGCTATTTTTTTTAAAATAGAAAATACCAAACCCTCAATAATTAATACCGAAAATGAGACTAAAAATAGACAGTCATTAGGATTACAGAATGTTAAGAAACAGTTGGATATTTTATATGGAAATAACCATGTTTTAACTCTAAATGACAATGAAAAGAATTTTAGCGCAACCTTAAATCTAATTACTAACTAATGTATACATGTATAATCGTTGACGATGAAGAATTAGCGAGAGAGCTTATGGAAAGGCATTTGTCACAACTAGAAAATTTTAAGTTAGTAGCTTCCTGTGCATCTGCAATTGAAGCCTTTAAAGTCCTTAAAGAAGAAAAAGTTGATTTAATTTTTTTAGATATAGAAATGCCATTACTTAAAGGAACTGACTTTCTCAAGAATCTAAACATATCATCTAAGGTTATTTTTACAACTGCGTTTAGAGAATATGCACTAGAGGGATATGAATTAAATGTTGTGGATTATCTTTTAAAACCCATAATTTTCACCCGATTTTTAAAAGCAATACATAAATTTTTAGAGAGTGTTAAAACTGGGATTAATGATTCAGTCAATAAGCACATTTATATTCAAAGCAATAAAAAAAACATCAAGATTATACTTGATGATGTATTATACATAGAAAGCTTAAAAGACTATCTCCAAATTCATTTAGAGAACAAAAAAATACTTTTTAAAGGAGGAATTTCTGCTTTTGAAAAAGAGCTTAACAATCATTTTTTACGTGTCCATCGCTCATATATAGTAAATATTAACAAGATTTCTGCCTATACTAAAAACGACATAGAAATTGGAGAAATTGAAATTCCTATTAGTGATTCTTATAAGGAAAAAGTGATAAAAAAAATTAAAAGATAGCGTATTTCTTACCTTAAAAAAGTCTTCTTATTGAAAATTTAAGCAATCATAGACGCTTATCAGTTATATGTTTGCAGATTCTCCAAATTAGTCTATTAAATCATTTGTGTATTTATAATTCATGTAGATTTAGATTATAAGATTTACATTGACATGAGAAAAAACACTTCAATTCTATTAATTGCAATCGTTTGTTTTGCAATTACAAAGGTATCTGGACAATCAAAATATTTAATAGAGTTAGGAAAACTGGATAGTTTGTATTCAAATCACTTAAAGGAAAATCGTGAATTTTGGGTGCAACTCCCTGAAAGTTTTGATCCAAATAGTAGCCGAAAATACCCTGTTACATATGTTTTAGACGGAGGTGTACATTTAGGGGCTGTTTTTGCAGTGTATAACTATTATAGCAGTGGTTTTACTTCTGAAATGATCATTGTTGGAATTTCCAACAGAAGGCAAAGAACACGAGATTTAACCACCTCAAAAATAAGTAGAAGAAGAGGAATTTCCTTCAATCAAGAAAGTGGAGGCGCCGAAAACTTTACACAATTTATTAGAGATGAGTTAATTCCTTATATTGAGAGTAAGTATCCAGCAACACCATATAGAACACTGATTGGACATTCGTATGCAGGTTTGTTTACCATAAATACACTAATTCATCACACTGATTTATTTGACAATTATTTAGCGATTGATCCAAGCCTAGATTGGGATCATCAAAAATTATTAAAAGAGGCTAAAAAAGTATTAGCCAAGAAAAAGTTTACAGGAAAATCTCTTTTTATCTCATTAAGTGGTCAATTGCATAGACAGAATAGTAAAATCAATATTAATAATGTAATGCAGGATACAACAGAATTCTCGTTATTTCCACGTTCAATCATTGAGTTTTCCAGGTTTATAGAAAAAAATAAACCCACCGATTTGCGCTTTGCATGGAAGTTTTATCCCAAAGATATACATGGCACAGTACCGCTACCTTCAATTAGAGACGGTTTGTTATTTATTTTTGAATGGTTTCAAATGGAAGAAACAGATAAAATAAATTCTCCAGGAACTTCAAAAGGAGAACTACTGAGCATCATCAACCATAGAGCTCAGAAACTTCAAAAACATTTTGGATATAAAGTTCCGCCTTATCCTGAAGAGCTTTTTAATATGTTAGGCTATATGAGTATGGAAATGAAACAATTGGAAAAAGCGAAAATGTACTTTGAAAAAGCCATTGAATACTATCCTAAAAGCGCAAATGCTTACGACTCCATAGCAGAATATTATGTATTACAAAACGATTATCAAAATGCTTTAATACACATAAAAAAAGCATTTAGTATAAATCCTATTGATTATTATAAAACTCGAATTGAAAAAATTAAACGTAAAATAGAGGATTAATTTATGATTCAATCACTTTATGATTTTGGTCAAATTTTGTTTGTACACATTCCCGATTGGAATGGTAGCTTCCCCAATTTTTAATCGATTTCCTTCAATGGTTAGGATTTTTTTTATAGCAATGATAAAAGATTTATGCACGCGAAGAAACTGATTTATAGGAAATGTCTTTTCAAAATTAGTTAAGCGATCTAGTGTTGTAATGGTTTCATTTTCTAAATGAATCTTTACATAACTCCCCAAACTTTCTAGGTAGAGAATATCATCTTATTGTATTTGGTGGATTTTTTTATCGCCCTTAATGAAGATACGCTCCACAGTAGTTTTTTGAGTTGAAGACTGTATTGCTTTTGGTTTGGAACTTCCTGTTACTGATAAATCCAATAACTTTTTGTGATCTTTCGCTTTTTGTATCGCTTTTAAAAAACGCTCAAAACTAAAGGGCTTCAATAAATAATCTATCACATTCAACTCATAACCTTCCATCGCATATTCTTGATAAGCCGTTGTAATAATAACCAATGGAGGATTTTTGATTGTGCGTAAAAAATCCAATCCTTTTAACTTTGGCATATTGATATCTAAAAAAATCAAATCTACTTCGTGTCCATGTAAATAATTGATTGCTTCAAAAGCAGAATGGCATTCGCTTTCAATGGTTAAAAACGAAAGATTGACACAATAATTCTGTATAATTTTTGTGTGCTAATGGTTCATCATCTACAGTAATACAATTCATTCGATATGTAATTTTAAATCCACGCGAAACAACGTGTTTTCTTTGACAATAGTCAATTCATGAGTATTGGGATAAATTAAAGATAATCTTCTTTTTACATTTTCAAGTCCTATACCTATTGATTTATTTTGATCAGCTTCATTAAAATTATTCTCAATAAAAAAATGAAGTAAATTTTCTTTTACGGTAAGTTCTATTTTTAAAAAAGCATCTTTTTCAAGCAAATCAAAACCATGTTTAAAAGCATTTTCTAAAAATACAATCAAAATCATAGGCGTTATTTGCAATCTATTAATAGTAATATCTTTTTCAAAGCTAATTTGACCACGATTGTGATGTCGCATCTTTTGCAATGCAATAAAATTTTCTAAGTATGCTACTTCACTTGCGATGGCAACAGTATCTTCTTTACACACAAAATGATTGGGTAGAAATTGGTTTATATGCTGACGATGAAGAAAAAGAATTGCTAGTTGTAAAACGTGTATTAATTACTGATAAGCAAATGAACTTTACATTTGAAGTCGATACAGTTCCTGCAAAAGCTGCCATTGACCCCAAACGTTTACTGATAGAACGTGTTATTGATGATAATGTGAAAATTGTAACCGAAGCAATACATTGACCTATTCTATGAATTACTAATCAATTTAAAAATAAAACAAAGCGAAAAGCCAGACGTTTCGGTCTGGCTTTTCTATTGGATTGAGTTAGTAAAAATATGCGTATTCTTAATTTCGAAAAATAAAAAATAGCAATCTTTAATTTGTAAATGAATTTTCTTTTAGTGTAAAATCTTTGTGCCCAGTTTGCCAAAATGCAAAAGACAACATGTCTTGTAATTCTCGACTCCGTTTTTCGGCACTTGCATCAAATCCATGTCCGCTTTTAAAATCGATATTGAATACAATGGGAGTATTGGCTGCATTGGCTTGAATCATTTTTGCGGCAAACTTTCCAGGTTGCCACATCGGAACTCTAGTATCATTCATTCCTGCTGTCAATAATAATGCAGGATATTTTTCTCCTTTTTTTATATGGTGATATGCATCCATTTCTAATAAATATGTAAACTCGTTCGGGGCTTTTACAGTTCCGTACTCTTTGACACCATTGAGTCCGTTTGGTGTATTTTCAGAGCGCAAGGTATTTAGTTTACCCACACGCACAATGGCTGCTGCATATAAATCTGGGCGTTCTGTAATAGCACGTCCAATTAAAATTCCTCCAGCACTTGAACTCCAGGCTGCAATTTTTTTAGGATTGGTATATTTTTTTTCGATTAAATATTCTGTACAAGCAATAAAATCTTTCCATGTATTGGGTTTGGTCTTTTTAAATCCTGCTTTGTGCCAAGTATCTCCTTTTTCTCCTCCTCCACGCACATGAGTTACAGCATAAATTCCTCCTTTATCAATCCATTGCATCATCAATGGATTTACTTCTGGTGTCATGGAAAAAGCGTACGTTCCATAACCACTCATCATTACATGATTGTTTCCATCTTTTTGTGTGTCTTTATGATAAATTAACGAAAGTGGAATCAATACTCCGTCATGCGAAGGTACTTCTACTTCTTCTACAACAATATCATCGTAATTTTTAGTGCTCTTTTTTGGATAGATACTTTCCTCCATAAATGTACTATCCTCTGAATTGTATTTGTATCGTACTTCATTGGTCGTCCAGCC
Organism: Kordia sp.; assembly: GCF_022447245.1. GTDB lineage: Bacteria > Bacteroidota > Bacteroidia > Flavobacteriales > Flavobacteriaceae > Kordia. The sequence continues at coordinate 43,548 of NZ_JAKVBC010000039.1, read as the reverse complement.
GCTAACTTCAATCCATAAATCATCATAATTCGTTCCTTTAGAAATCAAATAAATGGCTCCTGCTGGTTTCGGAATTGGAATTTCTACTACTTCCCTATCTTCTAATTTATAAAGTTTTGAAGACACTCCGTTTTTTGTTTTCACAAAGAATAATCCTTGTTTGGTAAGTACAAAATCAGAAATAGTTGCTCTTGGATCTTCTGCTACTACGACTTCAGCATTGCGAACATCTGGATTTTTCAATGATGTTTTACATATTTTGAAATTAGAAGCGTTTCGAGCTGTTACAAAATACAAATCATCTTCCATCACATAAAAAAATGGCACTTTATCTTCCTGCTTAAATAAAGGTTGCCATGCTATTTTAGTATTGTACAAATTAGCATATTCTGTATAGTAATACTCATAATATGCACTTGCACCAGAAACATTACTGAACAAATACTTGTCATTTGGATTTTGTAGAATTATCTCAGGAAAATCTCCTGAATTCATTTTAATTTCTGGGTTGTTCTTTTTAGAAAAGTATACGTTTCTCCTTTTTGGATTGCTTCCAATTTTATATAAAACGGTTTCTACGTTTTTCAAATAATCTTCAGCATCACTATTAGTCTCAGGGACATATTCATAAAAAAAACCGCTATCGTCAGACAACCAACGTACGCCGCCTAACGCAACTGGCCAGGCATTTTGTATTACTTGCGGATATTGTTTTTTTGTTTTTGTGTCTAAGATGATCATATTGGAAATTTCCTCATCATCTTTGGAAAGACTAATCACGATTTTACTATTATCCCAACTTGGGTTAAAATAATTAATATAGTAGGTATCACTTGAAATTGTTTGATAGTTTTTAGGATCAAAAATTAGTATCTCCTCACCTTTTAATTGATACCTACAGTATAGTTTTGCGGTAATTTCTTTGGCTTCTTTTTTTAAGTAATAATAATGGTCGTCGTTCGTAAAAGTTAGCTCAGAAATTTGAACGCTAGAAGCATTCTTTTGAGCTTGAAATAACTCACGACTTGTGATATTATTGAGTATATTGTTTGCATAATTAGCTTCTTTTTCATACCAGTCCAAAACCATAGAATCTTTTATGTTTTCCAACGGTCTAAATTGATCTGCAATTACTTTCCCATGATATGTTTCAGTAGTATTATCTTTAATAGTATCAGGAAGCGTTCGTTGAAACGAATGTTCTTTTGAACAACTTACGAGAATTATTAAAATAATACATAGCAATTTTCTACTCATAAAATCTGAAAATTAATAAGTGTACAAATCTTGGTAAAGGACTTGCACACTTTTAGCACTTTAAAATGACTTCACATGAATGCTAGTTCATCTACTGGACCAACGTAGCCAAACATTGTGTTACCATTATCTCCTGTTTTTGAGTTGGTACCTCTTTTTTTGCGGTCACCACCTAAAATCATTTCTTGCTCACTTACAGTAGCTATTTTCACTTTTGATAATAGCAATTTGTTTAGGGATGTAGTTTGGTTTCTCATTCTTTTTCGTTTTAATGTTATACTCAAATGTATGACCTTTATTAGGATAAAAACAAATGAAACTACACAATATTTATAAATTTTAAGTTAAAAACACAATTTCAAAGCAATGAAAATCAGTTGTTTATATTTTTTATCTTGTTTTTTAATTGTCGTATAAAAAATGACGGTTTTATTCCTGTTTTTTTATAAAAAGCAGCTGAAAATGACTGTTGCGTTTTAAATCCACATTCTTCAGCAATGGCTTTTATTGTATACTCTCTAAAACGAGAATTATTTGTGATTTGCTCAATAGCATATTCAATTCTTAGTTGATTTAGGTAATTAGAAAAGTTTACTTGCTTCACTTCATTAATTACTTTTGATAAGTAAGTCCCGTTCGTACTTAACTCTTTTGCCAGTTGAGGCAAGGTATATTTTTTCTTTACAAACTTATCTGTTGCTTCAAACTTTTCAAGTTTGGTTAAAATGTCATTTACCAAATCTTCTGGCAATTCTTTTATCGTATTTTCAATAGTAGTTGAAGGCTTTTTTTCTACTATTTGTTCTTTTTTTGTCTCTTGGGCTATGCGTTCCTTTTTCTTTTGTTGTTCTGCTAGTAATTTATGAAAACGCTTTTTGTGAATGACTTGTTTTCTAAAGAAATAATAAATTGCTCCTGCAAAAGCTAATAACAGAGATAACAATACAATGATAATAACATTATCCTTTTCTTTTATTTCCTTGATAATTTTGTTTCTTTCTTTTTCTAGAATTTTATTATCATAATTTGTAACAATATTTTTAACTAGATCCTCATAATTTGCTGTAGAAATATCTCGAAAGCTTAATTCTTGAGTCATATAATGATTTAAGTTTTCCCGATCGCCTTTAGACTTGTAGTATTCTTTAATATATGGATAAGCTTCTAATAATTCGGGCATTACATCTTTGGTTATTTCCAAAATAGAATCGACTTTTATAAAGTGTTGAATACTATCTTCATTTAAAGCCTTATTCGTTTTTCCTAAAAATAAATACGCAAAAGCTAGGGATAGTATTTGATTTTTATCATTAGCAAACGTATTCTTCGCTTTTATCAAACTATCTTGCGCAGCTTTATAATCCTTTTTAAAGTAAGAGTTAATTCCAGAATTTAACACAAAATAATTATAACTATCTTGATCATTAATAGCCATGCTATTTTTCATTCCTTTATCAATATAATATCTAGCAGAATCAAATTCACCTGTGTAGGTAAATGAGTGCGAAAGCGCAAACAAAGCTCTGTTATAGCTTTTGGTTTTAATTTGATCTTCATTTGATTCTAAAAAACGAACATATTGTTTAAATATTTTTTTAGACTCATCATGTCGTTTGATCGTATTTTTTATTAAACCTATATTGAAATTGATTGTTTCATGTAGTATTGTATTTTCAGGAGCACGATCTAATGCGGTTGTAAAATTATCAAGTGCGAGTTTGTATTTTCCAAGTCGATAATAATACCTTCCTTTTTGATTATATCCATCTGCTGGAAACCTTTTATTATTTTTTAAATCTTTCGTTAAATATATAATACTGTCACTATATCGTACACATAACTCATCCAAGTATCTCAGATAAAAATTTGAATATTCGTAGTATGCTTTTGCTATTTCTGAGGTGTTTTCAGTCTGTTTTGCCTTCTGTAAAGCCATTTCTAATTCGCTGCGTTTTTGCGCGTTTATTTTTGACTTTGCCTTGGTTACTTTGGAAGTATTATCCTTGGCTTTTATAACATTGTTTTGAGCAACTAAAACAATATTAAAAAGCAGTAACACTACTGTAAATACTGAGTTTTTAATTGGTCTTTTTTTAGAGATCATCGGTGGTGGCTGTAAACTATATATACTAAGTTCGGGTAAGTTTTCAATCAAACCAAAGGTACATTTTTTTTATAAAAATTTATGAAAGATTTATAAATCGTGAATAGCTTCTCTTGTTTTTAGGGGAATTTTCATCTTACATTTACCGTAACAATAAACGATAAGCGATTCAAAAGCAATGAAGTTTTCTCATAACAAAAACTTCAAATGAAGATCTAAATTATTTGCTTCTGAAAAACATGAAAATAAAGTTTAGCCGATTTCTTTATCGCAATGTTCAGTTCGTAAATATTTAGATCGACGAATACTTTCTTAAAGTATGGTTGTTGATTAACGTGCTACTAGTTGTCTTACCAACGACTAGTAGCGAATCAACAAACTTTCCAAAATCAGCAACAATTTACGGTACAACGATGAATTATTGAAACCCTAATCACCAAAAGATGAAACTAACTAATGATAATATTATCTATTTCTTGATCCTAGCGATCTTGATTTTAGCTTTTGGCATTGTATACCAAATCATTCAATCGATGAATATCGATGAAAACTCAGAAAAATTTAACAAACGCTACGAATTACGTAAACAGTGGTTTTTAAATATTATAAAACCCGACCAAAAAACTATAGGTTACAGTATTATTTTAGGCCTTTGCATTGCTATTTTAGGGATGAGCATTGCGGTATTTGCTCAACAGCTTATTGATGTTATTTTACCATCAAAAAATACCAAAATGCTCATTATTAGCATGAGTGTTGTAACGGTGTTATTATTGATTAGAGCATATTTTACTACTTTGCGTAATCAATTCTTAATTTCACAGAGTAAAAACGTAAACAATCGTATTATTGATCGATTTTATACTTCGTTGCTAAGTTTACCTAAACCGTTCTTTGATACTCGTAAGATTGGCGAATTGGTAGCGAGATTCAACGATACACAACGCATTCAAAATGTTATTAAAGTTGTCATTGGAAACGTAGTGATTCATACCCTTATTTCGATAGTATCCCTAGGCTTTTTGTTTTACTATTCTTGGCATATTGGGTTGATTGCCGCCATTAGCTTACCGTTTTATTTCTTATTGATGTATGGTTTTAACACAAAAATCATCAAAGCCCAAAAAGAAGTGATGCAAAGCTGTACCGATAATGAAAGTAATTATATCAGTTCATTGCAAAATATATCTATTATTAAAAATACCAACAGACAAGGTGTTTTTCAAAAGTTGAATCAACGTGTTTATGGCGATTTTCAAGATAAAGTATTTCAACTTGGAAAAATAAATGTTCGATTGTCGCTATTTTCAAGTGTATTTGGCGTTTTATTTTTGATGAGCGTTTTAATATACACCTCATTTCAAGTGTATGGCGGTACCATGCTCATTGGTGAATTAACAGCAGTTTTGTGTATTGCAAGTTCATTATTACCTTCGGTCGCAAGTTTAGCCTTAGTTGCCATTCCAATAAACGAAGCAAAAGTTGCATTTGATAGAGTACATGAGTTTACAGCGTTGCAAGAAGAAGATACTGGAAAAACTCCTGTAAAAAAGTTTAAATCACTCGAAATCAAAAATGTGTCTTTTGGTTTTGAAGATAAAAAACAAGTACTCAATAATGTTAATATTAAAATTTCCCAAAAACAATGTATTGCCATTGTTGGTGAAAGCGGTTGTGGAAAAAGTACTTTAGGACAAATTATTCAAAAGTTCTACACACACACTAACGGAGAAATTATAGTAAATAAAGAAATTCCGCTTCATCAGGTATTAACAAAAGATTGGCTAAATATTATCGGAGTTATTCCACAAGAAATTCCAATTTTCCCAAATACTGTATTTGACAATATTGTACTTGGTGAAGATGATACCTTACAAAATGTAGATGCATTTATCACAGAATACGGTTTCGAAGATTTTATTCAACGTTTGCCAAAAGGGTATGCTACTATGTTAGGCAAAGGCGGCGTAAACTTATCAAGCGGACAAAAGCTAATATTAGCACTAATTCGTGTATTGTACAAAAAACCTCAGCTATTGGTTTTAGATGAATTTACAGCTTCCATGGATAGAAAAACAGAATTATTTGTCTTTGAATTATTAAAACAATTTAAGTCAAAAATTACCATCATTTTCATTTCACATCACTTACACTATTTAAAACAAATTGCTGATGAAATTTATGTCATGCAAGAAGGAGAAACAAAAGTACATGGTAATCATAAAACATTATTAAAAACACCAAATTTTTACAGTGATTTTTGGAAAAAAATACTGAAAACACCGGAAACAATAAATTATATATCGTGAAAAAGAAAGTTGTATACGTAGTTAGTATACACAAATAAAAATGGGGATGAGAGATCAACACAGGTTGCACTAATTTTTTTCATTAAGTTTTTAATTTTTCATTGTCTAGTTTACTGGGAATACTAGGCAAACGCAAAATGTGTTATCTCTCTATTTTTTTAGGTTTAGGGGAACCTATCATTATTTTTAGGCTGGCAAAGTGGCTTGGATATTCTCCGCCACTTTGTCTTTTTTTAAACATACGTATACCTGTCATCTAAAAATTATGAACAAGAAAAAGTTATTGTGTTTAAAAGTATTTATCGCTGGTTTTTTCAGCGCTATTGCAGGAATCATCATTTTTGTAATGATTAGTCTGTTTTATTTGAAAAGCTAATTTAAGTTTCTATACTTCTCAATCATTTCTATAGCTTCTGGCAAAGACACATGAAACTCAGTTTCTGGAATTACAGCTGGACTTCCAAAACGTCTTGTATTTGACTTCATCAAATTTTTCACTATGCTATTTTTATCTTGAAAAAAGGTTTCCTGATCTTTTAATAATATAACCAAAGCTTCAAAGTTAATACCCGATACAATATCAAATCCGGCTATAAATTTCCAAGAAATTGTCCCTACTCCATTCACTGAACTCCTTATTCCAGATTTACTTACAATAACAGAAGGTTCATTCTTCAAATATGTATTCATCAGATAACATCCCATAAAAATGAACAATCCAAAAAAGATATAAGTCATTATGGAAGGCAAAAAGAGTATCGCTAACATGGAAATAAAAATGATAAACATTGAAGAAAATAATGTTCTTCTTCTTCGTTTTCGTGTTCTATAAAAAAGTAACGGTGTTTCCATTCTTAAAAAATACTTCGATAATTATTTAAGTGCTAAAAGTATGTATTATTTAGGAATCAAAAGATATTCTAGTTTACAATTCATAAGAAAGTATTCATGCAATTGATAACTTAGATTTAAACTTGTTATGTAACTTTATACCGAAATTTACAGCCTAATAGAATATCGATTTATGAAAAAGATTTTTAGTGTACTTCTCTGTTTTTTATGTGTAACTATTGCTATTGCTCAAAAAAACCTATTGCAATCAGGTCCAATGGTAGGTTATTCTGATTTTAGAGAAGCGTTGATTTGGGTACAAACAACGAAACCTGCTGAGGTAAAAATTGGATATTTTACTGAAAACGAAGCCGAAAAGTTTACAGAATCCGTTCAAACAACTAAAGCAGGCGATTTTATTGCGAAATTGACCCCAAATGAAGTTGATTATGGAAAAAACTATACTTACAAACTGTACATCAATGATGTATATGTTCCAAGAAATTACAAGCTAGAGTTTCAAACACAAACTTTATGGCAATACCGAACCGATCCACCAAATTTTAAAATTGCACTAGGTTCCTGTAGTTTTATAAATGAAAAGAAAGACGATCGTCCAAAACCATACGGAGATAAGTATCAAATTTTTAATTCTATCCTTCAAAAAGATCCAGATTTAATGATTTGGGTTGGAGATAATGTCTATTTGCGTACACCTGACTTCATGACAATTACAGGTATTCGTCATCGTTACAGACATACTCGTGCTACAAAAGAACTACAGGCCTTGCTAGGTAGCGTTCATAATTATGCTACATGGGACGACCACGATTATGGTCCAAATGACTCAGATCGTAGCTATGTAAATAAACGAATTGCTGAACAGACTTTTAACGACTATTGGGGAAATTTGAACACAAATGCTGCTGGAAATGGTGGTGTAACGCAACATTTTGCTTGGAATGATGTTGAATTCTTTATGCTTGACGATCGTTATCATAAAGCTCCAAATAGAGATCCCAATCCAGATAAAGACTACCTTGGAAAACAACAACTTAATTGGCTGATTGATGCATTGACCAAAAGTAGAGCGACTTTCAAAATTGTTGTAAACGGTGGACAAGTGATTAGTGATGTAGCTAAGTTTGAAAACTATATAACTTATCCAACAGAACATGCAGCGTTGCTAAAACGCTTAGATGATGCTAAAATTGAAGGTGTACTTTTTATTAGTGGAGATAGACATCATACTGAAATTTCAAGACTAGAACGTAAAGATGCTTATCCTTTAATTGATATCACCTGTTCTCCTTTAACTTCAGGAGTGCATTCACCAAGAGATGAAGGTAATACACGCCAAGTAAAAGGAAAAACATTCTACAATCGTAATTTTGGAATTATGGAAATCACAGGAAAACGTAGAGATCGTATACTGGTGCTCACCATTTATGATTCTGATGGAAACAAAGCTTTTGATTATGAAATCAAAGCCAAAGATTTACGCTATCCTAGAAAGAAAAAATAATATTAAAAAGCACTGCTAAAATGTAGTGCTTTCTTTTTATAATTTTAATAGCTTTACGCCATGATTGCTGCTATTGATATCCATTATAAAGAAACTTATGCAAAAGCTGTTTGTGTGGTATTTAATTGGGAAGATGAAACTCCTCAACATATTTATACAGAAATTATTACAGAAGTAGAACCTTATATTTCTGGAGAGTTTTATAGAAGAGAATTGCCGTGTATTTTAAAAGTACTTGAGCAAGTATCATTGGATACACTAGAGGCGATTATTCTTGATGGACATGTTTTTGTACATAATGACCATAAATATGGTTTAGGCGGTTATGTTTGGGAAGCTCTCGATAAAAAAATCCCGATTATTGGTATTGCAAAAAAATCATTTATTCATACTGAAAAAGTAGCTACACCAATCAAACGCGGTACGAGCGAAAGTCCATTGTTTGTATCCTGTATTGGCATTGACAAAGAAACTGTTTTAGAAAAGATTCAACTACTCCACGGTCCACATAGAATGCCCACTATTTTAAAACTAGTCGATTCAATTTCTCGCACGTAAATAAAACACTCTTAAATCGCATTAAAAACTACATATAAAATAGTAACACAAACTATTTATATTCCTTCTTAACTTCCTTTTTCTTACCTTTTTATTGATAATTCAAGATTTGATGCTAAAATCAAGTATTTATACGCTATGTATTATATATTTTTTTTGTGAAATTTGAGATATCTAAATACACCATAAACTAACCATATTAACACCATAACAAAAATGAAAACCTTATTAAAAACTACTGCATTCCTATGCATTGCTTTATTATTTTTAAATTCTTGCGAAGAAAAGAAGAAAGATGATAAGCAAAAAGACACCGAAACTACAACTGATGCTTCTAAAGCCAAAGCGCAAGCAGATTACAACTTAGCAGAGGCAGATACCTCAACAAGTCCTTGCGAATGTGAAACAGATTGGTTTCCACATACACAAACACCGGCGCCTGCAGAAGGAGCTGATAGTCCATTTGCAGCCAGTGAAACTACAAACTGTATATTCCACCAATGGTCATGGCAAAAATTCTTATGGTTAACAGTTCCTGACAGCAATAAAACACCTTTATTCTTAAGAGATGGAAGTATTTCACAGGTTGATCCGTATATGAATCCTTTAACCATTCCTAGTGGCGCTTCTTTAACACTTTCTGCATCAGAAGAAAAACAAGCGGGTTCGGCAGGAATTTTAACATCAAATCCAAACTTTAACAATGGTAGTTCTGCAACCGTATATTATGCTATTTTCATGAATGATACCATGTATGAAACTGGAACCACTTACGGCACACAAATAATTGACGGAACGCTAGACCCTAATAACTCAAAAGTGTTCCCTGTAGGATCTTTTGAACTAAAAACATCGTGGGTTGCTACTTCAGCCATTCCTCAATCGGATGTAGCTAACTATTTTACAACAAATGCAAGTATTGACGGTACTATGACAGAAGTAGCTCTTTTAGGAATGCATGTTGTTGGCGTAGTGGAAAATCATCCAGAATTTATTTGGGCAACATTTGAGCATAATAGTTTAGCACCAATTTTTGATTGGACAAAAGGAACTGCAAGTGCCGATGTTGAAAAATTATTATTCAAAAAAGGAAGTGTTTCTAACATTGATGGAATTACATGGGGCGGATCAGCACCAAAAGCAGAAGATGAAGCATATACGCTTTTCCAATATGGTGTTCCTAGAGTTGAAGGAAGTGATCCTACAACAAACTTTATGAAAACGAGTCAATCAGAACCTGAAAACTTCAACAATATTGGGACTATTGATGCTTGTGTTGCTAAAAATCTAACAGATGTTTGGAATAATTATGCATATACAGGTTCTATATGGATTAATACAGATGGTTTAACACCAGAAGAACAAGTTGCTTTATTAATCAAAGAAGGATATGGCTTAGGAAGTGCAACACCAGGATCAGTAGCGAGAGGTTCTTTAAACTCAGCAAATATTTCTATGGAAACGTATACACAAACATTTGAATCTAGTTTAAGTAGTATTGATGCAGAAAACTTAACAAACTGCTTATCATGTCACAGTGCTAAAAGTTTCAGTAGCGGTAATCCATCGTCACCTTTATATCTAAGTCATGCTTTTAATGGTTATTTAGAACAACAAAAAGGGAAGTCTAAGAGCGAAATTCACGCTATGAAAGTAAGAGAATTTCAAGATGCTTTCATAAAAAAAAAGAAATAATTACGTAGAAAAAACTTTCTGAAAAGAAGATAAATATATCAGTTTTTAATTTTTAGAAATGCTCCAAAAAAAAAGAATCCTCAGGGCAAAGGATTCTTTTTTTATTTTTTAAACAATTTATCAGATTGTCACTTCAATACTAAATAGTAACAGTGTAAATATACTCTAGTATTTACTCTACCTCATACAAAGTCGATGAAAATACAATTATATATAGATGAGTGGTCGTAATAGATCGTTAAACTAACAAAAAAAGAAAAGATTTAGGAGAATGCAATAGTTCAGAAAAGAAAAAAAGAACTTTTGGGGCATTAAAAGTTCTTTATATTTTACAATTTACCAGATTGTAATTATCGTAATACTAAATGTATATAACAAATATAAAGGGATGAATAATATATACTCCCTAAAGTCGATAAATCAGCAACATAGTATAGACGAATGACAGTATTTTAACGATAAGTGTTCAAAATAAAATGTTTTCTACAGACAATCAGACAGTTAGCTATGATTTATATATAAATCAGTATCAGTTCCACATGTCTACTTATTAAGACAGAAATGCTAATTAGAAAACTTATCAATGGTCAAAACAACATATATTAGAATAACAATATAAATTATAAAAAAAAGTATTAGCTTCTAAAAGAAGCATTTTATATAAAGCGAAAGGAACGTTCCCCAACGTTCCTTTCTGTTTGTAGAATAATAAACCTCAATAAAATACTCATTGAAACTTGATCTAATGTAGTAAAAAGGTTTGGTAGAAGTGGTAAATTATTTTATAGGCGTTGAAAAATAAAAATAAGCGTTAGATTTTGTGTAGAAAAACAAAAAAGGAGCGTCCCCCAACACTCCTTTTTGCATAAGAAATATATTCTTCTTTAAGCGGACTTACATTTAGTATGTAAATTTTTCTTTTGAAGAATAAATAACCTAAAAAACCTATGGTAAACTTAGACAAACTAGTCGTATGATAAAAGAAAATGCACACGTAATTTATAAATTACGGGCAAATACATAAGTGTTTAAAATACTGATTATCAACACATAAAAACTATCTAGCGTGGAAGTTTTTTAAAAAAAGCTGAGTCCTTTTGAAACCTACAGTTTTATAAATTTGTGGATAAGAATAGAGTCTAAAATTTGGATTTAAGCCAATTTAAAACGATTCATATTCCTAAAATTTGTTAGTTTTTTAAAAGACATTTCTATAAAAGTCCACTCTCGTCCAAACTATCTTTGATTGTTTTACGAACAACTTTATAGGCTTTTCGTTGTCCAAGAAGTCGAAAAGCAAAGGTGTAAAAACCACTTTTAGTAAATGATTTTATGATGGCACGAATTCGTTTTTGAATTGGTTTCTTATATACCTTATCAAAAGTTTCCATATTATATTTTGGATACTCTGGATATTCTAAACTTGCATCTACTCCATACGTTTCAGTATCAAATTTTTTATTGATTACCTGCAAGGCGCGCATATCAGGAATAATAGGAAAGTATTTTGGTACTTTATTCAAATCGTCTTTATCACTGTATGAAAAACGATTTTTAGCAGCAGCTGTCACTTGCGCACCAAAACGCTTGACTATATTTTTGTTTTCTACTGCAAAATAATAACGTAAAAATGATTGGCAGTTTTTTCTTCCTAAGTGAAAATCATGTGCACGAAACGATTCATCTAAAAACCCACCAAAACCACTTAAAGGTGCTGAAGCCAAATCTTTTTTAGAACGTATCCATCCTTTAATAGTTTTATGCTTACGCTTAGGTTCTACCAAAAATTTGGTTCTATTGCTTAAAGACAATGCTTCTAAAATTCCATCTTGATTAAACATTACTTGATTTCGCAGTGCTTTAAACATTCCTTTGGCTGTAGTAATAATATCACGTTTGCTATCGTACGGATCCAAATCATGATCTTGATTTGGAAAAGGATCAACCATGACAATAGCATAGTTATCGTCTTCACGGATGGTTTCATTCTTCTCAATAAGTACTTTCATGCATATACCAAAAGGTTCATTGTTGATTAATCCACCATCTACCGAATTAAACCTATATATATCATCTTTCTTAAAATCCACACGAATGCCTTCACTCCTATCAAATAAATATTTTGGATAGCGCGCTACATATTCATTCGCAATGGTAATTTCTCGGGATTTTAATCCAATAGGAAAAGCAGAAGTACTTAAAGTAGCATTTTTCAGATAGTTTATATGTTCTGGATCTTTTAAATCTAACACAAAATATAAAGAGTCTTCATGCTCAGGAATTCCTGACTTATGTTGGTCATTTGCTATTTTGTATCGAAAAAAGCCTCCATGATTCGTAATAACACTTTCACTATCCTTAAAATCTATATTAAAATTTAAGCCTCGTAAGTTCGTTGTTGTCAAAACTAAGTCTAAGCTTTTGGAAACATAACTAGGAAATGCTACATGATCATTCGTTTTTAAAGCATTATCGGCAATGGATTCGATGGGCGCCACATTGAGCAACGACTCTGGATATTCGTCAACTTTCAAATCATCTACATGCAGCAATTGCATCAAAGACGTTTCTGTATCGGTATCTGCCATTTTTACCCAAGACTGATAAAAAACATTGTTTTCTCCTGTAGGGTTGTCCTTATTCACAAACCGATGATCTTTGTCTAGTAAGCTTAATACAGTCAATGTTCCCGTAATTCCTCCTGCAGAAGCACCACTCAATACTTCCAATTCTACATCATGCATAGGAATCGATTCATCATATTCTGGATGATCTTTTCCTAAATTTCTATTGCGTTCTTTGGCTTTTTCCCATAGGTACAAAGATTCTAACAAATAATCAATAACTCCTGCGGTATAGGCTCCTGCTGAAACAGCACCAGCCATAGTGATACATATTTTAAACTTTTTTGTAGGCATTTTCATAGTAATTTCTGGATAAATATAGCATTTTAACATGCTTTTTATTGCAATATTCTCATAAACGGTATATAATTTTTAACAAATTAATACCAACGCTGTACAACACTTACAATCATAATGTTTGTTATATTTGTAACTGTAAAATCATAAGAATGAAGATTGAACAAATATATACAGGTTGCTTAGCGCAAGGTGCGTATTATATAGAATCTAATGGTGAAGCTGCAATAATTGATCCATTACGAGAAACGCAGACATATATTGACAAAGCAAAAGCTAACAGCGTGAAAATCAAGTATGTTTTTGAAACACATTTTCATGCAGACTTTGTGTCAGGTCATTTAGATTTGGCTAAAGCAACTGGTGCAACAATCGTTTTTGGTCCTAATGCAAAGACTGATTACGAAATGTACAGCGCAGCAGATAATGAAGTATTCACTTTAGGAAACCTCAAAATAAAAGTTTTACATACACCAGGGCACACCTTAGAATCTACTACGTATTTATTGATTGATGAAAACGGAAAAGAACATGCTATTTTTTCTGGTGACACGCTCTTTTTAGGTGATGTTGGACGACCAGATTTGGCCATTAAATCAGATTTGACCAAAGAAGATTTGGCTGGAATGCTTTACGATTCGCTTCGTACAAAGATTATGCCTTTAGCTGATGATATTATCGTGTATCCTGCACATGGTGCTGGTTCTGCTTGCGGAAAAAACTTGAGCAAAGAAACTGTAGGTGTTTTAGGAGAACAAAAGCAAACAAATTACGCGTTGCGTGCTGATATGACCAAAGAAGAATTTGTAAAAGAAGTGTTGGATGGAATTGCTCCACCTCCACAGTATTTTGCTAAAAATGCTTTGTTAAATAAAGTTGGATATACTTCTTTTGAAACCGTTTTGGAAAAAGGAAACATTCCTCTTAGTCCTGAACGACTTGAAGCCTTAGCCAACGAAGAAGATACTTTAGTTTTGGATGTTCGTAACCGAGAAGATTTTACAACTGAACACATTCCAAATAGTATTTTTATTGGACTTGACGGTAGCTTTGCTCCTTGGGTTGGTGCATTGATTAAAGATTTGCAACAACCAATTGTATTAATTGTACCAGAAGGAAAATCTGGAGAAGCCATTACACGTCTTTCTAGAGTTGGATTCGATAATACTTTAGGATACTTAGAAGGTGGTATTGAAGCATGGAAAGCTAGCGGACGAGAAACTGCTAGCATTGAATCTATTCCTGCAGATGAGTTTGAAAAACGATTGTTAGAAAACAAACTTAATGTATTGGATGTTCGTAAAGATGGCGAATACAAAGCAAAACATATTGAGGGCGCGCAACATTTTGCCTTAGATTATATCAATAACAATATGAGCGAAATTGATTCGACAACAGAATATCATATTCATTGTGCTGGTGGATATCGTTCTGTGATAGCGGCTTCTATTTTAAAAGCACGCGGTTTTCACAAGGTAATTGATGTTGCTGGAGGATTTGCTGCCATTGAAAAGACCAATATTCCGTTGACAGAATTTGTATGTCCGTCTACATTATAAAGAACATAAAATACAAATATTATAGAATCCTTCTCCTATTTTTGAGAAGGATTTTTCTTTTTAGAAAATCATTTTCCCAAAATTACCATTCATTGTCTAATATGCACTATTTCTTCTTTTGATAGCAAATTACTTTTGTCTTGTAAAAAATATAAATCATAAAAAAATATACAACATGAGTAAAAGAGCATTAATTATAGGCGGAAGTAGTGGAATTGGAAGAGCCACTGCACAAAATTTATTAAACGAAGGTGTTGAGGTACACGTAGTCGGCACAAATACTACAAAACTGGAAGCGTTTAAAAATGTAGCTGGCAAAAATTTACATACACATCAAGTAGATATTACCAATGCGGCAGAGGTTGATACTTTGAACGAAAAGATCAATGGATTAGATAATTTAGATTATCTCGTAAACGCTTCTGGAATTTTTGGGCCGAAAGCTTTTTTAGATCATACTATAGCGGATTACGATTCGTATCAAGATTTAAATAGAGGTTTTTTCTTTATTACGCAAGCAGCAGCTAAAAAGATGAGCTTAACCAATGGTGGCGCTATTGTAAATGTGGGTTCTATGTGGGCAAAACAAGCCATAAAAGCAACACCTTCTTCAGCGTATTCTATGCAGAAAGCTGGATTGCATTCATTGACACAACATTTGGCTATGGAATTGGCAGATCATAAGATTCGTGTAAATGCTGTTTCTCCTGCGGTTGTTGAAACTCCTGTGTATGAAAGTGTTTTTGGAGGAAAACAAGAAGCGCATGATGCCTTACAAAGTTTCCATGGATTCCATCCAATTGGACGCAATGGAAAAGCACAAGATGTAGCAGACACCATTTCATATTTGCTTTCAGATAAAGCATCATGGGTAACTGGCGCTATTTGGGATACTGATGGAGGCGTAATGTCAGGAAGAAATTAAAAGAAGCGATTGTGACACAAAAGAAAGTTAAATACATAATTATTGGCGCAGGCTTGTCTGGCTTAACGACTGCTTTTAAATTATACCAAAAAGGTGAAACTGATCTGTTGGTTTTAGAAGCTAGAGATCGTATTGGCGGTCGTATTATGACTGAGCAACATATAGATTTTGGTGCTACTTGGTTCCAAAACCATCATGAACATTTGTCTGCACTTATTGATGAAGTCGCTATAAAGAAGTTTCATCAATTTAGTCATGGAAAAAGTGTGTTGGTCTACAATTCCATGGCTCCTGCCCATTATTTTGAAAACGATCCAAGTTATCCATCAGCGTTTCGAATTGCTGGTGGATCTATTGCGTTGATTGAAAAGTTAGCGTCATTTTATAGAGATAAAATTCATACCAACACTATTGTTTCAAAGGTTGTAGAATTAGAAAACAAATTCGTTATCACCACAAATACAAGTAATTACATTGCAAACAAAGTTATTATTACCATTCCCCCAAGAATTGCCTCCAACATCAAGTTTTCTCCTGAATTGCCAGCAGATTTAGTGCAAGACATGAAAAATACACATACGTGGATGAGCAATGCTATGAAAGTAGGTTTGACTTTTAAAGAACCTTTTTGGAAGGCTAAAGGCTTTTCGGGAACTATTATTGGACAGATTGGTTGTGTAACGGAGCTTTACGATCATTGCTGCGTAAATAACAACAATTTTAGCCTGATGGGTTTTGTAAATGAAGCATTGCGTGATGTTTCTAAAGAAGAACGGAAGACTAAAATCTTAGACTATATACAAAAATATTTAGGAAAGGAAGTTTTAGACTATGTGACTTACCAAGAGAAAGATTGGTCACAGTATCATTTTACGGCTTCTAATGACATTAAATC
This sequence comes from Kordia sp., assembly GCF_022447245.1. Taxonomy (GTDB): domain Bacteria; phylum Bacteroidota; class Bacteroidia; order Flavobacteriales; family Flavobacteriaceae; genus Kordia. The sequence continues at coordinate 26,969 of NZ_JAKVBC010000039.1, read as the reverse complement.
TATTTATATGAGTCCACGCTATGGTAATCCGAAGTTTCAGGAAATGTATTTCGACGGAAAGCTACTATTTTCAGGAGCTGAAACCGCTGCTATTCATGGTGGTTATATGGATGGCGCTGTGCTAAGTGGTTTGAATGCTGCAGAGAAAATTATATCCATAGCCTGATTCTTGGAAACTTATTGTATTTTTAAATTGACTTTTGAAAGATTCTACCAAACATATCGCACAGTATCATCTGCATAAAGCACATCCAGAGATGCTTCAATTTGAAATGTATGATTTGAATGCATATCGAAAGCGAAGTGTTGAAAAAGCTGCAATTCCACATTCACACAGTTATTATCAAGTTATTTGGTTTTTTGAAGATGGAGGTAGCCATGTTGTCGATTTTGAATCTTATGAAATCCGAAAAAACATGATTTTTTTTATAGCAAAGGATCGTGTGCATGCTTTTGATGATAACTTGGATATACAAGGTTTGTTAATTCATTTTAATGAAAGCTTTTTTATGCATAATGATGTAGATATTTTTTTAAAGTATCACATTTTCAATTCTCAAGAAAATCCGCAATATATTATTGATGATGATACTGCTGAAACGGCACATTTACATACCAAACTGATTTCACGAGAACTTTCAAACCGAACACAATTTGGTTATGAAGATAGTATTCGATTTTCGTTAAAAGCTTTGTTGATTAATTTGGAGCGTGTACATCAAAAAGAACAGCATCGACAATTGACATTTAAGAATCATTACGAATTACAATTCGCTAAGTATAAAGAACTTGTGGAAGATAATTATGCAAAAGGATTATCGGTAGCTGATTATGCCCAACTCTTATATATTTCTTCTAAAACATTGAATACCATTACCAAAGAAATTGCCAAAAAATCTGCTTCTGAAATTATTGCAAATCGCATTATTTTACAAGCAAAACGTTTGCTGAAATTCACTTCTTTACAAATAGGTGAAATAGCTTTTAAAGTAGGTTTTGACGATCCTTCTTATTTTGTCAAATATTTTAAAAGACATGTAGGACATGCTCCTACTAGCTATAGAAATGAAGTCATTTAACGTATGTCCAACATACATTTTATTGATTTTTCCTTCATAAATACTACAAAATGTAAGATTAGATACGGTTTTACAAACATTATATTTAATGCGATAAACCTAATATTCTGCACATTATGAAAAAAAAAGTAAATTCAAAAAACTAAAACTCAGCAAAGAATCAATTTCCAAGTTAGAACAGTCTAAAATCGGTGGAGCAGTCCCGGCAGAGACCTGTGAATGTCCTTGTCAAGGAGGAACTGGTTGTTGCAATGGTTCACAAGGAGTTTCCTATGATCCTGAATCGTTCAATGGATGGCAAATTTGTATATGCTACATCGATCTTTAAGAAGTATGTAAGCTTATCTTATTTCCAAAAATCTAATAAATTCACTTCATTGTAGATTTGCGGCATGTATATATGTCTATGAATTTAGGTATGAAGTGAATTTTTCAATATCTATTCAAAAGTTATGATTTCCAATAATCATTTGCTACAGCAATTGTTTGAAAATTAACAGCAATTACATGTGAAGCTCTTGTAAGATCTGTTGGATTGTTCGCATATTCTGGATGTATTTTTTTTAATACTTCTACATCTGGCTGTGTGGATTTTACGCCCATTCTGGATAATTTTATGGCAAGTTCATATCCTTCTTGTGGTGTTGAGGTTTGCATAGTAAGCAACCATATGCCATTTTGTCCCATTGTGTAAATTTTTAGTTTTAAACAAAACTAACATGTTACAATACTATATTTAAGGACGATTGAACCAACAGATGGACAATTAAATCAATCTGTTAGTTTTCAGTTGTTTTCAGAACTCTTTTGGCGAAATTTTGGTGTGTTTTTTTAAAAATTCTACTAAAGTATGATGGATCCTTGTAACCCACTTTATAAGCAATATCTTTGATTGGTGTATTTGTCAAAAACAATTTATTTTTTGCGCTTGCAATGCGTTTTAGATTGAGAAGTGTGATGAAACTATTTTGAAAATATTTTTTATAAAGTCTGCTAAAAGTAGATACCGACACTTCAACTTTATTTGCATAAAAAGCTACAGATGATTATTTTTAAAATGCGCATCTATCAACTTTTCTATTTGATAGTGAAGGTTTTCTTTTCGAGCAGATGCAATTTCTTGTTTCTTTTTTTTATAACGAACTGCTTGTATGAGCAGCATTTTTAATTGACTAGATATCATATCTAATTGTCCAATTTCTTTTTGAGACAATTCTTTTTGAATAATAGTCTAATACATCAGCATATTCCTCTTTTGAACACGCTAATATTTGGTCATTCATAAAGTTATTAAATAATAATCCTTGGCAGCCTATGTCTTTTGCATGAATGTCAATACAGAAAAAATCGGGATGAAATTGAATACATACACCTTCAAAACTTCCTGTTATATGCAGTTGTTGATACGGATAATAAAACAGCACATTTTGATTAGAAATCGTTTTTTCTTTCCCTTCAAAAGTTAAGATACATTCGCCATTATGGAAGAAGAATACACCGTAAAAGTTTGGATTTTTAAAGAGAGATGAAAATGATTCACTTGCGATAATTTGTACTTTTATTATTTTTTTATCTTTTTTATTTTGGAGTAAGTACATCATTTACACAAATGTATTTTATTTATGTATACACTTCTTTTTATTGATTGATTTCGTTTATACATTCATAAAACATACGGCTATAAATAACGAAAAGGCGCTTGGTCATGCGCCTTTTCTGTGTTAAAAATCACTCTCGATTTTTTATTTTAAAGTATTAATTATTACGCTTGTAATAAATAGGTTTTTAGTAAAGGAATCTTAATGCTGTAATATCATTATTGTTGAATTCTCCATCTTCGCTAGAGCTAAAGCAAGCATTCATTAATGATGTTGGATCCCATCCTGTAGGTGTTCCTGGGATGTGAATTGCTCCAACTCCTGCACTTCCTTCGTTTGTATTTTGTCCACAACTTTGTCTGCTGAAATAATCTGAGTGACGGAATCCGATAGAGTGTCCAATTTCGTGTCCGATTACGTGCTCATGTACATTGTTGCTGTAAGGAGCTAACCCTGAATTAATACGAACCCATTTGTTTGGATTTCCTCCTGAAGGGAAACCTGCAGATCCACCAGCTCCACCAGCTACTTGATACACTACCATATCTTTGTTTTGGTAATCAGTACCAAAAGTTAATTGGAAACTAATATCTAAGTTTAATCTATTATAGTTATTTACAGCCCACTGAAGACCTGTACGCATTTTTTGTGTAATTCCATTAGAATTATTTCCTGTATACCCAATGATTGTAATTACACCGTCATTTACAAGATTGTTTGTACGATATTGTTTGCTTGTAATATCTCCGCCAAGCACCATATTCATTAATTGGTCGCGAGTCATAAAGATATCACCTTCAAGCATAAATCCTTGCTCAATTTTACCTCCTGGCTTTTCCATTGAGACTTCTTGCATGTCAAAGGTATTGAAGTGAAGATCTTGCGCTTTTTGCAGCACTTCTTGAGAAATTCCGATTGCAGAATCTTGATCATTGCTTACTGTGTCATTTTCTTTGCTACAAGATGTTAAAGATAGCCCCATAGCCAATGCAATTAGCATTGCTAAGTTTTTAATTTTTTTCATTTTAGAAGTTTTTTCGGTTAATGTTAATAATTGTTTGGAGCGATTTTTAACACACAATAAAATTATAAATTCAGTTAAATAATTCCTAATAAAGTGTTAAAAAGATTACATTTTTCTAAAAAATTAACAGATTTAATGTGTTTTGTTAGATATTCATCAAAAAAATAGGCGCTTTACTAAAAGCGCCTATTGATTTATAATGTACTAAAATTCTTTATGTTAGCTAGATTATTTCTGCAGAAAGTCCTGCTTCTAACAGTTTACTGCATCTAGGTTTTAAGTCTTTATACTCTCCTGTCTTTACCGTGCATTTTCCTTTGTAATGAACAATTATGGAACACTGTTCTGCTTGCTCAGCAGTATGATCACATGCATATATGAGTGTTTGAATAACATGATCAAAAGTGTTTACATCATCGTTATACAACACAATTTCATTGTTCTTTTGTATATCTTCTAAGGTCAGTAAGTCTTCTTTAATTTGTTCTTGTATACTCATATTCAATATTTTACTACGAATTTACAAATTTTAATGAAACCCAATTGTTTTTTTCGAGTTTGTCTGCAAATTTTAACTTGTTTTTTTCACATTCATCTGTAATCATAGGAATGTCTTCACTATAAAAGCCACTTAAGAAGAGGATTCCATTCTCATTTAAACAAGCAGCATATTGATGAATATCGTTTAATAAGATGTTTCTGTTGATGTTAGCTATGATGATATCATAGTTTTTTCCCTCTAACAAAGAAACATCTCCTTCATATACAGCGATATGCTTACAGTTATTGCGTTCTACATTTTCTAGCGAATTTAAATAGCACCAATTATCAATGTCAATAGCATCAAGTGGTTGGGCTCCTTTCATTTCTGCCAGAATAGCTAAAACACCAGTTCCGCACCCCATATCTAATACTTTTTTGCCGGTAACATCTGTGTTTAATATATGTTGTAACATCATGTGTGTAGTTTCATGATGACCAGTTCCAAAACTCATTTTTGGTTCAATTACAATGTCATATTCTACGGATGGTTGCTCATGAAAAGGCGCTCTAACTACACACTTTCCATCTACTTCAATAGGTTCAAAATTCTTTTCCCATTCTTCATTCCAGTTGACTTGCGCAATTTCTTCTTGTTGATAACTGATACTGAATTCTGTATTTTTCAGTATTTGAATATCGTCCAAAATAGCATCGTGCCAATCGTCTTTTTGAATGTAGGCGTTGACACCTTCTTCATTTTCCACAAAGCTTTCAAATCCTGCAAAACCTAACTCAGCTATTAATATTTCAGTAGCTGGTTGTACTGGTGATACTTTGAAGGTATATCCAATATATGTTGTAGACATGATTAGAATGCGTTAATGATTGCTACAAAATCAGCTGCTTTTAAGGAAGCGCCACCTATCAATCCTCCATCTACATCTTCTTTGGCAAAGATTTCGGCGGCATTGGCAGGTTTTACACTTCCTCCATATAAAATAGAAAGTTCATCTGCTATTTCGCTTCCAAATTTTTCAGAGATGGTTTTACGAATAAAAGCGTGCATTTCTTGCGCTTGTTCTGGAGAAGCCGTTTCTCCGGTTCCAATAGCCCAAACTGGTTCGTATGCAAGAATGATATTTTTCCAAGCAGAAGCATCTAAGTGAAATAGTGCATTTTTTAATTGGCTTTCTACTACTGAAAAATGATTTCCAGCTTTGCGATCTTCTAATTCTTCTCCAAAACAGAATACTACTTGTATGTCATTTGCTAAAGCAGCATCTGCTTTTTTAGCTAGTAATTCATCTGTTTCTCCGAAGTATGCTCTACGTTCGCTATGTCCTAAAATTGCAGTATTTATACCAACACTTTTTAGCATGTTTGCTGAAATTTCACCAGTATATGCTCCTTTAGCTTCTTGATGCATGTTTTGAGCAATTACTTCTATGTTATGTTCTTTTAATACGTTAAACGCCTGAAAAAGATTTACATAAGTTGGTGCTACCATGACATTTACATCCGTATTCGGTACTTGTGCAATTAAATCATTTAATAATGCTTCCGTTTCTGAAAGATCATTGTTCATTTTCCAGTTTCCTGCAACTATTTTACGTCTCATTTTATTGTTTTTTATTAACCTATTTATTGTTATTTTAATGCATTTAGCAATGCTTCATCATTTGTTTTTATGGCTTCAAAGAGTTTGATACTACCATCGGGATTGACGATCATGTATCTGGGAATCCAATCGACATCTATTGCTTTTCCAAATGTACCTTTCATTCCTGACTTTAGAAAGTAATATTCTCCTTTGAGTCCATATTTTTCAATTCCTGCTTTCCAGCTTTGTACATTTCGGTCTAAAGATATAAATAGGTATGTTAATTGCGGATTATTTTTTTGAATTTCTTTGATTCCGGGAATTCCAATCAAACAATCGCTACACCATGAAGCCCATATATCCACAAAAATAGTTTTTCCTTGGTATTTTGCTAATATGTTTTCAAAAGTAATGATTTCTCTTGTTGAAGAACGCATTGTTTCTTGTAATGCTTCTGGAGGAAATCCTTTTAGTATTTCTTTTTGACAACTCGTTTATAAAAGGGCAAGTGCTAATATTCGCAGTATGGAATTCATGCTATTTTTGAATGGTAATTTTTGTGTTTTTGGTAATGTAGGGATAAATTTCATCGACGTCTTTGTTTTTCATAGAAATGCACCCTAAGGTCCAATTTCGTTTTTCATCAATCATAGCATCCATACCATCTGGTACTCCGTGAATTCCTACTTCGCCACCAATGGTTTCTCCTTCTTTTATGACACCATCTGCTTTACGCTGATTGAACTTTTTCCACGATTCGGCATTAGGATAGTCGATCCAAATAAATTTTGACCATTTTTTATGAGGATATTTATCTCGTACGCCAAATACTCCTTCAGGCGTTCGTTGATCTCCTTCCTTTTCTTTGTCGTCCACCGGATTTCCACCAAAAACAACATGATATTCTTTTACTAAGGTATCGGCTGCAAATATGGACAGCTTATAATCGCTTTTATCAATTAGAATACGTATTGGAGTTCCATCTGAAAGCAGTTTTTTTATGGGTGTTTCAGTGGCTTTTGGTTGTTCTGTTGCCGTTCTGTTTTTACAAGACCATACACATACTATGATAGCAATACAGGCGAAAAAATAATTAAAAACTTTCATATTTACCTTAGTTAGTTTATTCTACAATGAATTGTCGTATTTCAGAATTAGAGATATTTCCACTTGGGTCTTTAGATTCTATTTTCCAATAATATACTCCTGCTGTTAATATTTCCGTATGCGTTTCTGCTGATAGCATTGTAGCTACTTCTGCAACTGGTGGATTTACTGAATCAACATACACATTATATTCCAATAATTCGGTTTCTCCTTCATCTGGATCATTTCCTTCCCAAGTGAGTACTACATCTGTTACTGTGACTGTTGCTCCATTGTCAGGACTTGTTAATGTAGCTGGAAAAGGCAAATAGTTTGTGATTGTATTAAAAGGCGTTTGAAATTGCCATGTTGCTCCCGTAACAGAGGCATTTTCACTATCAGTTGCGGTTACATTCCAAGAATATGAAGTTCCTTTTTCTAAAGTAATACTTGTTGAAGTTCCTGTTAGATTCTCTGTAGCAACTATCAAATTTGTTGTTACGTTTCTGATTGTAAATGTATATTGCAGATTGGTATCTTCAACATCTTGAAAAGCATTCCATTGAAAGTTAACGCTAATTTCAGTATCTGAGATTTCTTCTCCTGTACATACTGCGTTATTGTTTGGTTCTATATAACTACTTTCAGAAGGAGTATTATTTTCTGGTTCTGGAGCAGGATCAGAATCTCCAGAACTACAACTTACTAACACTATCCTTGCAAAAAGTCCTAAAAATTTCTTCATCTTTTTATTTTTTAATTAGTTTTTGAGTGAATGTATTTTCGCTTGTTGCTAACTGAACAAAATAGACACCTGTTTTTAATTCTTTGATTTCTATTTTTTGATTGTTTATTGGAGTTTTGATCGTTTTTGTAACTATCAATCTTCCTGATACATCATATATACTTACACTTGCATTTTTAATGTCTCCCGCATTTAGCAAACTTAGAAACACATTATTACTGCTTGGATTTGGGACCATAACAAAGTTAGCATTCGAAATCGTTTTTACTGTTTCTGTAAACTTTTCTTGGCAAGCCTTTTCTGTATATACCTCAACAGTGTTTATTGGCTTGTTTAATTGTTTGGTGAAGGTTACTTCCGTATTTTCATCTGGCGCAATTACTGTAAATTCTTCTCCATTGATAAAAATACTGTAGTTGATTGCACCTGTTAAATCTAGCGTATATTCATTACTTCTTGAGAGTGCTGAATTTGCATGTAACTCTGCTGGATCACCTATAATTACTGTAAAGCATTGTTCGTAGTTTTCTGCGGTAATGCTGAAGCACAATTCGTAGGTTCCTGCATCCAAGTTTTCAATCAGTAAATCTTCCGTGAATGTATTTACTGGTAAGTTTATTGGAGTTCCATTTCGTTTTAAGTCTACTTCGTAGTTATGATTTTCGGTCGCTTTGATGTCAATTTTAGCATTATCTAAACTTGCACAGGTTTCACTTTCTGTTAGGATTAAATAATTATCGATTGGTAAAATAAACGGGCAACCATCTGTTGTTGTTCCATTGTAGTATGGACAATCATCATCTACATCAAGAATTCCATCATTATCATCATCGTCGTCACATAAGTCGCCAATTCCGTCTTCATCAAAGTCTTCTTGATTTGGGTTTGTAATTGTTGAACAATTATCATCTACATTTAGAATACCATCACCATCTGTATCATTGTCACACACATCGCCTATTCCATCTCCATCTTGGTCAGCTTGATCTGCATTTGGAATATTTGGGCAGTTATCTTGATAATTATAGATTCCATCGCTATCCGTATCTTCTACGATACGTGTCTCTGTTTTATTGGTGATGATTGGTGCATTAAAATCAAAATAAATTCCTGCTCTATTATCAATTATATCTCCAACTTGTACAGTACTTTTTGGTTTCACTCTAAATGCAATATAACCATGACTATTTGGTTCATCATTTGTACTATCTGGTAAATAAATATCATTAAATAAAAACTCCAATGACGGATTCTCTCCAGTAACTAAACAGACTGCATAATCGTGACTCGCATCTACAGGTTCAAAGGTTTCCCAATCGATCAAATTGCTCATAAAATCTACAATACGAATGTTTACAGCCGGAGACGTTCCTTCATTTTAAATCGAATTACATAATGTAAATATTCATCAATATCTTCAATTAATAGATGCTCGCCTTCCAAAACTGTTTTGTCATTTGGATCATAGGACGAAAGTACTACTTGAAATATATTGTCTTGATTGTCATTTGGATTGGCATCTGATGCTAATGGCGCATTTCCTGAAAAGGTAAGAATATCACCAATATTGTTTGTTGGTGGTGGCAATACGTCAAAATAGGCTATGATACTTCTTGTTTCACCTGCAATTAAATTCGTATAATCCCATGTTAGTAAATTAGTAGCCTGAGTTGTTGGAGGAATTGTGGCTGAGGTAAAATCTAAATTTGCATCGCTAAACGTAAAATTAACTGTTCCATTTTGAATAGTTGTTCCTTGATTTTCTATGACAATACTATATCGTGCTTCAAAACCTGGCACAGCGATATAGATTGGTGAAATAGTTAAGGATACATCATCTACTAATGTATTAAACGTAGCACAAAAATCAACTACTTCTGTGTTGTCACTTCCCGTAAAAGTTACATTTTGGGATGCAGGTGTCATATCAATTGCGCTATCTGAATTTGGATATACTGAATACGAACCTTCAGGAACTGTTATAGAATATTCACCATTTTCATTGGTAAATGTGGTAAAATAGTCAGTTCCATCATAGGCGATAACAGAAATATTTTCTAAAGGAAAATCTGTAGCAGAGCAACCATCTAGATCAAAATCTTGCAAAATGGTTCCTTCAATTGTATTACTCGTGCAAGTTTGAGAAGTAATACATTCTAAGGTATTATTACCAACAGTATAATTTGTGTTATTGGAAACATATTCACAAATTGCGGAACAGTCGGTTAAAACATAATTATCCTGAATTATTAGATTTCCCCCAATGTTTTGTATTGTTTCTAAACCACCTAGACTTACTAATTGCCAGTTGCCTTGCACAGTAACATTGCCTCCAACAGTATGCAGTATTGGAGCCATATTTAAGGTTGTAAATTCTTCGGTATTCGTAATTCTGTAATTCTGATTGATCGCATATAAACTCTGAAAGCTTACATTCCCTGTATTTCCCCAAGTGCCTAAAAAGGAAAGACTGCCACCTATAGTTTGTAATGAATTCATAGAAATGGGAGATGATAAGTCTAAAATATTTTGAAATAAAATAGACCCATCCATGTGTGTGAGTGCGTTTGCACTAATGGCGCCTACACTTACCTCATATCCAGAAAAAACAATATCTCCTCCAATAAATGTTAAACTATTTAAATTAATCGTTCCTACTGAAGATTCTTCTGTTATGTTAATTCCTCCACCTAAAGTTTCTAGATTTGGAAAATTTAAAGAGGCATTAGTTCCTGTGAAAGATTGTGCGTCTAGTCCAAAAGTAATGTTTCCATTGATGGTTTGAAGTTGAGGTAAACTACTAGGAAAAGCTCTTCCGCCATTAAAATCTAAATTTCCTCCAACAAACTCGAGTCCTGTCAATCCATAACGTATTCCTGCAAAATTCAAATTGATATCTCCTTCTACCGTTCTGAGATTGTTTAAAAAGCTTAGTCCCACACTTGTAGTGCATTCATCAAAAATTCCTGTCAAACCAATACTACCTCCTATGGATTCTAACGACGTAAAGTCGTTTATTGCATTCACATCATCATCATCCCAATTGTCACAAAAAAAGCCAATACCACCTTCTATTCGTTCCAAAAGTGTAAGTCCTATAAAATCATGAAAATATGTTCTGCTGAAACTTAAACCTCCTCCTATAGTTTCTAGGTTGTTAAAAGCATTAAAAGTTATTCTTCTGTAAAGTCCCATGTATAGACTTCCTCCAATAGTTTCAACATTATTGAAGCCATTTATCAAATTCATACTTGGAACGATTGGAGATACATCTTGGTCATAAAAATGACTAAAGAGAACAGATCCTCCAACAGTTATTAAATTATTAAAACCTGAGACTTCTTCTAAATCTTCATTGGTTAGAAATGATAATGTACCGCCGATAGTTGTAAGACTATTAAAACCTGAAATAGTTTCTACTCCATGATTGTATTCAAACTTTAGGTCTCCACTTACTGAAACTAAGTTGCTAAAATCAATATTGGTGCTGTGGGCGGTATTCAAAATTTCAAATGATCCATCAATAGAAGTGATAAAATTCAAACCACTTATATCTGCAACATTATCAGATACTGTTATACTTACTGGAATATTTGTACAAGTAGTGGAATAGGCAGTCACAAAAGTATCTACTTCCTCTTGCGTTGATAAAACAATGTCTTCTGTTGGACATTGTGCACGCAAATTATAGACACTAAGAAACAGCACTATAAATAGTGTAATTTTCTTCATTGAAAAGGTTGTTTTATTTTAGACGTATCTTGGGATCGAGGTAACTATACGTAATATCGACTAAAATATTGATAATTACAAACATAGACGCAATTATTAGAACAGCTCCCATAATAATGGGTAAGTCTTGACTATTTAAAGCATCAACAATCTCTTTTCCAAGTCCGTTCCAACCAAAGATGTATTCTACAAATACAGCTCCTGCTAACATGGAAGCAAACCAACCCGAAATAGCAGTAATTACAGGATTTAACGCATTTTTCACAGCATGCTTTCGTATGATTTGAAATTCACTCAAACCTTTGGCTCTTGCCGTACGAATGTAGTCTTGATTGAAGACTTCTAGTAACGAATTTCGCATGAGTTGAATAACAACAGCCAACGGACGGATTCCTAAGACAATAGCTGGCAAGATGAGATTTTTCCAACGAATACTAATCGATTCTCCAAAATCGTCTACTTCATAGAGACTACCTGTCATATTCAAGCCTGTAAATTCATGCAATAGAAAACCAAAAATCCATGCAAATAATATGGCACTAAAGAAAGAAGGTACACTCATTCCTAACGTACTTATGATTTGAATCATCTTGTCTAAAAATGTGTCTTTATACAACGCAGAGATAATTCCAAATATGATTCCAAGCAACATCGCAATACTTATCGCAGCTACTGCTAGCACTATCGTATTAGGCAATGTTTCTTTGATGACTTGTGCTACACTTTTGCCCGATTTTTGAAAGGATTCTCGCAAATACGGAAGTTTTATCACTGTTGTCGTGTTTCCAATGGTAAAGAGTTTGGCTGCGCTGTATTTTTTATCAGACAAATAGGTATAATCATCTTCTTGGGTAGAATGAAAAGACACTGGCAACAAATCATTAAGATAGTATGCATATTGTGTCAATATCGGTTGATCAAAGCCATATTTTTTTTTGACTACGGCAATTTGCTCTTCTGTTTGATTTTGCCCACGCATCATTTTTGCAGGATCGCCCGTTAATATATTAAACAAGAAAAAAATCACAGTAACGACTCCGAAAAGTGTTAGAAATGCATAACCGATTTTATGTAGTATGTATCTTCCCAAGAATTGTTTTTACAGTTTTATGGTGTCAAAATCGTTGTAATGTTTTTTATCTGTAATGGTTCCTTTTTCAACTTTCATCACTCCAGGATTGGATCGTAACGTCGTTTTTAATGCTGTTTCATCTGTTAGGTAAAAGTCAAAATTGAATTCCATAACCGCGGATAAGTCTTTTAAATCTTGCGGATCAGAGGATGACAAACCAATCACTTTGTAACCCGCGTCAATAGCTTTATCTGTAAATGATTTGACTTTTAATAGACCTTCCTCTTCTACTTTATCCAAGCTATATATAATAACCATGATGAGTTTTTCTTCTTCCATCATCATTTCCATGACATCCTCTCCATCTAAGCTTTCAATAGAGAAATCGTGAATTGGTGGTTCGTAACCTTCTTCTATAATCTTACTAGTTACACTCTTGTAAGTTCCACCTTCTACTTCAGGATAATTTGCATCTTGTGTTGTTATTTCTAAATCTTCACCATTGACATCAAAAATCCATACATATTCAAAAACTGGTCGTGGTGCATCTGGTGGAATTGTCATTCCGTCCATAATATTTGTACCGATTTTATACGCTCTAAAATCAAATACTGGTAAGTGGTTTAGTACGTGTCTTCCAAAGAAAATACATACCAATAAACTTACTGTAGTAATTGCAATATTTGCTTTTTGAGGTAAAATTGGTTTGATGTTTTTAATTCCCATAAAAAGAATCAAAATTGCCACTAGTAAAATGATATCTTTCCAGAAACTTTCCCAAGGAGTTAATTTCCAAAAATCACCAAAACACCCACAATCCGTTACTTTATTGAAATATGCTGAATAGAATGTCAGGAAGGTAAAGAAAACGATTAATCCTAGCAAACTCCACAATACAGGTTTTTTTAACAAACTCAGTAAAATCATGACTCCAAGAATGACTTCCAGAATCACTAAAAAGACTGCCATCCACAAGGCATACGGTGAGAGAAACTCCATATTTAATACATCTTCTGCAAAGTAATCTGTCAATTTAAACGAAAATCCTACAGGATCATTGAGCTTTATAAAACCTGAAAAAATAAATAATCCACCTACAAAAATTTGACAAATGATCGTGAGTATTTTTCCGTAAACTGTATTAAAAAAAGCTACTTTATATTTAACAATTTGTAGCCAAAGTTGCTTTGCTTTTGAGTTTTTCACTTCTCCTGTATTTTCCATTGTAATTTTTTTATGATAGTTCTTGAGCAAACCATCTATTTGTTATGCGATACGCAAGATTTTATGTAAATTTCGTCCAAAATTACCAATTTAAAAAAAGAAAAGGACATAAGTTAGTTTTAAAGGTATTTATGTATGCAAAGTATAAACTGTAATGGAAAATTAGTGTCTCTGGAAACGCCAAAAGTCATGGGGATTTTGAATGTAACTCCCGATTCTTTTTATGATGGCGGAATGTACAAAGATGCTTCTACTATATTAACACAAGTAGAAAAAATGCTAACTGATGGCGCTACTTTTATTGATGTTGGCGCATATAGTTCGCGTCCAAATGCACCTCATGTTTCTTTAGAAGAGGAAAAACAACGCTTATTGCCTATTTTGAAATTGATTTTACATAAATTTCCTGAAACAATTCTTTCCATTGATACTTTTCGCAGCGAAGTTGCTAAGGCCGCTATCGATTTAGGTGCTGCTATTGTGAATGATATTTCTGCTGGAAATTTAGATAACAATATGATGAACGTTGTGGGCGATCTTGGTGTTCCTTATATTATGATGCACATGCAGGGAACTCCAAAAACGATGCAGCAAAATCCTAGCTATGAAGATGTTTTGAAAGATATTTTCCATGAACTTTCCGAGAAGATTGCGCTCGCACGCTCATGTAAAATCAAGGATATTATTGTTGATCCAGGTTTTGGTTTTGGAAAAACAATTGCTCATAATTATACCATTTTAAAAGAGTTACGTTTGTTTGAAATATTAGATTGTCCAATATTAGCCGGAGTTTCTAGAAAGTCTATGATTTATAAAGTGTTAGATGTTTCTCCACAAGAAGCTTTGAACGGAACTTCTGTCTTGCATACGATTGCTTTGCAAAATGGCGCTTCTATCTTGCGTGTCCATGATGTAAAAGAAGCAGTAGAATGTATTAAGTTGGTTGGAATGTTATAAAAAAACTACCTAAAATTACTTCTAGGTAGTCGATTTCATGTGTTTCTTACATTTTAAAGATCTGGATCGCACAGACAACATTGTATTTCAGCACAATGATGTCCGCAATCAAAATAAACTCCATTGCTGAAGGATTAGACACGAATACAGTTAATTTTGTGCTGTTGTGATTTCTCGAGCTCTAAAACACCGTCAATTTTTAAAATTTTGTGTAACATAATGTAGTTTGTTTTTTTGACTGAATGATGGTTCAAAACAAAAATTTTCACACTAAAATCATTGTGTTTTCAATTGGCAAGTTTGTTTTAATATTTTTAAGATCGTTACACAAATAATTCGTTTTATGCTACAGTTTATTTGCTATTGCATAATATTTGTTATTTTTACTTATTCGTATAGCAAAAACTCACTTTGGACTTCTTTGGTTTTTTAAATTTTGGACTGTTAGACTTCATCGAAATTATTCTCGTTGCAGTGTTGTTGTACTATGTATACAAGCTTGTTAAAGGAACTGCTGCTATTAATATTTTTATTGGAATTGTTATCATTTTTGTGATTTGGCAGATTACCAAAGCACTAGACATGAAAGTATTGAGCACTATTTTTGGTGCCTTTATAGACGTTGGAATTTTAGCTTTATTCATTGTATTCCAACAAGAAATTCGAAAGTTTTTATTGATGATTGGCTCCACTAATTTTGCTACGAAACGTAGTTTTGTAAAGCATTTTAAGTTTTTAAAACAAGAAATTAATACTGATACAGATGTTGAAGCTATTTTGGAAGCCTGTACCAAAATGTCTGCAACCAAAACAGGTGCTATTATTGTCATTGAGCGTAATAATTCGTTAGAATTTGTCAAAGATTCTGGCGATACGATGGGCATGGATGTAAATGTCCCAACGCTGGAAACAATCTTCTTTAAAAATAGTCCGTTGCACGATGGCGCCATTATTATTGAAGGAAATCGTGTGACAGCAACACGCGTTATTTTACCAGTTTCAAAATCTACTATAATTCCACAACGTTTTGGATTGCGCCATAGAGCAGCCGTAGGAATCACTGAAAAAACGGATGCTTTAGTATTGGTGGTTTCTGAAGAAACTGGACAAGTTTCGTATATCCGTGATGGAGAGTTTGTATTTTATAAAGGCATCGAAGTACTTCAAGAAATGTTAGAGAATGATTTGAGTTAGGATTTTTTTTGCTTTTGTGATTTGCTGTAAGCAAAAAAGTCATATGTTATTCATGTGACTTTTTGTAGTCATGTTATGTTTTATTAGTTAGATGTCATCCATATATTGATTGTTTTATTTTTTAGATCATTTTTCGTATTGGGTTGTATGAATTCTATTTTTACAATGCTTTCAGTCGCAATTTCGTAATCTCGGTGCTCAATCAAATATCCATTAACATAAATTTCATTCAAAGGATTGATCTTAAAAAAACTATTTAATTCTTGTTGACTTATAGTTTTTACTTTTTTATTCATATCAACTAATACAATACCATTTTCACTTAGGTTATAAAATTTATGCTCTTTGCGATTTGGTTTTTCTTTCATGACGTACATCTTCTCAATCGTTTCTTTGTGATTGCTGATAGAACTCTCGCTTGAAATTATAGAATCATTAATAATAACTATAAGACTGCTATTGTTTGTTTTTGGAAGTTTATTATATTTCTTTTGACTATAGCAGCTAGAAAAAAAGAGCATACAGAAGAAAGTTATTATTAATTTCTTTTTGGAATTTTTGAAAATTAAATTCAAAAATAAATGCATTACATTTTTAGATGTTGACTTTTTTTGTTTTTTGATTTTCATCTTAATATTTATTTTTTAGTTTGAACTCAAACACCCACCTTGACGCAATGGCGAGTTATTACTCGTTTTTGTTATCGTGGTAGTAGAATCTGAATCTCGAGCTCTAACTTCTTGACCTAAAATTGCAGGACTTCTTCCATTAAAAAGTAAAGAACTTACAGTTGTTGATGGTAAATTCATTCCGCCTAAGTTACCAATATTTATTCCAAAATCTGCACATGCATAATTATTTGTATTGTATGTAGGTGGAAAATTTATACTATAGTTTACAATACTAGTTAGCTGACAGCTAGTTATATTCTTAGGGCTGCTTATTAATAATCTGAGAAAGATATCCTTCATTAATTTCTAATTTTTCAGATAACCTAAAAAGAGTCATTTCAGGCTCTAGATACAGTTCATTTTGTAACACGAATTGATGAATTTTGTCAAATTTATTCTTTCTTTGTTCAGTGTTACTAAATTCTTTTTTAGTGCCTACTCTTTTCGATTTTTCTCTTATTTTTTGCCTATCTCTATACAAAAGATTTTGAATGATAGATGTACAACACATCTAATAAATTAAAATAGAAATATCAATCCACAACGGATAATATTTATAATATCCTTTTCCTAAGATGGGTCTTAAGAAAACAATTGATATAAACCACAAAACACACAACAATAAACCAAATATTAGCATTTTTTTCAACCATAAAGTGGTTTTTGGAATTCTTTTAAAATCTTTAGGTTTTATTTTTTTATCATAAATAGTTATGGTTGTATACACCAGTATAATAATTATTACAGAGAAAAGCAGTGAAGAATATTCTGCAGTCCAATTCTAATATATCACAAATTCATAATCTATCTTAAATAATTCCGTCAATACCTGATATGATATTGCTAAAAAGAAAGGAATAAAAAGTACATATGAGTACTTTCTTCTCATTATTTCATCTAAACAACTTTTCACAAAAAAATAAAACATCACAACCATCAAAAACTCGAACGGAGTAAATAGTAAATCATTCTTATATAATTCTAATGAAACAAGTCCAGTGTACGTTGTAAAAATTCAAATGAAGTATCTCCACTAAAAATATTTTTCGATTGTTGTAAATTAAGATTTTTACATACAAAATTAAACCGCTTCCTGCTGAATAAACTGCACTTCGTATAAGTTTTTGTAATAACCGTTATCGATTTGTAGCAATTGTTCGTGAGAACCTTGTTCTACAATTTCTCCAGCATCCATCACAATGATTTTGTCAGCCTTTTTGATGGTTGCCAATCTGTGTGCAATGACGATAGAAGTTCTTCCTTTTGTAATAGTATCTGTAGCGTTTTGAATGAGCTGTTCTGAATACGAATCAACTGATGAGGTTGCTTCATCTAAGATTAAAATTCTAGGGTTTGTAACATACGCACGTAAAAATGAAATCAATTGTCGCTGCCCAGAAGATAACATGCTTCCACGCTCTTTTACATTGTATTCGTAGTTATTTGGCAAGCTCATGATAAAATCGTGAACACCTATTTGTTTTGCAGCGGCTTCCACTGTTTCCCTTGTAATTGCTGGATTTTTGAGCGTGATATTATTTAGAATGGTATCTGCAAACAAGAAAACATCTTGCAATACAACTGCAATTTTTGCGCGTAGCGCTGCTAATTTTACATCATTGATGTTTGTTCCATCAATCGAAATTGATCCAGAATCAATCTCGTAAAAACGATTCAACAAATTGATAATCGTGGATTTTCCAGCTCCAGTAGCTCCAACAATTGCCACGGTTTGTCCTTGTTGAACATCAAATGAAATTCCATGCAATACCTCTTCATCTTGTATATATGAAAAACGAACATCTTTAAAAGTCAAGTCGCCTTTAATATCTAAAGAAGTAATGTTGCCATTGTCTTCAATTTTACTATCTGTATCTAAAATTTCAAAAATTCTTCCTGCTGCTACCATTCCCATTTGCAAGGTATTGAATTTGTCTGCAATTTGTCGTAATGGTCTAAATAGCATTCCGATCATCATGATAAATGCAAATACATTTCCTAATTGTTCAGATCCATCTGTTGCTAATTCTGTCGTAACAATTTCGGCAGTCATTAGACCTCCATACCAAACTACTAAACCTACAGCAATAGAATTTGCTAAATCCGGAATTGGGAAAAATATAGAGTTATACCAAATGGTTTTTAACCAGCCTTTTTTATGCTTTTCGTTAATTGCTTTAAAGTTCTTGTATTCTGTTTCTTCTCTTGAAAATAATTGAACGATTTTCATTCCCGTCACTCGTTCCTGCACAAAAGAATTCAGATTTGATATTTGTGCACGTACTTCTTCAAAGGCAGATTTCATCGCTTTTTGAAATACACGTGTAGCATAAATAATCAAAGGAAGAATCGCAAATACAGTTAATGCCAATTTCCAACTTATCCATAACATAACGCCCATTACAACCAACATTTTCAATAAGTCAGCAATAATGACAAATAATCCTTGACTAAAAATACTGGCAATAGTTTCAATATCACTTACCGCTCTTGTTACCAAGCGTCCTACCGAAGATGTATCGTAATACGCCATTTTAAATTGAAGCATGTGATGGAATAACTTCTGACGAATGTCTTTAATAATGGTTTGCCCTAACCAATTGGCATAGAACACAAATAAAAACTGAAAAATAACTTCCATCAACAATACACTTAACATCAACAAGATATAAATCAGTAAACCTTCTTTATCTTTGGTCAAAATGTAATCATCTACAGTAATTCTCAATAAAAAAGGACGTCCCACCGCAAACACAGACAATAATATTGCTGCAACTGCTACAAAATATAAGGTGATTTTATAGGGATTTGTATAGGTCAATAATCTTTTAAAAAGACCAAAATCAAATACTTTTCCGGTTACTTTAGCCATTGGTTGTAAAGGTTTCTGTTGGGTATGTTACCTCAGTTAAATATAAAGCTTTTCCTGGTACCGATGTTCCTGCTTTATTTCGATCTCTCGATTCTATTATTTGTTTAAATTCAGCTATGGATAATTTTCCCAATCCGACTTCCAATAGCGTTCCAACAATGGCGCGAACCATGTTTCTAAGAAAGCGATCAGCACGAATGGTAAATACTAGCAATTCATTTTTTTGTTCCCAAACTGCTTTTTCAATTTTACAGATGTAGGTTTTTACATCTGTATGTGTTTTGGAAAAGCACTTAAAATCATCGTAGTTAAACAACTCTTTTGCCGCTTCATTCATTATAGCCACATTCAGTTGTTTAAAAACGGTATGCGCTGATTGATTATGAAATGGATTTTTTTTTGAAACTATCCAGTATTCATAGGTTCTTCCAGTGGCATCAAATCGTGCATGTGCATCGGCATGAACGGGATGAATGTGTTGAATTGCCACATCTTTTGGTAAAAACGAATTCAACTTATATGTTATTTCTGACGGATCAAATGATATGTCGGTATCAAAATGCGCATACATTTGTTTGGCATGTACGCCAGCATCTGTTCTTCCTGCACCAACAATTGCTGTGGTTGATCGCAACAAAGTAGACAAGGATTTTTCAATAACCTCTTGCACAGAAATGGCATTCGGTTGATTTTGCCAACCGTGATAATTTTTGCCATTATACGAAAGTTCAATGAAGTATCTCAAAGTAATATTTGCTACTTTTGTTTCAGACTGACAAAGATAAGTTTTAATTCATTAGGTTAAGCTAATTAAGAATTATTTAGCAAACTTTTAGTCGGTAATCGAGATTAATTACGCCAGTATTTGGTTTTACCTTTTTAAAAGAAAATTCCTTGTAAATATCTTACGGTTGCTCGTGGATAATTTATTAAAATGATTTTATGAAGAAAATTTTACTCCTATCTGACACACATAGTCATATTGACGATCAAATTTTAAAACATGTAGACTATGCTGATGAAGTGTGGCATGCAGGCGATATTGGTGATTTGTCAGTAACAGATACAATACAAAAATTAAAACCTTTGCGTGGTGTATACGGAAATATTGACAACGATAAAGCACGTATGGAATTTCCAGAACACAATCGTTTTATGTGTGAAGATGTTGATGTATGGATAACACATATTGGCGGTTACCCAAATAAATACAACCTGCGTGTGCGTGATGAAATTCGTCAAAATCCACCACAGCTTTTTATTTGCGGGCATTCCCATATTTTAAAGGTAATGTTTCATAAAAAGTTGAATTTACTTCATATGAATCCAGGCGCATGCGGAAAACATGGCTTTCATAAAGTACGTACCATGCTTCGTTTTGTGATTGATAAAGACAAAATCAAAGATTTGGAGATTATTGAGTTGGCGAATAGGTATTAAAACAAAAAACCTCAGTATTTTACTGAGGTTTATATATTATTAAATATAGTGTATTTTAACTTAATCCACTTAAAATAGCATCTGCATATACTTGTGGATCGTTTCCACATTTTTGGATATCATCATACAGCCAGATGAATCCTCCTGTGATTTTATCTTTTTTCCACTTTGTGAATTGAATTTTTATTTGTTTTGGATCCATTCCTTGCATACACTCATCTCCATGCTTGCACCATAAACCTGGATCTACGAAACCTGCAGCATCAAAACCTCTACCCATAGCTACCTGTAAAGGATCGATCCAATCTTTTTTAACTCTACCAATATTATAAGCTCCTCCTGCATAACATTGCAAATTGAATCTGGTTACTAGTCCAGGGTTCGTTTGTTCTAAACACTTTAAACAATTTATCCAAAATGGACTATTTGTATATGGACAAAAAGTAATTTCTTCAAATCCAATAGTTGCTAACATACGACTAAATCTAGTAATTGTATTGATATTGTAATTTCCTTCATCATCATAATCAATTCCATCAATTGCTGGAATCACATGACGCAATGTTTCAAAGTTTTTATATAAAATACTAGAAGGTCCATCACCTTGTGTATTTAACAAACTCATAATGTGGTAAAAATCATTTGTTTCCCATCCACCTATTGAGAATAATATTCTATTGACACTTCCTCCTTCTTTTACTTGTTCCAATTCTTCTCCCCAAGATGGATCTCCTACATATTGACCATTTGATATAATAAGTGTATCATTATATGCTAAATCACCATTTGGACGCACATGAAGTGCCCAACAAACTACTGTTGTAAATCCTGATTCTTTAATTGTTGGTAAGGCAGAATCTGATCCTGGATAAAAAGGTCCACCTCCGTAAATTGATGCTGTAAGTCCCATAGTTAATATTTTTTATGTTAGGTTAAAAAGTTGCATAAACTTACAATTGATTCAATGGATATTTTAACGTGTTTTTGTTGATTTTTAGATGTACGTATTTTTACTTGATATTTGTAGTAATTAAATCATTAAATGATTTAAGCATTTTTCATAAAAAAACTCCAAAGTTTTGACACTTTGGAGTTTTTACGCACTAAGATTACTAAGATGTTAGGTTTATCGCAATCGATCTACAGATTTTACAAGGTCTTCATCCTTTTTAATTGCTCGGTTTGCGAGCACTAATAAAACGATAGAAATAAGAGGAAGAACAACCCCAATACCTTTCTCAGAGATTTTATCAATCCCTCCAGATAAATTTAGCATTCGATATACAAATATCCCTAATAAAATAAGGTGAAATAAGATGTTGAAACGATTCAACACAAATTGTAATTTTCTATTTTTAAATAAAAAGATCGTGATCAAAGCAAGCGCTGCTGACGCCATAAACAATCCAAAATAGGAAAGATCGTCTTTAGCAAAAACTTCTACTTCATTTTCTAAAGTATATAGATTGAATACAAATGACAAACCACCCGCAACTGCTGCGACTAATAACATATATAAACTTTGTATCCTTTGGATCATATCTTAAAATTGGATCACAAAAATAATAGTTCTTTTCATAAAATACTATTTTGTTTATTAAAATAAATTTGTATTATTGCATAGATAATTCATAATCTATTGTTACTAATAGATTTACATACTTCTTACGAGTAACCATTACTACTCATTTTTCAAAAAACAATTCATTACAAGCCATTACATGTTAGAAATTTCAGAATTAAAAAGTAAAAAACTCCCTGAATTACAAGAAATAGCCAAAGCTTTAGCTGTTCCAAAATATAGGACCTTAAAGAAATTAGATTTAATTTATAAAATATTAGACCTACAGGCTAGTAATCCTGAGTCAGTTGCACCAATTACTAAAACAGAATCCAAGTCAGAAGAACCTGCTCCAAAGCGAAAAAGAATTAAAAGAGAGCCTAGTCAACGAGCTGATAAAAAACCTTCTTCCCCACAAGCAGCTTCTTCACAAAAAAAATCGACTCCAAATCCTTCTGAAAAATCTAATACACAACAGACACCAAAACAAAACAAACCTACTCGTAAGACCGTAGATAAGAATAAACCATTAGATAAGAATCAAAAAAATACTGCTCCTCAAGCAAAAAAAGAAGATTCAAAGAAATCTGAAAACGATAATTCAGATACTTCTAACAACAACAATAATAAGAAGCAACAAAATAATAACAATAAACACAACAACAAGAAAGATCATTTACAACAAAACAAACACAACAATAAGAAAGATAATTCGCATAAAAATAACGGAAACAAAGATCAGCGTAATCGCTATCGCGAGCCTGACTTTGAATTCGATGGAATTATTGAAAGTGAAGGTGTTTTAGACATCATGCAAGATGGTTACGGTTTCTTACGTTCATCTGACTATAATTATTTATCATCTCCTGACGATATTTATGTATCTCAATCACAAATTCGCTTATTCGGATTAAAAACTGGAGATACAGTTTTAGGAATTGTTCGCCCACCAAAAGAAGGCGAAAAGTATTTTCCTTTAATTAAAGTGAGTAAGATTAACGGTTTAGATCCACAAGTAGTACGTGATCGTGTTGCTTTTGAACATTTAACTCCATTATTCCCAGATGAAAAGTTTAAAGTAGCAGAACGTCAAAGTACCATTTCAACCAGAATTATTGACTTATTCTCTCCTATTGGTAAAGGACAAAGAGGAATGATTGTTTCTCAACCAAAAACAGGAAAGACAATGCTCTTGAAAGACGTTGCAAATGCAATTGCTGCTAATCACCCTGAAGTATACCAAATCATCTTACTGATTGATGAACGTCCTGAAGAAGTTACCGATATGCAACGTAATGTAAAAGGTGAAGTAATCGCTTCTACATTTGACAAAGAAGCTTCTGACCATGTAAAAGTTGCCAATATTGTTTTAGAAAAAGCAAAACGCTTGGTAGAATGCGGACACGATGTAGTTATCTTATTGGATTCTATTACTAGATTGGCCAGAGCTTACAATACAGTACAACCTGCTTCTGGTAAAATATTAAGTGGTGGTGTAGATGCAAATGCACTTCATAAACCAAAACGTTTCTTTGGAGCTGCTCGTAATATTGAAGGCGGCGGATCGTTATCAATCATTGCAACTGCATTGACAGAAACTGGATCTAAAATGGATGAAGTAATCTTTGAAGAATTTAAAGGTACTGGAAACATGGAGCTTCAATTAGATCGTAAGATTTCTAATAGAAGAATTTTCCCTGCAATCGATCTTACTTCTTCCAGTACACGTAGAGATGACTTATTACTTGATGAAAGCACAATACAACGCATGTGGGTAATGCGTAAATATTTAGCAGACATGAACCCTGTAGAAGCTATGGAATTCATCAACCAACGCATAAAACAAACTCGAAACAATGAAGAGTTTTTAATTTCCATGAATGGATAATTAAAAACCAAAACATAAACTAAAAGCTGCTCAATAGATGACATTGAGCAGCTCTTTTTTATTCCATACAATTTTTACAAGACTAAAAAACGAGCCTTTAAAACACCTTATAATTTTATCTCTAAAGAAATTTACTTCTAGAGGTTTTAGCAAACTATAAGACATAAAAAAACTCCAATTAAAAAATTGGAGTCTATTGTTATATCTTAAGTATGTACTTTTTATTAAAGTGCACTTACATGTTTAGCTAATTTTGATTTTAAATTAGCCGCTTTATTATTGTGAATAATATTGCGCTTAGCTAATTTATCAATCATAGAAGTTACGCTAGATAATAAAGCTTCAGCTTCTTTCTTATCAGTAACAGATCTTAATTTCTTAATAGCGTTACGAGTCGTTTTGTGCTGATATCTATTTCTTAGACGCTTCGTCTCGTTACTTCTAATTCTTTTTAATGCTGACTTATGATTTGCCATCTCTCTTCTTAATTATCTTTTTTTAAAACTTTATGTTTAGTAGCCCGTAGGGGATTCGAACCCCTGTTACCAGGATGAAAACCTGGCGTCCTAACCCCTAGACGAACGGGCCATTATTTCTGTTAGCGGATGCAAAAATACAACTATTTTTATATGCTCCAACTATTTTTAAAAGTTTTTTTTATTTTTTTTAATAAGCTTTGGCAAATAGAACTCTTTTAGTCGATTTCTGACCCGAATATACACATTTTCCTTCTTCTTCCAAAGCATCTAATGGAATACATCTGATTGTTGCTTTGGTTAATTCTTTTATTTTGCTCTCAGTTACCTGAGTACCATCCCAATGCGCCGAAACAAATCCTCCTTTATTTTTTATAACATTTTTAAATTCTTCAAAAGTATCAACCTCTGTTGTGTTTTCTTCCCTGTAATTTTTAGCTTTTGTAAATAAATCCTCTTGAATTGCATCTAAGAGACTCAAAACAGTTGCTACGGCATCTTCTTGAGCAACAGATTGCTTTTCAAAAGTATCTCTACGTGCAATTTCTAAGGTTCCGTTTTCTAAATCACGTGCTCCCACAGCAATACGTAATGGTACTCCTTTTAATTCCCACTCTGCAAACTTAGCTCCTGGGCGTAAGGTATCTCTTTTATCAAATTTGATAGAGACTCCTTTAGCTTTTAATTCACCTGAAATTTCAACGACTTTCGCTGCAATTGCTTCAAATTGTTCTTCATTCTTGTATATAGGAACAAAAACCACTTGAATTGGCGCTAATTTTGGAGGCAATACTAATCCTGCATCATCGCTATGTGTCATAATCAACCCTCCCATTAATCGTGTAGAAACTCCCCAAGAAGTAGCCCAAACTAATTCTTGTTTTCCTTCTTTTGTTACATATTTCACATCAAATGCTTCCGCAAAGTTTTGACCTAAAAAGTGTGAAGTCCCAGCTTGCAATGCTTTTCCATCTTGCATTAAGGCTTCAATTGTGTACGTATCTAATGCTCCTGCAAAGCGTTCACTTTCTGTTTTTGCCCCTTTAACAACAGGCATTGCCATAAAATCTTCTGCAAATTCTGCATATACTTTTTGCATTTGCAACGATTCTGCAACTGCTTCATCTTTTGTTGCATGCGCAGTATGTCCTTCTTGCCATAAAAATTCAGCTGTTCTCAAAAATAAGCGCGTACGCATTTCCCAACGAACTACATTTGCCCACTGATTTATCAAAATAGGCAAATCTCTGTACGATTGAATCCAATTTTTATAGGTGTTCCAAATAATTGCTTCACTAGTTGGACGTACAATAAGTTCTTCTTCTAATTTCGCATTAGGATCTACAATGAGTTTTCCGTCTTTGTCAGGGTCAGTTTTTAATCTGTAATGAGTAACTACTGCACACTCTTTTGCAAAGCCTTCTGCATTTTTTTCTTCGGCTTCAAAGAGACTTTTAGGCACAAATAGTGGAAAATATGCATTTTCATGTCCAGTTTCTTTAAACATTTTATCTAATTGAGCTTGCATTTTTTCCCAAATGGCATACCCGTATGGCTTAATTACCATACATCCTCTTACAGCTGAGTTTTCAGCTAAATCAGCCTTTACAACCAATTCGTTATACCATTTTGAATAATCCTCAGATCTCTTTGTTAATTTCTTGCTCATTCTTAGTAGTTTGGCACAAATATTGTGAATATGTTAAATAAAAAATAGTTTCGACAAAACTAACTATTTTTGTATTGTTCAACAATTAATTTTAGGAGATATGCGAGTAATTTACTATTCACTAAACTACATAAAGGCTATACATATTTTAGCGATAACTTTTTTGACATTAACATCTTGTGGCACATACCAGCAAGCTACGTATGATGATGGAATTTATAGTTCTGGTGAACAAAGAAGCGAAACAGTAGAAGTTGTTAACAACAATAATGGTACCAACAACGCATATCAAAATTATTTTGAGCAAAAATCATACGAAGCTGATGATCGTTATGGCGATGTTTTTACAGACGTAGAATCGTATTCTAGTCAAGGTAATGTTGAACCACAGACAGAAACAAATGTTGACGCAATTGGATACTCAGAAAGCTACTCTCCTTGGGGTGAAACCGCAGATGATATCACTATAAATGTTTATGGTGGCGGCTGGAATAACTGGGGCTGGGGAGGCTGGAACACTTTGGGCTGGGGTCGATGGTGGGGGTCTCGCTATGGATCCTATGGGTGGGCATCGGACGTGGGAAATTGTTATTGTGGC
>NZ_JAKVBC010000038.1 GCF_022447245.1 Kordia sp. | reverse complement strand
TGTAAATTTTCAGATAAAAGTGGACTAGTTAAAGGATATTAATATAGGAGAGTTTAATATCTTCAAAGCATGCTTTGAAGATATTGTAAAATCCTTAAAAAAGTTCACACCATGACACAAAAAAAACGCACAGCCAAAGCTGTCATCAAAGACATTAAACGTCAAACTAGCAGTAAGTTTTCCTCTGAGGAGAAAATCCGTATTGTAGTAGAAGGTTTAAAAGGAGAAGAAAGTGTAGCAGCGATCTGCCGCAGAGAAAACATAGCTCCTTCATTATTCTATAAATGGAATAAAGACTTCCTTGAAGCTGGTAAGAAACGCCTGTTGGGCGATGCTATGCGCGAAGCCAACACTAGTGAAGTAAAAGCACTTCGAGAAGAAAACAGAGATTTAAAAGAGGTCGTTGCAGAACTGACTTTAAAGAATCGTGTATTGAAAAAAAGCTTGAATGGTCTCGGATAAAATTTAAGAAGTATATGCGATTTACTCAGGCAGAAAAATATGAGATCATCCAAATAGTAGAAGGTTCACAGATTGGTTGCAACCGAACCCTTAAAGAACTAGGAATCAATAAGAGTACATTCTACAAATGGTATGGTCAATATTTAAAAGAGGGAAATGATGGTCTAGCTCCTAAAACAGCAGTTAGAAATAGTTATTGGAATAAGATTCCTGATCAGGTAAGAAATCAAGTAATAGAGCTAGCTTTAGAGTTACCAGATAAATCTCCAAGAGAACTTGCCTATCATATGATAGATGTTAAGCACTATTATATATCTGAGAGTTCTGTATACAGAATACTAAAGAAACAAGGTCTTATGACATCACCAGCGCATATTTTAATGCAGGAAAGCAATGAGTTCAAAGATAAAACCACTAGAGTGAATCAAATGTGGTAGACTGATTTTACGTACTTTAAAATCATAGGATGGGGTTGGTATTATCTATCTATTGTTTTGGATGATTACAGCTGTTATATCATTCATTGGGAACTATGTTCTGCTATAAAAATAACAGCTCTTAAACCGTATTCGCAAGATTTTGAAAACATACTCATGATATTATGGAACAAAAATATAAACTATTTATTATTAAAGATAAATTTATCCGTTATAAAATTAACATCTTACTTTTAAAAAGTATTTTAAGTATTCTGAAAGCTTAAGGTAAAGGTTGTTACTCCATTTTCAGATTTAAAGAATATCGTGCCATCGTGGGCTTCTACGATGCTTTTGGTCAAGGTTAATCCAATTCCAGAACCTTCTTTTCGTGTGGTGAAATACGGAACGAAAATATTGTTTTTAATCTTCTTAGAAATTCCAATTCCATTGTCGGAAACAATTAGATGTACACGATTATTGTCAGAACTAGCATGCACGGTTATTTCTGGTGAGGAAGCATCGTTTAGTGCGTACAAACAATTCGAGATTAAATTAATGACAACTTGTTCTAATTGCTGTTTGTCTGCTAAAAGCTGAATGTTTTCTTCGTATTGAAAATGAAGTTGTATGCCTTTTTCTTTAAACTCTTGTGAGAATAAATTAAGTGTTTGCTGTACTGTTTCGGTAAAATTGATTTCCTTTTTGTCGGGCAGTGGCAATTCTGATAATTGACGATAGGTATTTACAAAATTGTTCAAGTGTGATGAACGTTTTTTGATGATTTTAAGTCCTTGCGATAATTCTTCTAACGTATCTTCGTCAGGTTCGTCTTGCAAAAGCGAATCCAAATTTTCTGCCAAACTGCTAATCGGTGTAATGGTATTGATGATTTCGTGCGACATCACTGTCATCAGTTTATACCAAGATTCTTTTTCTTTCTTATCAATCAATTGTTGAATGGTTTCCATTGTAACCATCAAATAGTCAAATTCGTTGGTATGGGTAATCGAAGTTTTTAAGAAAAATGATTCTACTTGCTCGTTTACCGTTAAAGAAATAGTATGTTTTACGCGTTTCCACGGTTGTACGTCAATAATTTTAATGAGCGGTGTAATTTTATCTTTTAGCAAATTCCAATTGTAAAACTTTGGAATCTGGAAGAAATCTACAAAAGCTTTGTTCAACTGAAATACTTCAATGTGCCCTTTTTTACCCTTCCGGAGAATTAACACACCGATAGTTAAACTCTCAATAATATTTGTAAAAATGACTTGTTCGGAAGTATGCTGTTGGTTTTGTGTACGGTATTTTTCTTGAAGCTTTGCTGCTTTTGCATGCAAACTATTTTGTTGTTTTTCCGTAGAAATTTTATTCGAAAAGTCATCATTTAATAGACAATCAATTGTTTTTTCTATATCTAAAAAGAGCTTTTTTATATATTCAAAACATAAGAATACTTGAAAAATAAGCAATAATGTAAAACCAAAACCATTAATCACATATCCATTCTGAAAGAAATAATAGATGAGTATGGCATTCAAAGCAATAAGTACTATACGGATGCTGAGTTGTATGTAGATTTTTTTGCTCATTTAGAGATTGTGTTTTTCAAGTCGTCTGTACAAAGCAGCACGTGTCAATCCAAGATCCTTAGCAGCTTTTGAGATATTTCCATGGTGTTTGTCTAGCGCTTGTTGAATCAATATTTTCTCAGTTTCCTCTAAGTTAAGCGTTACAGGTGTATTTGTCGTCACTTTTCGTGAAGAAAAATGTAAATCTTCTGCTTCGATACTGGTATTTTCAGTAATAATTACTGCACGTTCTATGATGTGTTCTAACTCACGAATGTTGCCTGGCCAATTGTAATTTTCCAAAGCAATAATGGCACTATTAGAAATAGAAGTCAACTGCTTACGATAGCGTTGATTTAACTTTTTTAAGAAATGATTTGCTAATACTCCAATATCTTCTGTGCGTTTGCGTAATGGAGGTAATTGCAATTCAATCGTATTTATTCGGAACAATAAATCTTGTCGAAAGGTTTGTTCGCTCACCATTTCATGAATTGGTGCGTTAGTAGCACAAATAATTCTAGCATCAATTGGACGCTCGTTTCCTTCTCCCAAACGGGTAACTTTTCTGTTTTGAATTACCGTTAATAACTTGGATTGAAGATGCAAGGGTAAATTTCCAATTTCATCTAAAAAAATGGTTCCACCAGCGGCTAGTTCAAATCTTCCAAGTGTATCTTTGTGTGCATCTGTAAAGGCACCTTTGGTATACCCAAACAACTCACTTTCAAATAAGTTTTCATTCAAAGCACCTAAATCGACATGTATAAATGGATGGTTTTTACGTTCAGATTGCAAATGAATTTCTTTGGCAAACACATATTTACCAGTTCCGTTTTCTCCTAAAATCAATACATTGGCATCTGTTGGCGCTACTTTTTGGACCAAATTGATGGCTTTTTTCATCGCAGCAGATTTTCCTATAATATGTTCTGTTTGTTGGTGAAAGTCTTTATCAAGTTGCTTTTGAACCGTTTCTAATTGTGTAGTTTTTCGTTTCGAACGCGCCAATTCTACACCAGCATTTACAATACTATATAGCTTTTCTGTGTTCCAAGGTTTTAAGATAAAATCCGAAGCACCTTGTTTGATAGCTTCAACAGCAAGATTTACACTTCCAAAAGCTGTCATCAAAATCACAGTCGTTTCTGGACTAATTTCTTTGATTTGCTCTAACCAATACAATCCTTCTTTTCCATCTTCAAAGCCTATGCGGTAATTCATATCTAATAAAACCACGTCAAAAGTTTGAGAGGTAATATAATTGCTAATTTTCTTCGGATTGTTGGTAGTGATGATTTCGGTAAAATATTTCTTCAAGCTAATACGAGCCGAGAATAAAATATCATCATCATCATCAACAATTAATATGGAAGCTTCCTTTTTTCTCATACTACATAGTTAGTAAGATGTTTGATAATGAACAAAAAAATGTTCGAAAATGAACACTTGTAAAATCCATTTATTTTTTAAAATACTGAAAATTAGAGTGTTGTGAATTTATTTTTTCATGGCACAGGAATGGCACTCTATCTATCAAACAAATTAAAAAACGATGGACAAGCAAATTCAACCAAAAAATAAAAAAACGAAACGTATGCTGTTTTGGGGAATTCCAACGATTGTGCTAGCTGCTATTATATTTATGAGTGCTACACGTAAAAAACAAGTAAACTTAAACAGGGAAACCATTTCTATTAAAACAGTAGCAAAAGGTGACTTTGAAGATGTATTATTATTCAATAGTACTGTAGAACCAAAAAAGGCTGTATTGATCAATGTGATTCAAGGTGGGTCAGTTTCGGAAGTATTTGTAGAAAGTGGACAAACAGTAAAAAAGGGAGTTCCTTTATTGCGCGTGTACAATCCGAATGCAGAATTGAACTATTTAACGCAGGAAACGGCAATTGTAGAACAAATTAATAATTTGAGAAACATTCGCGTCACGATTAAGAATCAACAATTGAATTTAGACGAACAATTATTAAGTATCGACAATGCTTTTAAAAATGCAGAACGTCAGTACTCAATAGATAAACGTTTGTATAAAAAGGAAATTATCGCACGTAATCAGTATCAAACATCTGAGCAAGAATATAAATTTCAAAAAGAACGCAATGAAGTAATTAAAACGAAAGTGTCTAATGAAAAAAATGATCGCAATGTACAATTGGCACGTATTAATACTTCCGTGAGAAAGATGGAAGAAAGTTTAGAATTGTTGCGCAAAAACAAGGAAAACTTTATAGTCAAAGCACCAGCGGATGGTTTATTAGCATCTTTCAATCCAACTTTAGGGCAAAATTATAATCAAGGTGACAATATAGGAAAAATGGATGTTTTGGATGGCTATAAATTAATTGCAAAAGTAGATGAATATTATATTTCAAAACTTCGAGAAGATATTCGTGGAACAGTAACGATTGACGAAGAAAAATTGCCAATTCGCGTTTCAAAGATCGATCCTGAGATTGTGAAAGGTGGTTTTCAAGTAGAATTGCAATTTGAAACTGATTCTATCGCAAAGGGAATTCGTAGTGGAATGTCTTTAAAAAGCAAAATGTTTTTATCAAACAATAGCAAAGCACTATTACTTCCAAAAGGATTATTTTACCAAAGTACCAACGGAAAATGGGTTTTTGTATTAAATTCAGACAATAAAGCGGTAAAGCGTTCGGTACGTATTGGACGCGAAAATCCATTTTATTATGAAGTATTGGAAGGTTTAAAAGAAGGCGATCGAGTTATCACTTCTAGTTATGACGATTTTAAAGATATGGAAGAATTAAATTTAAATTAACAATGCTTGTATTTGTATATATTTTAATAGAAAAGCTTGTCTCATTATTTTAGTACATAACATCAATCAACACTTCAGATCCGCTCAGTGTGAAACGAACAAACGAATCAACAATAAAAACATCATCAAAAAACGAATAAACGAACAAACAAAAAACGAACAATGATTATATTATCAGATTTAACGAAAGTTTACAGAACAGAAGAAGTAGAAACCACAGCGATTCACAAGCTAAATTTAACGGTAAAAGAAGGAGAGTTTGTCTCTATTATGGGAACTTCAGGTTGTGGAAAGTCTACCTTATTAAACATTATTGGATTGTTAGATGCACCAACTTCGGGAAGTTATCAATTTGGAGATACAGAAGTCTCAAAGCATTCCGAAAAACAACGTGCTTTATTGCGCAAAGCGAATATTGGATTTGTATTCCAGAATTTCAATTTAATCGATGAGCTTTCGGTATATGAAAACATTGAATTGCCATTGATTTACAATAAAGTACCTTCTAGCGAACGTAAAAAACGTGTCAATGAAATTCTAGAACGTGTCGGAATTGCACACAGAGCAAAACATTTTCCATTGCAATTGTCTGGTGGACAGCAACAACGTGTCGCAGTAGCAAGAGCTTTGGTGACCAATCCAAAATTAATTTTAGCTGATGAACCGACAGGGAATTTGGATAGTAAAAACGGTAATGAAGTGATGGAATTACTGGCAGAATTGCATGCTTCTGGAGCAACAATTATTATGGTGACACACTCTTCGTACGATGCACAATTTTCAAGTAGAATTGTCATGATGAAAGACGGAGAAATCATCTCAGAAAAAACAAATACACGTGATATAGACGTGCTAGTTGAGTAACATAAATAATAAATCATTCATCAATAAAAAAACAACATTATGTTACAAACATGGATCAAAATATTTTTTAGAAACAGCAAAAAAAATTGGCTAAATCTCATTGTCAATATCTCAGGCTTAACGCTAGGCTTTGCAGGCTTACTAATTGTACTATTATACTTTAATGACGAAGAGAGTTATAATAAATGGGTTCCAGACAACGATCAAATTTATAGAGTAGCTAATACTTCAAAACAAAATGGAATTTGGCATGTGAGTACTGCTGCACAAGCAATTCTTTTTAAGAGTGATATTCCAGAAGTAGAAGAAACTATTTTGATTTCTCCTTTTTACAGAAGCCGTGTTCTTAGTAGTGGTGAAAAAAAAGTATACACAGAAAAAGCAACGGAAACAGAGCCAAATTTCTTCGATTTTTTTCCTTTTACAATTATAGAAGGAAGCATAGATAAATTTGCTGAAAACAGAAAACACATTGCCATTTCCAAATCGTTAGCTAAAAAGCTAGGAGGAAAACAAAGTGTGATTAATGAAATTGTAAAAATTGATGGAAACGATTATGTCATAGCATGTGTTTACGAAATACCAGGAAATGGGCATTATGAATCGGAATTGCTGATACAATTTAGTAAACCATTTGAATTGCACTGGGGGAATTTTCAGAACGAATTATTTTGCAGGTTTACAAAAGGAGTTACGCCAGATGTTGTACGCAAAAAAATGAATAATGTAATCATTGAAAAAAATGTAAAACCACAATTGGCTAAAAACAATATGACATTGGAAGAAGTAAGAGAGAAGTATGGTATCATGGAAGTCTTACTTGAACAATTGACAACGATTCGTTTACATAATAAAGCCAATAATGCAGGTCCTGGAGGGAAAGGGAATTACCAGCTATTACTTGTATTGTTAGGGCTGTCTATATTGTTAATCATTATTTCTTGTGTCAACTTTATCAACCTTTCCACAGCTTCTGCGAGTCAACGCGCCAAGGAAGTTGGTGTAAAAAAGACCTTAGGTTTGTCTAAAAAACAACTCATTTTTCAATATGTATTTGAAATTGTATTACAAGGTTTTGTCGCGCTTTTATTGGGATTGATCATGGTAGAGTTTGTATTGCCTTACTTTAATCAATTTATGGATAAGGAATTGACACTTTTAAATCCTCCCATTTTGATAAAATTGATTGGTGTAGCCATTATCACGTCACTAATTGTTGGTGCAATTCCTGCTTTATATCTTGCCAATTTTAAAGCTGTTGAAGTCTTAAAAGGAAATTTTTCAAGAAGTAAAAAAGGAGTTATTGCCAGAAATGTAATGCTGGGATTGCAATTTTTAATTTCAGGATTCTTTTTAATAGGTGTCTTGGTCATTTACTATCAGATGTCCTTTATGATCAACAAAGATCTTGGCTTTGACAAAGAACAAACCTTAGTACTAGATGTATTCAATATAAAAGATGAATATAAAAAGTATAGCTTACTCAAAGATGCTTTGGCAAAAGAAGAAAATATTACTGATATCACAGCGAGTATGTTTGTACCTGGCGATGGGTATGTAAACGGAACAGCTTTGCAGTACGAAGATAAATCCTTTAATGCAGCATCAAATTTGGTAGACTTTAATTATGTAGATTTTGCAAAACTAGAAGTGCTAAAAGGAAGAGCATTTTCTGAAAACTTCACTTCTGATTCAGTATCAAACATTATTTTAAATGAAACAGCCGCAAAACGTCTAGGAATTTATGATGATCCTATAGGAAAGCAAGTGCGTGTCGGTTGGATACGAGATGAAGATGATAGAACACTAGAAGTGGTAGGTGTTATAAAGGATTATCATTTTGATGGATTTGACGTAAAAATAGATCCGATGTTTTTAATTCACTGGAAAACATTTGACTTCTCTAAAGATTGGATTCCTGCCATACAATTTAAAGTGAAACCAGAAAACATTTCACAAACTATTGCCACGATAGAAGATTTCTGGAAAGAAAACATCGACGATAATTACCCTTTTGTATATAAGTTTTTAGACGAAAATTTTGCAAAAACCTATGAGAAGTACCAAAAACAACAAATCATGTTTTTAATTCTTTCTACAATCGTAATTATCATTTCTTTACTTGGCTTGTTTGCTTTAGCAACACTTACTATTCAGCAACGCTTAAAAGAAGTGGCTATACGTAAAACTTTAGGCGCATCTGTTAAAGAAATTATTTTTCAACTGGTCAAAAGCTTCTTAAAAATAACATTGATTTCAGTACTTATATTACTACCCATATCGTACTACTTGATGCAAAACTGGCTCGATAATTTTATCTATCGAATAGATATGCCGATTTGGCCATACATTATCACTCCAATTGTATTATTAGTTTTAGTATTTGCATTAGTAGGAGTAAAGGCAGTAAACGCTACCAAAATAGATTTAATTAAATACTTGAAATTCGAATAAGATGGTAAAGACTTGGCTAAAATTATTCTTTCGTAATAGTAAAAAGAACTGGTTAAACACTACCATCAACATTTGTGGTTTAACACTTGGACTGGTAGGATTGATTATTGTTTTGTTGTACTACAAAGACGAAAAAAGTTTCGATCAATGGAATACGCAAAAAGATATTGTTTACAAAATGGCGCATAAATGGGGAGATGGACAGATTTATGATGGAGCCACAAATCCCGAAGGAAAAACTGTAAAAGAAATAGTTCCAGAAGTTACAGACTATTGTTCGGTAAACTCAGGATACGATAGTCAAATATTACGTTACAAAGACCAATCGATCTATGCAACTAAAATTGGGCGTGCGAATGCAAACTTTTTTGAATTTTTTCCGCATTCAATTGTAAAAGGAGATCCAAAAACAATTTTGGCGACAAAAAATGCAATAGCACTTTCTACGGACGTAGAAAAACAGTTATTCGGTGAAAAAGAATCCGTAGGGAAAACCATCAAATATGGTAGAAGAGAATACATTGTTACTGGAGTATATGAATTGCAAAAACCTTCTGTGTATATGCCAAACGCAATGATACACAAACCTATAACAAAAAGTAAAAATTGGGGAGGATACGGAGTGTATACTTTTTATAAAATTCCAGTAGGAACTGATCTTGCTATTGTTGAAAAGAAAATTTACGATGTATATGTAGATAACTACTATCAAAAAGAAGCAACATCACAAGGAATTACGGTAGACGAATATGTGTCTATGCAAGGTTCTTATCCAATGTTGGAAAAGCTAACAGATTTACGATTACACGGTCAAGGCGATGATGGTATGGTAGAAGGAAAAGGAAATTACTTATTACTGGTCATTATGTTGAGTTTGTCCATTTTAATCATTGTAATTTCGAGCATCAATTTTATCAATTTGTCAGTGGCATCTGCTAGTCAACGTGCTAAAGAAGTTGGCGTAAAGAAAACGCTAGGTGTCTCAAAAACTGACTTGCAATTACAGTTTGTTCTAGAAATTGTAGTGCAAGGAATTATTGCAGTATTTATTGCTTTAATTATTGTGGAATTGCTTCTGCCTATATTCAATGCATTTATTAATAAAAATTTGAGCCTAAATAGCACAACCATCATTGTACAAGTGATTCTATTAGCTATCGGAATTGCTACTTTGATAGGATTTATCACGGCGTTATACGTGTCAAACTTTAAAACCATCAGTGTCTTAAAAGGAAATTTTTCAAGAAGTGGAAGCATGATTTTGGTGCGAAATGTAATGCTAGGCTTGCAGTTTGTCATTTCAGGATTCTTCTTCATTGGTGGATTGGTTGTATATGCACAAGTAGAATATATGAGTTCTAAAGATTTAGGATTTTCGGGAGAAGAAATCTTGGTCGTAGAATTCAATGATTCTCAATCAAGCAGAACCAAACAATATAAGTTGATCCAAAGCGTATTTCAAAACAATCCGAATATTGAAGACATTTCCTCTACGTTTTTAGTGCCTGGAGATGATAACGATATCTCTTTAGATGTAGCTTATAAAGATGTTGTTGTTGATGTAAAATTTATTCCTTTAGATTTTGGACACTTAGAAATGATCAACACAAAAATTGCCAAAGGACGTTACTTCTCTAAAGACTTTGCTTCAGATACTATCAACAGTATTATTTTCAACGAAACGGCTGCCAAACGTTTGGGAATGGCAGATGATCCTTTGAACAAAGAAGTTGGAATTGATGGAAAAAAATTCAATGTTGTAGGAGTTTTAAAAGACTATCATATGGTTGGATTGGATAAAGAAATCCGTCCGGCATTCTTTATGTATTATACAGGTTTCGATTGGGTTCGTGGTGCTATGAGTACCGTACAGTTTAAACTAAAACCAGAAAATAAAGAAGCCGCTTTGGCAGAAATTGAACGCTTTTGGACCAAGGAATTGGAACCTGGTTATCCATTTTCATTCTACTACTTAGATCAGTATTATAATAAAACACATGATATCTATAGAAAGCAGCAAACGCTATTTTTTATTCTGACTTTGGTCGTCATCTTCATTGCTCTTTTAGGCTTATTTGCGTTGGCTACATTGACCATTGAGCAGCGTTTAAAAGAAGTTGCTATCAGGAAGACATTAGGCGCATCAGTTAAAGAAATTATTGTACAATTGGTAAAAAGCTTTATCAAAATAACAGGAATTTCAATTATTGTTCTATTGCCAATTGCCTACTATTTAATGCAAAAATGGTTAGACAACTTTGCGTACAGAATTGAGATGCCTTGGTGGCCATTTGTCATTGCACCGATTATATTATTGATTTTGGTATTTGTGGTTGTAGGAATTAAAGCTTTTAATGCCACCAAAGTAGATTTGATTAAATATTTGAAGTTTGAATGATTCTAGGAGTTTGAAGCTTCATAAAGCAAATTAATAAATCCACGAAAAACAAAGTTTGAGAGTTTAACAATGTAGACTCTGATTTACAATTTAGAAAAAACATATTACTGAAACTCAAAACCCAAAACCAAAACCCAACTACGTATAAACCCTTGATTTTAAGATGCGCATTTGTCTAAGCTTTCAAATGCGCATTTTAAATTGTAAGTTTGAGGAACTGACCAAAATTATTAATCATATGGCTACTTCAAATCCAACACCGACGTTTACGCCAACAGGTTCTTCTAAATCTAAGACCAGTACCACCAAAACCTCCAGTGCTAATCAAACAGCCAATGAACCACCAAAAGGAATCTCCAAAGGTGTGTCAGATGAAACAATGATTCAATTCAAAAATGAGCTTGAAAATATGCTTTTGTATGCAATGAATAGTGGCAAAACGATCAATACAGATGTAAATTCGTTAATAGAAAGCGATAAGATAAGCGATTTGATAAATGCACATAATATTTTAATAAAAAATGTAGCACCAGCAACACCTAAGTCTATTGCGTATCTCAATATCGTTTCTAAAGGGAACAATAAAAAAAGTTTATTGACAAAATTGCCAATCATCCGAAACCTAATCATTTTGGCTATTATATTCTTGATTTTATTTATTGGTACTTCCTTATCGGATGAGGTAAATACTTTGTCGTTATCAAAAGGAATTTTAAGCAATAGCGGAAAATCTTTACTATTGAATATTCTGTTTCTGTGTGCAATTTCTGGGTTAGGAGTGATGTTTTATTTGTTGCGAAGTATTAGTGAAGGTATAAAGAACGCTACATTATTACCCGAACAAACCATTTATTACACCGCACTAATTATACTAGGAATTATTTCAGGCTTGATTCTTTCAGAAATTGTTTCTTCTTATAATGTAAATCAAGATTTGAGTATTTTCAATAATGCCGTTTTAGCGCTTATTGGCGGATTTTCTTCAGATGCTATTTTTAGTATTCTTCAGGGAATTATCAATAAAATAAAATCTATTTTTCAATAATAAACGAACACTAACCTTAATCCATAAAGAACAGATGAAATTTTTTATACGAAGTATAGCGATGGTCTTTGTTGTGATAAGTATTAATGCTTGTGCATCCATTCCTGCATCTACAGCAACCTTGTCACAAGAAGTCATTGCCGAAGCCTACTCAATGCACCAATTAAATATTGCATTGATCAATAAATTATTTGAAGAACGAAAAGGTAAAGTAGATGATTTTATGAACAACCAATACATTCCTTTATTTGTCAAAAACTTACAATCAAAAATACCTGCGGGAGTTGATATAAATTCAGAATTGACTAATATTTTAAAAAGTGTGATGCCAGTAATCAATAGAAAACGTGATTCGCTTCATAATCTATTGGATACACAACGCGATCAAATGGTGACGTCATTAAACACAAATTTCACTAACTATCAACAAGCAAGTGCAACATTACAAAATTTAATCACTTCAGCTGTAAAATTAAAACAAACAGAAGTCAATACATTGAATCAAATTCAGAATTTAAGTAAAACCAATTTTGATATAGGGAAAATACAAAAGCACTTAGACAGTTTATTGATTAAAACCGGAGATGGGTTTAACAAACTTCTCAACATAGAATCAGCAATAAAAGGAAACAACTAAAAAATAAAAATATGAGTGGTATACATTGGGATAGCTTGGCAAACCAAGCCGCATCACAAACAGACGCAGAATTTAAAACTACTATTGCAAGTTTAACATCAATGAGTATTTCAGAAGTAGATCAATTCATAAAAGAAAGTAAGATCACCAACGGAAATGCGATCAAAGTATTAAAAGAAATTAACGATGCAGCTGCTTCCAATTCCGCCAAAGCAGATGCAATTACAAACATCGATAATGGTGTAAACTTCTTGGTGAGCTTGGCTAACAAAATTGTATGAGGAATAGAAAAATCAAATAAAAAGATAAGAAAGCAACAATGTTAACAAGGCATTGTTGCTTTTTTTATGAGTTTAAAAAAAGATATCAAACACTTAGTAAATTTTGTTGATAAATTTATGTAAGGAATTCACAGAAAAAACTACTTTTGTTAAAAAGCGTTTAACAATTAGAAAAAAGAATATGTCAGATACAAATACAGCATTAGATTGTTTAATTATAGGAAGTGGACCAGCAGGTTATACAGCCGCAATTTATGCAGCAAGAGCAGACATGAAACCTGTAATGTACACAGGAATGGAACCTGGAGGACAGTTAACCACAACCACAGAAGTAGATAACTTTCCGGGATATCCAAATGGTACAGACGGAACTGCGATGATGGAAGATTTGAAAAATCAAGCAACTCGTTTTGGAACTGATGTGCGTTTTGGAGTGGCTACAAAAGTAGATTTCTCTAAAGAATTAGGAGGAATTCACAAAGTATATGTAAATGATGGAGCTGAAGAAAAAGAATTTTTAGCGAAAACGGTTATTATTTCTACAGGTGCTTCTGCCAAATATTTAGGTTTGGAAAGCGAAGAACGTTTAAAAGGTGGTGGTGTTTCTGCTTGTGCTACTTGCGACGGATTCTTCTACAAAGGACAAGATGTAATTGTCGTGGGTGGTGGAGATACTGCCGCAGAAGAAGCAACATATTTAGCTAAACTTTGTAAAAAAGTAACTATGCTTGTTCGTAGAGATGAAATGCGTGCAAGTAAAGCAATGCAACACCGTGTAAATGCTACAGAAAATTTAGAAGTACTTTACAATACAGAGTTAGATGAAGTATTAGGAAATATGGTTGTTGATGGTGTTCGTGTGGTAAATAATCAAACTAAAGAAAAATACGAAATTCCTGTAACGGGAGTTTTTATTGCTATTGGACACAAACCAAATACAGATATGTTTAAAGGAATTTTAGACATGGATGACACAGGATATTTGATCGCTGGAGCAAAATCTACAAAAACAAATGTTCCAGGTGTATTTGCAGCTGGAGATGTGCAAGATAAAGAATACCGTCAAGCAATTACTGCCGCTGGTACTGGTTGTATGGCTGCATTAGATGCAGAACGTTATTTAGCGTCTATAGAAGATGTAGTAGAAGCATAAAACGATTAAATTGGATACTTTTCTCAGTTGAAAAATGTATTCATAAAATAGTATAAATAGAAAACCGCGTACATTACTTTGTACGCGGTTTTTGGTTGAGTTAGGGTTGGGTTGATGTGATATCATACATTTATAAAACATCTATTTTTGATAAATACCGCCAGCAACTGACTTGTTTTTAGAAACTGATTCAGGGTTTCCGTAATAGCTAATGTCGCCACCGCTAGAACTATTTGCTACTAATTTCTCTGTAACATATATTGTAATATCTGCACCGCTACTTACAGAGGCATTACAGTCTTTGACTCTCAAATCTTTAGCATGAATATCGCTTCCACTGCTAGCATCTGCTTCTAATGAATCTGCAATTCCTGCAATTTTGATATCTGCACCACTAGAACTAGAACACGTTACATGCTCAGCTTCTACTTCTAATTTTACATCAGCTCCGCTATTACTTTTTATTTCAATATTGTCTGCAATAATGGTAGAAGTCCCAAATACGTCTGAACCGCTTGTACCTACAATCTTTTCAATATTTGGTACGTTTACATGTACTTTTTTCGCTTTACAACGTCCAATGTTTTTTTCAGTATGAATCCTAAGTGTTCCATTGCTAATATCAGTAGCAATTAATTCAATAACATTTGCGTCGGCTTCTACTTCAATAGAAGTAGTTTCTGATTGTGTAATATATACATCAAATCCTTCAGAAGCTTTAATAATAGTAAAGCCACCTTCGATGTCTCTTTCTTGTGTAACAACATTTCGATTGCCTTTTATTCCTGAATTAAAATTAAAATCGCAGGAAGTCATGAGAATACTCAAAATTGTAATGGCGATAATTCTTGCTATTGTGATCATAATAGTTAGTGTTTTTTGTTGATTGATGATGATTTTGTTGTTTAAATTACTCACAAACAATCCAACTACCAAAACTAATTCTTTCAATTAGTTTCGATAGTATTAGTATGGATTGTGAACTGCTCATTTGATTGATTGATTGATTGATTGATTTTTCAACATTGTTCAATAGTTGTATATTGAACAATGTCTTATTAATTATTAGTATTGTTTGATAAAACGCTGTCACGAGGTACGTTTACACCAGTATCGTTATTTTTGATATTAATATCTACTTTGTCCGAATTGATCATGATATCACTTTTTTCCGCGGGTTGCTTTTTACTTTTTTTCTTTTTTGATGAAGGACAGTCTAAACATTCTAATTCTTCATTAACCACCTGATGGTGATATCCTTCAGGTTTTGAATTACTAGGTAAAATGTCTCCTGTATCTCCATAATTTCTATGAAATGTTCTTGTGTTCTTGTGAGGGTTTATAATAGCACCTTCTGGTAAATACAATACAATTTCTACCTTTTGATTGTTATATTTAGCGTCTTTGTCAAACAGAAAATATCCATCAAGCTTTAAGGTGTTGTTTTCAAATACATAATTGTAATCAATTCCTTGTGCACGTTGTCTAGCAGCATCTTCTGTAAGTCCGCTTGCACTTCTGCTAATACGAACTCTTGCATTTTCTTTTGATGTAGGTCTTACAATAAGTCGTACAGAGCGAGAAAGTAGGATCACATTTCCATTTTCATCACGTTCTTCTCTATAATCGTAGTAACGTCTTTCTAAAGCGCCTCTAAAATCTTCATTATTTACCATCTTCACTCTAATAGTGTCGTTTTTAACAATAGCTAATTCTTTACTAGATGATAAAGTAACATCTTCATTTTGGTGTAATGCTGCGCTAGAAGCAATATATGCAATTCCAATACAAGCAGAAATCCATAATACAATGAGTATTGTTTTTGCTGTGACTCCAATAGATTTTGAGTTTTTTACCAAAATCTTCATTCCTAAAATAAACAATACTACTGCAGGAATTCCAATAGCAACCAATGCAAGTAAGCTTAATATCCAAGGAGCAGTTTCATTTAAAATTCCCAAGTCATAGTGACTGAAGAAACTTCTACCTCCAAAAATTTGAAAATTAAAGAAACTAATACCAAGTGCAGACATTAGTGCACTTATCAAAATAGAAGCAGCTACAACGATAAAAATTACCCCGAAAAACTTTCCAAAGACCTTTAAAAAAGTTTCAATAATATGTCCTATAGAATCAAAGAAGGAAGATGTTCCTCTTTTGGCTTTTTGCCCAACTTGCTCAAAGTTGATATCATTTAGTGTTTCTTGAACATCATCCAATCCTTCTTTGATTTTTTGCTCAATATTGCTGATGTTCGCCGGCTTTCCCGCCATGGCCAATTTTTCACTAGTTGTGGTCGCTTTAGGAATAATAAACCATAAGATTATGTATACCAATATTGGCGATCCAACTCCTGCAAATACAATAATAATTGCTAACAATCGAATCCACAAAGAATCTATACCAAAGTATTGTGCTAAACCTGCACAAACTCCTGCAATAACCTTATTGTCGTAGTCTCTGTATAGCTTTCTATTTGCGTCAAAAGTTCCTCTTGATTCAGAAGTTCCTGTTCTTGGTTCATCTTCAAAGATTTCATCGTCTACCAAATAATCTTCTGGTTGTCCCATGATTTCAATAACTTCTTGAACCTCTTTCATTCCAACTACTTGTCTATCAGACTTCATGCGTTCAGCGAAAAGTTCGGCAACTCTAGCTTCAATATCAGCAAGAATTTCGTCTCTTCCTTGTGAATCTGTAAAGGAACGTTTTATGGCGTTTAAATAACGCTGCAATGTGTTATATGCGTCCTCATCAATATGAAAAAACATATTTGCTAAATTTATATTTATGGTCTTATTCATTGTTAGTATTTTTTTGTCGTGTTACGAGTGATACATCTTTTTGTAAATTGTCCCAAGTTGTAGTAAGTTCATTAAGAAATAATCGGCCTGTTTGTGTAAGTCCATAATATTTTCGTGGCGGTCCAGAAGTAGATTCTTCCCAGCGATAACTTAATAAACCTGCATTTTTCAGTCTTGTCAATAGTGGGTAAATTGTGCCCTCTACGACAAGCATTTTAGCGTCTTTAAGTGTTCCAAGTATTTCGGCTACATAAGCATCCTGATCTTTCAAGATGGATAAAATACAATACTCTAACACGCCTTTACGCATTTGTGCTTTTGTGTTCTCTATCTTCATGTTTTCATGTGTCTTTTAATGATTCTGTTCGTTTTTTGATTGATGATTGATGATTGATTGATGATTGATGTTACACTGAGCTAAGTTTAAGTATAATGATTGATGAGGTTATACTTAGTCAAACTGCAGTGTGATGGTTTTATTTGATGAATCGATAGGTTAATGGATAACGATAGCGTTCACCTTCATTCGCTTTCATTGCTGCCACAATGGTATACGTAATGTTTACTGCAAAAAATAATAATGCGCCCAATCCTAAAATGATTTCTACAAACGAAACTCCAAAAAAGTGAAATCCTTTATCTACATTAATAGAAATACCATTGAAACAAAAAATGTCCCATGTGTTTATGTTTTTAGCACCAAATACAACAAAAAATGGAATGCACAATATGGTTGCTGCAATTTTATAACAAAGCAAACTCAATTGAAAGTTAATAACCTCTTTCCCATGATGATCTATATAATCACCATCTTTTTTATACATGGACCACAAAATGACCGGAAGTATAAAATTTCCAAAAGGAAAAAAGTATTTACTGAACGACGCTACATGTAAAACTGTCGCCACATTTTTGTCGTGTTTTGTTAAAGCTGATTCCATTGCATATTATTTTCTTATGCAAATATATGTCTAAAAAAAGGTATTATGCAAAACATAGTACTTAAATTTAACAAATTATTAACACTCTTAAAATA
The DNA here is from genome assembly GCF_022447245.1 of Kordia sp. GTDB lineage: Bacteria > Bacteroidota > Bacteroidia > Flavobacteriales > Flavobacteriaceae > Kordia. Next base: position 32,299 of record NZ_JAKVBC010000038.1, on the reverse strand, counting down.
TGAAATTTTAATCTAATCAACTTTAAGGTGTTGAATGTAAGGTATTTAGGTTTTTAGTTATGAATGAAGTTTACTTTCAAGAGAAAAAGAAAGTAAATTTTGCCTTTTCTCTAAAATCTTTTAAAATTTTGTATTTTGGCTACTCGAACTTAATGTGAAAGATAACCAATGGCTAAAAAATTGACTACATCTAAAATAAACACCTTTTTACTTTTTAAACTACCATCTGCATATTTTTCTGGTGTGCGATTAAAAGAAATTTCCAAAGAATCTGCTACCGTTACAGTGAAACATCGTTGGATTAATCAAAATCCTTTTAAATCATTGTATTGGGCAACACAAGGAATGGCTTCCGAATTAGCTACAGGTGTGTTGGTAATTCAGGAAATAGAAAACTCAGGTGAAAAAATTTCTATGTTAGTCCGATCGCAAAAAGGAACTTTTACCAAAAAAGCCACCGGACGCATTCGTTTTGTATGTAATGATGGCGACAAAGTTAAAGCAGCCATAGAAGAAACTATTAAGACGGGAGAAGGACAAAGCCTTACATTATATGCAGAAGGTTTTGATGCTTCGGGAGAAAGTGTTTCTAATTTTGAATACGAATGGGGAATTAAACTTCGAAAGAAAAAATAATACATCTGTGTAACAAACTGTACTTTTTCCTATCTAATACAGCGCAATCAAAAAACAATAACTATGACAGCACATGAAATAGATTACCACATTTATGGCGAAGAAATGCAATATGTGGAAATAGAACTCGATCCACAAGAAGCCGTAGTCGCAGAAGCAGGAAGCTTTATGATGATGGATGACGGAATTAGTATGAATACCATTTTTGGTGACGGTTCCAATCAAGAACAAAGTATTTTAGGGAAATTATTCTCCGCAGGAAAACGAATCTTAACAGGAGAAAGTTTGTTTATGACGTCTTTCTTAAACGAAAAAGCATTTGGCGTTCGTAAAGTAAGTTTCGCCTCCCCATATCCAGGGAAAATTATTCCTATTGACTTAACAGAATATCAAGGAAAGTTTATCTGCCAAAAAGATGCATTCTTATGTGCAGCAAAAGGTGTAACAGTTGGAATTGAATTTTCTAAAAAGTTAGGACGTGGATTTTTCGGAGGCGAAGGATTCATCATGCAAAAACTAGAAGGTGATGGAATGGCATTTGTACATGCAGGAGGAACCATGGCTAGAAAACAATTAGCACCAGGAGAAACATTACGCGTCGATACGGGTTGCATTGTCGGTTTTACACAAGATGTTGATTATGACATTGAATTTGTTGGTGGTATTAAAAATACGTTGTTTGGAGGAGAAGGAATGTTCTTTGCAACTTTAAAAGGGCCAGGAATGGTGTATATTCAATCGTTACCATTTAGTCGTTTGGCTGGACGAATTATTTCTTCATTACCAAATGGAGGAAGTAGTAAAGGAGAAGGAAGTATTCTGGGAAGCATAGGAAACTTACTTGATGGTGATAACCGTTAGTTAAACCAAGAATTATAAAATATAGAAGCGTTCTTTATCGAATTACGACTTGTAATTTGATAATGAACGCTTTTTTTATGGTATTTTAGTGCATAAATACTAATAGCTTTGACAAGTGAAATTGATCTAGCTTTTTGACATATCTACTTTACGACCAGTATCTAGTAGTCATCAAATGGAGACAAACATAAAAGGCGGAAACAGAGTTGAATTTGTCTTTGAAAACATAAATTTGCCTTTTGACGATGCTACGAATGATGGATATGTTGTTTTCAATATCAAAACACTGCTAGCATTAGAAGAATGTGATACGTTTGAAAATACCGCAGATATCTATTTTGACTTCAATTTACCTATCACTACGAATACATCTTCAACCTTGATTTCAAATCCATTGAGTATTTCTGAAGAAAACCTAGAAAGTGACACGATCAAAATCTATTCAAATCCAACAAGTGATAAATTATTTATCAGTGCTACTGAAACAATTCGAAGCATAGAAGTAAGAACGTTAGATGGAAGATTGTTAAAAAATAAAATAATTACATCAAACAATAACGAATACGAGCTTGATTTAGCAGATCTGCGATTGGAGTATACCTTGTAAGTACGGTTACAAACTCACGTAAGACAACTAGTAAAATAGTAAAAGAATAATATAGTTGACTGTTAAAGTTTTGTTGTAGAAGTGTAAACATTATTTTTTTTTGTACATTTATAGAACTAAATAAAATGCTTATAGATAAAAACTACTCTTAGAAATTTTAACTTAAACCCTCGTTAAATATGGCAAGAGCGATGTTTGATTACACAAAAACTATACTTAAAAAAGTTAGTTTTGATCCATCACTGTTTTGTAAAGAATTACAAAAAGCTTTGCAGAGATTGCTGCCTCACGAGATAGAAGAATTGAAAATTTGGATCAATTTACTCGTTACAGCAAATCCACAATTAGATCAATGTTTAATCTATTTAAAACCATAAAAAAAGCCGCGATACGTCGCGGCTTTTTTAATATATTATTTTTTGCTATTGCTGTACTGGACTAATAATTTGCACATTGTGAAATGCAATGGCACCTCGTACAATTCCCATAATAACACTTCTCAAAGCTTCTATAATTTGCATTTTTAATTCACTTTTGTGAAATAGCAAGCTTACTTCTCTTGCAGGTCTTGGTTCTGTAAAATGACGTAAATACTTCCGTTCAGATTCCTTAATGTCTAACGTATGTAAATAGGGAAGAAGTGTCATTCCTAAATCTTCATTCGATAATTTAATCAGGGTTTCAAAGCTTCCACTTTCCAATTGAAAATGATCGTCAACTGTAGTTCGTGGTACTTTACATAAATTAATAACGCCATCTCTAAAGCAATGTCCGTCTTCTAACAATAAAATATCGTCTATATCTAAATCGCCAGTTTCAATTTCCTTTTTGTGGTACAAGCGATGATTTTCAGTGGTATATCCAACAAAAGGTTCATAATACAAAACACGTTCTTTAATTTGATCGTATCCAAGTGGCGTAGCAGCTATGGCTGCGTCTAAATGTCCTTCGTTAAGTCTTTTAATAATCGTTTCTGTTGTAAGTTCTTCAATTTTTAAATTGACTTTTGGATATTTTTTAATAAACGTTTTCAAAAACATGGGTAATAAAGTTGGCATAATTGTCGGAATGATTCCCAACTTAAATTCGCCACCAATAAATCCTTTTTGTTGATCTACAATATCTTGCATTCTCCCAGATTCATTGACAATATTACGTGCTTGTTCAACTATTTTTTTACCAATCTCGGTGAGTTGAATCGGTTTTTTGCTGCGATCAAAAATCTGAATTTCCAACTCATCTTCCAGTTTTTGTATCTGCATACTCAATGTGGGTTGGGTTACAAACGACTTTTGTGCGGCTAGTGTAAAGTTTTTGTGTTCGGCTACAGCCAATACATATTGTAATTGTGTGATTGTCATTGTTATAAATTTGAGTGATAAAAATATAAAAACTATCAATAAAACTTATACTAATTTGCGTTAAATGTTAAATATTTTTGTGGTATCAGAAAATAACAATTAAAAAAAGTAACAATATGACATTAAATATATTAGGATTAGACATCGAAAAAACAGAAGATTTAGTAGAAGATTTGAATGTATTATTAGCAAATTTTCAAGTGTATTATCAAAACTTACGTGGAATTCATTGGAACATCAAAGGAAAAGGATTCTTTGAGTTACACACCAAGTTTGAAGAGTTGTATAATGACACACAAGTAAAAGTAGATGAAATTGCAGAACGTGTATTAACGCTAGGCGGCGAACCATTACATACATTTCAAGATTATATTGAAAATGCTAAAGTTCCTGTGGGAAAACATGTTTCTAAAGATGAAAAAGCGGTGGAATTGATTGTAGCTTCTATTTCAGAATTATTACAATTAGAAAGAACATTGTTAGAAAAGGCAGGAGATGCCAATGATGAAGGAACAAATGCAATGATGAGCGATTTGATTTCTGAGCAAGAGAAAACTGTTTGGATGATGAATGCTTGGTTAGATAAGTAGTTTTAAGTTTTAATTAAAGTTTATAAGGTTGGTTAGAAAGAAAAGCGAGACAGAAATGTATCGCTTTTCTTAGTTAAATCATTTACTGCCAAAAATTAATTGCAAGTACAATCTGTATTTGCAACCATTGCAGGTGTATATTTTAAGATAGTCATTGAATTTAGGTTGTGTTCAACCCTATTGACGTTTCGCTAGAAACTATTCAAATTCTTATCATAAAATTAGCTTTTAGGGTAAGGTAGCTCCTTCTTTTGCTTTAAATATTATTTTCCCATTTGTTCCTCCTTTTACCTTTGAGGGAGACTGTACAAGATATTTTTTGAATTAATAAATGCCCAAACTTATTTGAATATTTACAGCATAAAAGTGAAGATAATCGCTATTTATAAATGATAGTATATAATTTATAAATCACGACGAATACAAGATGAAAACGTGCTGATTTTCAGTGTAAAAAACAATATAACAAACTTAATTACATGTTTTAAGAAGTATTTCAATAACAAAAAAGCGGCACAAATATATGTGCTGCTTTTTGTTTGATTAATGAATGAATGTTGTTTTGGTTGATTTATTTATTGGTGAGTTTTAATACTAAAATTTAAAGTCTCATCACTATGTTAAAAAACGATTTTTAAATTTACATCTGTATCTTTAACATCAAATTTGGCAGAATCAAATTGTGGTGGTCCATAGCTCATAGGATTGTTTGATATTCCATAATCTTCTTTTGGCATTCCGCTTTCTTCAAAGTCCATTTGTCCATTACTATTTTCGTCATGTACACATAAAATTGCATATGTACCTTTTGGGACATTTTTAAAAGTAACGGTTACTGTATTTCCTTCAACTTTGCTTTCTGCTGTTTGAAATGGATCCGTTTTCATAAATGTACTTTCTGTATGTAAAGCGAATAGAACCTTTCCTTTATTGTTCTTTATTTCATCAATAGAAACTGTGATTGTAACACCATCTTTAGAAGTTGTTTGTGCTGTTGTTGTAAAAAGACCTGCAAAGAAAACTGCGATTAAAAGTAAATTTTTCATGAGTGATTATTTATTGATTAATGATTTATTGTTTTGTAACACTGAACTAAGTCTAAGTGTAGTTTGATGACTCAAATTTCCAAATAAATCCATCGTACTCATAAAAAAAGATACCTAACTGTAGTTTTTGAAGGACGAATTGTAAAAAGAAACAAAATTAATGTAAAACAACAGGACTAGTTATCCTATGGAATATTACTACAATAACCATTAGAACAATCAAAACAACTAACTACAAAAGTTAGTACTATGGTTGCGGAAGTGCAAATTCCAGTTGCTCATCCTTTTCCTGAAACCGATCTCGATTGTAAATCACTGATAGACTTCTTGTTCAGTGCTAAACTTTTAATTTTTTTTCTTCACATGAAAATGGTTTTTAATATGTTAAACATATCTCAAGGCTATATGAAACCGAAAGTGAATAAAAATTAAGCCAGTCTTGATTTATAAATAACGTGAGGGTTGAAAAAAATAACTCCTTTTTAGGAACCTTTTTTTTATAAATAACGTCTATATACATAGAGCAATGATTGTCACTTTATGGAAGTTCAATAGTTTTTAGGTTGATACAATATGGTATGCTTCTATAAAGTAATTCTAATTAAACACTCGTTAGTTATTGATTTAGGTTAATTGTACACTACAAGAAAATTCGCTTTCCAAGGGTTCATATATTGTAGTTGTACAAATCACGGTGAAAGCGAACTTTTCGAAGTTCGCTTTTTTATTGCTTGCTTGTTTTTACTTCATAAACTTACTTTTTTACCTGTCCATTATTATAACATTACTGCTTCTTTTGTCTTTTTTTTCAAGGGGAATAGAATTTCTTTTCAAGTGCATTTTCTATTTTAATACGTATCAAAGTTAATTTTAATACGTATTAAACTTTATTTTGATACGTAGTAAAGTCGTAAAATCTCTTGATGTTTTGATTGGAATGTAAAGAGGAAATGGTAGGAAGTACTTGAGGAAATGATAGATTTATCAAGAGAATAAGATTTTGTGTTGTTTAAGAATTGGAAAGCAAACTTTGAATTCACATTATTGGAAGAATTACTTTTCTTCTCCTAACTTGGGACTAGGTATAAACAGTAAAATAACTATGCAAAACTTTTGTTTCATGCAAATAAGAAATACATGTATACAACGAATAGATATAAACTTCTCATGATCTTTTTTATTCTGTTCATTGGTTGTTCAAAGAAAACTAATCAAATAACTGTTATCACAAAAGATGGATTATTAAATGATAAAGTTGAAATTAGAAATGGACTTACATCAATAAATAGAGAAAATGACCTTGATCTTTTTTCCAGAAACTTAAAAACGATCTTTATAGGAAGTGATAAAGAAAACTTAGAAACGAACTTTGGCGAGAATGATTTTTTGATCATTTATGACGATGCATACTATTATTCATTTAGACATTTTATTTTTACTGATTTTATAAGTTCATATCCAAAAGGTCATGATTATAAATTTGAATTTTTTAAGCAAAACGATTCAATATTTATGAGTGTTAAAATTGCAGGAGAACATCCAATGGAATTTACAAGACCTTTAATCAATAAAGACCATGCTGAAAAATACAGATGTAATACGCCTGTTGAAAAAGCAGGAGGTATATTCAATATGATTGAGTTGAAAGAAAAAACGAAATCTTAAAAATGATTATTGATCTCCAACATAAAACAGAAGATAGAACGATCGCACAAAATGAACTCTTTCATTTTAAAACAATTTTAGAGTTTTGTGAAGCTTAAAAATGTGTTTGCTTGTGTAGATAATTGTTTAGAATAAACATTTTATTTTTTGTAATATGATGGGAGAAACTATAGCATTAAAAATACAATAGCAAAAGCATACAGATTTGACGATCAAAAACCTAGGAAAGGTTCAAAAGTATACGTATTTCGAATATTAAGAGGATTAAAGAGTTTTGCGAAAATGCAAGGAAGTCGAGGCAGTCAAAAGTTCTGGGAAATCAATGGAACTATTGTAGAAGGCGATGGCTCTGAAGATGGAATACGTATCAAAGTTTCTTCAGTAAAACAAGTGTATTAATTATTCTACACCAACCCACGAGACTTCATTTCTAAATACTTATTAATAGCATCAATAGTCAAATTCTCAGGAGTCGTAAGGATTGAATGAATTCCATACTTTTTAAGTTCGTTGACAATCAAACGTTTTTCAAAAGAAAACTTTTCCGCAATGACTTTATCATAGGCTTCTTGAATAGTAGTAGCATCATTGTTGATCAATTGATCCAATTCGGTGTTTTTAAAGAAGATGACAACTAATAAATGACTTTTGGCAATTCCTTTTAAATACGGCAATTGGCGGTTGAGTGCTTCTACAGTTTCAAAGTTCGTATATAACAATAAGAGACTACGATGTTTGATGGTTTGCTTAATATTGGCATACAATCTTCCGTAATCCGATTCATAAAAATCCGTTCCCACATTATACAAAGCTTCTAAGATTAAGTTCATCTGTGAACTTCGTCTTTCAGCAATGACGGTATTATCAACCTTTTTGGAAAACGTAAACATTCCGGCTTTGTCTTGCTTTTTTAAGACTACATTGCTCATTACCAAAGTTGCATTAATAGCATAGTCGAGCAGACTCAATTCATTAAAAGGCATTTTCATCATGCGCCCTTTGTCAATGATAGAATATACAGGTTGCGATTTTTCATCTTGGTACTGATTCACCATCAATTCACGCTGTTTGGCAGTCGCTTTCCAGTTGATAGTGCGCAAATCATCTCCTTGCACATATTCCTTAATTTGCTCAAACTCCATCGTATGTCCGATGCGACGAATTTTTTTAATTCCGTACATGGTTAAGTTGTTTCCAATGGCGAGCAAATCATATTTCTTTAGCTGTAAAAAGGCAGGATAAGTTGGTACCATGATTTCACTGTCAAAGTGAAAGCGACGCGATACAAATCCTAACAAAGTAGTAACATACACATTCCGTTTCCCAAAGGTATACTCACCGCGAGAGGTTGGACGTAACTTGTACTTTAATTCAATACTGCTAGAAGGTTTTAGTTTTTTCTTTATAGAAAAATCACGCACTTGAAACTGTTCTGGTATTTCATCAATGATATTCGTAAATACAGGAAACGTATAATAATTTTCTAGTTTGATAAATACATCATTTTCATCACCATTAGAAAATTTGTCAGGAACTTGTCGTTTTCCAACAATACCATTTTTTGTACGATACAAGATAAAAATGTCGAGTAGGGCAGCAGTGAAAAAAACTAGTAATAAAAGCTTAGAAACATAAAAGAGTCGTGGAAACAGAAAGCTTATTATAAAGCATACTATGATTCCCAAACACACGTAAAAGAAACGGTTTTGGATGTATAAGGACTTAAAAAAATCTTTTATGACTTGCACTCGCTAATAATTTAGAACAATAGCTTATCGAGGAATCTCAATAGTTTGTATAATTTGATTGATAATTTGCTTAGAAGTCATTCCTTCCATTTCGCGCTCTGGTGTAACGATGATACGATGTTGTAATACTGGGACAGCTACTTGTTTAATGTCTTCTGGAGTTACAAAATCGCGTCCGCTCATAGCAGCAAAGGCTTTAGCAGCTTTTAAGATAGCAATGGATGCTCTTGGTGAGGCACCCATATATAAAAATTGATTGCTTCGTGTATTGATAATGATTTCGGCTATGTATTTTAATAAGTGTGGTTCTACAATGATATCATTTACCAATGCTTGATATTTGGTAATTTGCTCTTTGTTTAAAAACGCCGTGACTTTATCTACTTTTTTGCCTTCTTTTAACGCATGCTCACGTGCAATAATTTCTACTTCTTCTTCAAGATTTGGGTATTCTACATTGATTTTAAACAAGAAACGGTCTAACTGTGCTTCTGGCAAACGATAGGTTCCTTCTTGCTCAATTGGGTTTTGTGTTGCCAGCACCATAAAAGGTTCTCCTAAAATATATTTAGTACCATCCATAGTAATTTGGCGTTCTTCCATAACTTCAAATAAGGCAGCTTGTGTTTTTGCAGGTGCACGATTGATTTCGTCAATCAATAACATGTTGGTGAATACAGGTCCTTTTTTAAACTCAAATTCAGATTTCTTCATGTCAAAAATAGACGTTCCTAATATATCACTTGGCATTAAATCTGGCGTAAACTGAATACGACCAAAATTAACGGTTAACGATTTTGCTAATAATTTTGCCGTGATAGTTTTAGCAACACCTGGCACACCTTCAATCAATACATGACCTTTGGCAAGTAACGCAGTAATCAACATATCAATCATTCCTTTTTGACCAACAATTACTTTTGAAAGCTCTTGTCTTATCTTTTGAATACCATCTTGTAGTCCGGTCAAATCAATTCTGTTCTCAAATGACAATGGAGCGTCTTTTGCTGATTGTGCTTCTTCTTCGTTAATATCTCCTGTAAAGTCCATATAATGTGTTTAATAGTGTAATTTACTAATTTAATTGTCTTTTCTTCGAAATTTTTCAATGGCGGCTGTAATTCGGATGACATCATACTCGTCAAAAAATAATTTCTTCTTTAATATTTTTACTAGCTTAATGAGTTGCTCAGTTTCTTCTAATGATTTTCCAGATTTTTGATGTAAGCGTTTGCAAAACTTTTCATCGAGTACTTGCGTATCCATAAAATATTCTGTACGCAGATATTCTAAGAAATACGTGATTTTTTTATGTACTACATTTTGATGATCTTTGGTTTCATAGAATAGATTTCCAATAGTTTTGGTAAAATCTAAGGTTGTATTTTCAAGTGGTTTTAACACTTTTACAATACGCTGCTTTCGCTTGATATTAAATATAATAAAAATAGCTAAAAAGAGTAAAGCCAAATACCAAGCCCAACGCAATGCAGGTTGCGATTCTATAAAACGAAATCTGGAATCGCTAAGGGGGCTTTGAGCATTTGCTATTTTATTTGCCGAATCAAAAAAGACATCTTCATTTGGAATATAGGCCAATACACCTTCTGAATATTTATGATGATTATCTTTTAATAAATGATAATTTGTAAATGTAACAGGTTGCGTATGCAGTAAAAACGAACCTTTTCCAACAGGGACTTGAATGAAATTGGTGTACTTCGTATTTGTGGAATCGTTTTCAAATTTTTGATACCCCAAAACCATGGTGTTTAAGGTGTCGATGTATGAGAAATGAATGTTGTTGATTCCTTTGTCAATTGAAATGGTATTGTTGGCTAATTGTCTATTGGCAAATGATAAAGTTGCTTTACTAGCATATCTTACACCATCCTTTATAGAAAAACCAAGTGTATCTCTCAAATAACGTGGCATCTCTTTGGAAGAGATAAAAATGGTATTTCCTTCTGCAGCAAAATCGAGTAATTCATGAATGGAAGAAGGATCTACAAGATAATCGGGAGAAATACTCATGTATGTTCCTTCAATTTTGTATTCGTATTTTTTCCAATCGTATTGATTGGCGAAAAACTCATAAGGAGTTCGGTAGACATCATTGATTTCTCCATCGTATAAAATGACTCCTATTTCTTTGTGAAATATTTCTACATCTAGCGGTTTGGTTTGTCGTTCATTATAAGTTTCACGCCAATCTACAGGAGTTGGTTTTGACACTTCTATAAACGCAACTGAAATAATGAGCGCAATTAAGATTCCAAGATATATTTTTAGTCTTTTACTCATGCGGCAACATTTTTAAGTAAGACTTGAAAAGACTCTTGTGCTTTTTCGTATTGTGCTTCGTTGATATCAAATTCACCATACCACGCATAATTATACAAGTATGAAGTGTACTGAAACTGCTCGCGCAATCCATCATTCGTAATTTCGTATGTATAATCAAGATTTGTTTTTTCAGGATCAAATACAATGACTTGAGCAATATTGAACTTTTTTAGCATGTTGAGGTATTGATACCGAATTGCCAATCGATAATCGCCTTTTTGGGCGGCTTCGGCAATCAATGTATCAAAATCAGTAATCAAAATATCAGTATCTACATCTTCAAAGTTTATTTTACGACGTGTAGATTGTTTCCCAAATACCCAACGACCTTCACCATTCATAAGTGTTCTTACAATAAAGAATACCACCAAAATGATGATAATGACATAGAATAAATTGGTAAGATCTTTTACAAGATCAGAAGCTTGTTCACGTGTTTCTAAATTAAACCATTCTTGCTAAGTTTCTTCTAACCAATTTACGAGTCTACTATACCAAGTTTCACTTGCTTTTTCGCCTTCATATTGATATTCATCAGTAGCATAACGTTCTTTAAAATCTTCGTCATATTTTTTAGGACTTATGTATGCTCTGTCTTCCTTAACAGGAGTTTGTTGAACAACAGTTTCATCAAAAGATATAAGAGTTTCAGCTCGAAGTGGACTAGAAAAAAATCCAACAATGAGAAAAGTAAAAAATATGTTTCTGAATAGTTTTGACATAAATGTTAGCCTTTCCCAATATGATCAATGGCACTTCTTGTGTAAATGTTTTCGCGGTCTTCTTTTAAACCATAATACACAATAGCTTGATGTATTTGTATGATGGCAGAAATAATAAAATTGATTAGATAGATGGCAATTTGCAATATAAATGCAATCATGAATATGAATGAAGTTTTTTCTAAATCGTTTAAATACGTAGGATCTTCATACACAGAAATTCCAATAAAATATAAAATACCTTCTTGTGTTAAGCCTAAAACATATTGAAATACTCCAGTAATCAACATAAAAATACCGACAGCTCCTACAGCAGGGAAGAAGCTTTGAAAACAAAGCTGTAAACTATACCCATAACAATCAAAAACACCTTTGTTGTCAGATTTTATATATTCCATGATAGCAGAATGATAAAAGAGCGAAATAAAAGCTACCACAAATAAAATAAAAGGAATTCCAATAAGAGTAAATGTCAAAATAGCCATGACAATTGAAGTTGCAATAAGCAAAGGAATTGAAATTAAGATGGTGGCAAGTATAAATTTGATCAACTTACCAAAGTTAGAAAACAAGGCATTGGATATTTCTTTATATGAGAAATTTGCACCTTGATGTTTTTCATAAAGCTTAAAGTAGAAAGGTACATAAGAATAGTTTAATATCCCCACAAAAGCACCTAAGAGTACATAGAAAATTCCATAGGTTATAAAACTACTTGAATGTCTTCGCAAATAATCAAACAGCACTTCTTCGTTATTCTCATCTAATAGCCCTAAGACTTGCATTTCGGCTAATTCACTATGTAATAGATAGCTCATTCCGATTAAAATTACCAAAAAGAAGCCGTTTACTATCAAGTAATTTTTGAAAAAGTGGGCGCCATGTAGTTTTAAGAAATCAAAAGTGTCTTTAAAAAATAATCCGAAATCTCTGGATTTATAGAGTTGAAACATGTGTTTTTAGTTTTTTATGTACAATACGTGGATATATTAAATAGTAAAATGATATAATTCCTAAGGTAAGAATTATAATACCAACTGAAACCGAATTCGGCATAATATTCGAGTATCGAGTGACATATCCTTCTAAAAAGCCAGCGGCAATTGTAAAAGGAAACGTACTGATTAATATTTTTATTCCGATTTTAAGTCCCATTTTAAACGAGGTGATTCGCGAATAGGTTTTAGGAAACAAGATACTAGCACCTAATATCAAGCCTGCTGCACCTTCTATAACAATGGCAAATATTTCCATAGCACCGTGAATCCAAATACCGCGAACGCTTTCCCACAATACACCTTGATCATAAAAGAAGTACTGAAATGAACCCAGCATGACACCATTGACCATTAAAACATAGCCTGTACCAATGCCTGCAAATACTCCAAATATAAAGCACTGCATACCTACATACAGATTTCGAAGCGTAATACCAATAAAACTTCCCCAATTACTTCCACTTTTGTAAATGGCTACAGGATCGCCGTTTTGGATGTTTTCTAAAGTTGTATTTACGTATCCATCTCCCAAAATTAAACGAACAAACGAATCGTCAAACGCAGCAGAAACAGCTCCAATAGCAACAAAAACGCCAAATATCAAAAATGCATACATTACATAACGACGATAATTGTACATAATTAGTGGAACTTCCGTTTTCCAAAATGAAATAAGACGATTGGTTTTGGTACGTTTAGTTCTGTAAATACGTTGAAAAGCTGCTGCTGCAAGCTGGTTTAAATAGCTAATGGTTTTACTCTTAGGATAGTATGTTTGTGCATACGACAAGTCATTCATTAACTGAATATATAAGGATGAAAGTTCATCGGGATTTTGAAAATTATTATTATAAATGGTTTTTTCAAAGTTTAACCATTTTTCCTTATTTTGCTTAATAAATGCAACTTCTCTCATAGTTACGCTAAAATAAAAAATTATATGTCACAGATACAAATTAATACTACGCAAAATGTAAATATCAATTTTACATTGGCAGCTATTGGTGAACGTGTTGTGGCGCATGTTATTGACCTGATTATAAAAATTGCTTACGGATATGTGGCTATTGAGAGTTTTTATGCCATTTTTAAAGATTCTGAATGGTTTATTGATATGGATTATTGGTCTCGATTTGCCATTTATTCATTATTGGTTTTCCCTGCTCTTATTTACAGCTTAGTATTAGAGTCCTTGTGGGAAGGACAAACCATTGGGAAGAAAATTGTAAAAATTAAAGTGGTTAAAATTGATGGTTATCAAGCTACATTTGTCGATTATTTGATACGCTGGTTTTTTAGAATTGTTGACCTAAATTTGTTGAGTGGTTTTATAGCCATTATTAGTGTGATTATGAGTGATAAAGGACAGCGTTTGGGCGATATTACAGCAGGAACAGCAGTAATTTCCAAGAAAAATAAAGTGCTTATTTCGCATACAATTATGGAAGAATTAGGTAACAACTACAAACCGCAATATCCTTCTGTAATCAATCTTTCAGATAATGACATGCGTATTATTAAAGAAACTTTTTTAATTGCTAAAAAGAGTAAAGATTTTGATACGTTGAATAAATTGCGAACCAAAATAGAGCAAGTCATGGAAACAAAATCTGATAAAGCTACCATTCCTTTTATAGACATCATTATCAAAGACTACAATTTCTACACACAAAATATGTAATGCTTTTTTATACGCTAGATATTATTGGAACGTTTGCTTTTGCAATTTCAGGTGTACTTATTGCGATGCAAAAACGTATGGATCCGTTTGGAATTTTTATCATTGCTTTTGTAACGGCAGTTGGTGGCGGAACTTTGCGTGACATGTTGATTGGAAAAACACCAGTTGGCTGGATGAACGATTTAAATTATGTGTACGTTATTGGAGCGGCAGTTATCTTTTCGATCCTTTTCAGGAAAAAGTTGAACCGACTTCGTACATCGCTATTTTTGTTTGATACGATCGGATTAGGCGTTTTTACCATTATTGGTGTGGAAAAAGGAATTTCTATCGATTTACATCCTATCATCTGTATTGCATTGGGGACAATGAGTGCGAGTTTTGGTGGTGTAATTCGAGATATTTTATGTAATGAAATTCCAGTAATCTTCCGAAAAGAAATTTATGCAACGGCATGTATTATTGGCGGAATTACCTTTTTTGTTTTAAAATATGCAGGTTTGGCAGAAGACTTAATCTATATTTTTACAGTACTCATGGTCATTTCAATTCGCTTGATTGTGGTAAAATTCAGAATACAGTTGCCTACTATTTATCAAAAATGAAAAGAACCGACTTACGCCAGTTCTTTACAATATTTTCTACAGCATGTTTTTTTAGAAAATAGTATATCCTATAGTAATGGAGAATTGTTTTAAGGTTGCTTCTGAAGCAGAGCCATTATCCAAAAGATTTCTATCTGAAATATATCTAGCTTCTACAGAATATTTGTTATAGGAATATCCAATTCCAAAAGAAAATCCTGCGTTAGCCCCAAATCTATCTTTTTCAATATTTACATTACCACTACCTTTTGCGTCTAATAAAAAGTCTACAATCACAGCTCCACTTAGAAATAGTTTTGAAGTATTTTTTAAAAACATGTAATGATGAATACCTATAGGAACTTGAATAGCACTGTATTCAAGTTTATATTTTCTTCTTACGGATAAATCTAAAAAATTGCCTTCACCTTCATACGAACTATAATTCGGTGCTACGAAGGCTGACCACTTATTTTTATTAAATGGAAATACATACTCAAATTCGATACCAAATGTAGGTGACCAGTTTGTAGCAGTTTCCACTCCGTTAGCAAAGAAAGCAGATATTCCTAAATTACTTATAGCACTACTGTTGTATGCTCCCGCAAAAACCTTAAGGTGAAATGTGCCTTTTTGGGGCTTATTAAATTCTACGACAGCTTCTCCTTTACACTCGTTGTAATATTTAAAGAAAGAACGCAAATCGCCTCTATCATAATCAACTCTAATCACTTTCTTCTCAGTAATTCCTGTGCATGAAAATTCAGTAAGTAATTGTTGTTGATATCTTTTATTGTAAAGTATATCATTATTTGCATTTGTATATACCTTGTAGATTAATGGTTTAATATCATTGTCACCTAGTTTGTAGAAAAAGGCTTTTTTGTCTCCGTCAATATAGGAATATAGAGTGGCTTCTCCTTCAATAAGTACATTTAATACAAGATCTATTTCTTTAAAATTAGGAGACCTTTCATAATCTAGTTTAGCAATAGAACGATCAGCATCATCAAAAGGAACGGTGTGTTTTTCAAACTTGAAGGAATTGTTTATGACTATCGTTTTAAAATTTCTTGGGTATAATACTTTAGTTTCACTGTCTTGAGAAATTCTATATTCAAATCTGTTGGGATTGTTTACCCAACCTTCATTTTTAATAAAACATTCAATTTTTTGATCATTTTCAGAGATGAAATACCCTTTTTCAAAATTAATTTGGGCAAAAATAGTTGATGTAAATAGCAAAAAAATAAAAAATGCTTTTGTATGTTTTTTCATAAGTTTTAATGTTAAATTGGCTGCAAAACTAATGAAATTATAAAAATAATTTAAAAAAATATATGAGCGTTATTACCAAAACTGTTAATCCAATACTTCAACACGACGAATCATGATTTCTGCCTTAGGCCATTCTCCTTTATCTGTAGGTTGATTGGCAATTTTGTCCACAACATCCATACCAGCGAATACTTTACCAAAAGCAGTGTACCCTCCATTCAAATGATGTGTACCTCCTTTTTTCTGAACAATAAAAAATTCAAAGGGAGAAGCAAGCTTATACGCATTATCAATATCGCCGCTAGGCATGGAAATAACACCTCTATGATGTTTAAATCCTTTTTTGGTATCTGGAGGAAGTAAATACTTCCCAATTTTTCGTCGCTTTTTAGCAATATTCCAACCGTCAGAGTTTCCTCCTTGAATCACAAAATCTTTTACCACACGGTGAAATTGTGTGCCTTCAAAATAATTGCGTTTTGCAAGCATGATAAAATTGGCTCTATGATATGGTGTTTCGCTATATAATTCGATATCAATATTACCAAAGTCGGTCACGATCCGTACTTTACGTTCGGGATTATTTTTACCATACTCAATCATGTAATCCAATACATTTTTGCTGGTAATTCTGATCTCTTTTTTCTTCTTCTCTTCAACTTTTTTTGTAGCCTTTTTAGCTGTTTCAGAGATATTGGTTTTTTGTGATTCTTTCGAATCAGGTGTAGAAGTTTTAGTATCTTCGCAACCAAATAATACGCATGCAACAATCAATACAAAGCAAATCTTTTTCATAGATGAATTTTGATAATTTTAAAAAAATCCTTCCAAAAATAGCAAAAATCCCGCTTCCAGGTGTTTCTTCTCAATTGAAAATGGCACCTTCAATGCGAGAGCAGGAACTTAGTGATCTGAAAGACCGTATGAAAAATGCGCGAAAATCTGCAGTTATGGCATTGTTTTATCCAAATGCTGAAGGAGATACAAAATTCGTGCTAATTCTCCGTAAAACCTATAGCGGTGTGCATTCCAATCAGGTTGGATTTCCTGGAGGAAAGCTAGAATCGGAAGATATTAACTATGAAGCCGCTGCATTGCGTGAAACAGAAGAAGAAGTTGGAGTTGCCATACATAATGTAGAAGTAATCCGTGAAATTACAGCGACGTACATTCCGCCGAGTAATTTTATTGTACAACCTTTTATTGGCGTTTTACAAGAAACACCAACCTTTGTTCCGCAACCATCAGAAGTAGAGTCTGTTATAGAAGTGTCGCTCTCAGATTTTCTCTCAGACAGTGCAATAATTCAAAAAGAATTGACAACTTCATACATGAAAAAAATAGAGGTTCCAGCGTTCTATTTGAGCAAACACGTAGTTTGGGGCGCAACAGCAATGATGCTAAGTGAAGTTAAAGACATCATTTCTAAAGCCATTTCAAATTAGTTTTCGTAGCTTTGTAATTCGTTCAAAAATTAAAATACATGGGATTATTCAAAAGAAATCCTTTCGGACATATACTATTTTTAAAAAAATGGTTGATTAGAATTGCGGGAACTATGACACATAGACGCTATCGTGGTTTTAATGAACTGAAAATAGAAGGTTCTGATATATTACGTTCCCTACCAGACAAAAATGTATTATTTGTTTCCAATCACCAAACTTATTTTGCAGATGTTGTAGCTATGTTTCACGTATTTAATGCGAGTTTGAAAGGTCGTGAAGATTCTATTAAAAATGTAGGTTATTTATGGAATCCTAAGTTGAATTTGTATTATGTAGCTGCCAAGGAAACTATGAAAGCAGGCTTATTGCCAAAGATATTGGCGTATGCTGGTTCTGTAAGTATAGAACGTACATGGAGAGCTAATGGAGAAGATGTCAACAGGCAAGTAAAGATGAGTGACATTTCTAATATTGGAATTGCACTTGATGATGGTTGGGTAATTACGTTTCCACAAGGAACAACCAGACCTTGGAAGCCTATCCGTAAAGGAACAGCACATATTATAAAACGTTACAAACCTGTAGTGGTTCCTATCGTAATTGATGGTTTTAGACGTTCATTTGATCGTAAAGGACTTCGTATCAAAAAGAAAGGAATTTTACAATCTATGGAAATCAAAGAACCGCTAGAAATCGATTATGAAAACGAAAGCGTAGCAAATATCATAGAAAAAATAGAATATGCAATTGAGCAACATCCTTCATTTTTAAAAGTAATTCCTCAAGCAGAATTGGAAGCGATGGAAAAACTCAATGAAAAGCGAAAATGGGAATACTAATACAGTACCAAAAGCATGCAAAAAAGAGGACCTTATATTAATATAGCGTCCTTTTTTTATGTTGTACGATTGAAAATTAATTTAATTTGTAGTCGTTTCTTCTTCTGTAGAATCATTCACTGAATCGTGAAGAGTTTGTCCAACTTTGTAAAATAACTTGTAAATAAGCTGAATCAATCCTCCATTGTTGATCATATACATTGAAGTATTTGAAGTTGTATTTTGTACTAACGATGTTCCAAACTGTTGTTGGAAACTCTTTGTATTGTCATGTGCACTTACCGATAAGCAAAACATAACAGTGAGTCCAAAAAAAAAGATTTTTTTCATGATGATATTGTTAATTTGAAATGGTTTCGATTATTTTAATGATTTTAACTGTTGTAACTCTTTATAATTTGTTTTGAGTTTCTTAGTTAGGAGCCCGTATAGTAAATAATACACTCCATAAAATACGGCAACGACTAAACAAGCAGCAATGATTGTTGCGATGGCTAAAATTAAATTTTGAGAAAGTGTAGCTTCAGCACTATATACTTCCATGCCGCCAGCACCTTCTATATATCCCGTAGGAACTGCAATGCAAACGGTAAAAGCAATCACACTCAAACTGTACATTACATAATGCTTTACAGTTCTGCGTGTGACCATTATATTTTTCATCAAGTCTTTAATAGAACTTGTTGTAGAGATTTTTTTATAATTGATGTAAAACTTGTAAATAAAGTAAAATACAACTGCAGAGGTTGCGTAAAAGAACCAATTCAGCCACGAAGGCATGCTAGAGTCGTTCAAAATATCGGGTTGAATTAATAAGGCAAGAAGCACAATGGCAATTCCAAAACCTAGTTCTAATAAGCTGACGTAAAAGACCCACTTCACAAGTGATGAGGATTTCTTCAACATCATATTATCAATATCGTTGTAGGAAAGTTTAGGCTGATTTGCCTCTTGCTTTTTCCAGTCTTTCTTTAATAAATCTAATTCTTCCATAACTTATGGATTTAAAATCTTCTTCAATTTGGTCTTAATTCTGTTCATCTTCACACGTGCATTGACTTCAGTAATACCAATTGTTTCGGCTATTTCTTTATAATTTTTATCTTCTAAGTATAAGAAAATCAAAGCTTTTTCAATGTCTGAAAGCTGTTTGATTGCTTTATACATTAATTTCAATTGTTCTTCTTCAGTATCGTCATAATCTTCTGATTTAATCTTAAAAACGACACTTTCATAGTCTTGTGTTTTAACGCTACGTTTAGATTTTCTATATAAAGTAATTGCTGTATTCAACGCAACTCTATACATCCAAGTACTAAACTTAGAATCGCCTCTGAATTTTGGGTATGCTTTCCATAATTGTATGGTAATCTCCTGAAAAAGATCGTTATGCTGATCTTTATTTGAGGTATATATACGACACACTTTATGAACGATATTCTGATTGCGTTCTAATTTGGTAACAAAACTATGTTCGAGGTTCTTGCTCAATTTTTGATGGTTATTTGCTTATGAGTGTTTCTTTACACAAATATGTTACATATTTTTTAAAAAAATTTCAGAAAGCCGTATTTTTGTAGTGTAAAGGACCTTTTTTTTATGAATATACCAAGAACAAGCTACCCAAGAGTAGTCATTATTGGTGGCGGATTTGCAGGAATTTCGCTGGCAAAGCAGTTGAAAAAGCAAGAAGTACAAGCCGTATTAATTGATAAACACAATTATCACACTTTTCAACCTTTACTCTACCAAGTTTCTACAGGAGGATTAGAACCAGATTCTATTGCATATCCAATTCGAAAGATTATCAAAGATTATCCAAATTTTTTCTTCCGCATGGCAAATGTAGAAGGGATTAATACAGATACTAAATGTATTAGTACTGACATCGGAGAACTCAGTTATGATCATTTGGTAATTGCTACAGGATCTAAAACAAACTTTTTTGGAAATAGTGATATTGAAAAGCACAGTATGGAGATGAAAACGATTCCACAATCGTTGAACCTCCGTAGTTTGATTCTTGAAAACTTTGAACAAGCAATTTTAACTTCCGATTTAGAAGAACGCAATGCGTTGATGAACTTTGTAATTGTAGGCGCAGGACCAACAGGTGTAGAATTGGCTGGTGCTTTGGCTGAAATAAAAAAAGGAATTCTACCAAAAGATTATCCCGATTTAGACATTCGTCAAATGAAAATCAATTTGGTACAAGGTTCAGATCGTATATTACCAGCGATGAGCGAGAAAGCATCGGCAAAAGCAGAAGATTATCTGCAAGGCTTAGGTGTTGATGTTTGGAAAAATTTACGCGTTATCAATTATGATGGAGTTTGGGTACAAACAAACGATACGATAAACTTTAGATCGGCTACCGTAATTTGGTCCGCAGGCGTCAAAGGCGCTACCATTCCAGGTTTGGATGGTGAAGAATTGATAACTAGAGGCAATCGTATTTTGGTGAATCAATTTAATCAAGTAAAAGGGTTTGACAATATTTATGCATTAGGAGATATTGCAGCAATGCAAAGTGAAGATTATCCTTTTGGACATCCAATGATGGCACAACCAGCCATTCAACAAGGGAAGCATTTAGGTAAAAATTTAGTCCGTCAGCTACATGGAAAAGAAATGAAACCATTTAGTTATTACGACAAAGGTTCTATGGCAACAGTAGGAAGAAATAAAGCGGTTGTTGATTTACCAAAGTTCAAATTTCAAGGTGTTTTTGCTTGGTTTGTGTGGATGTTTGTGCATTTATTCTTTTTAATCGGTTTTCGAAATAGAATGGTTGTCTTCATCAATTGGGTATACAATTACATTCGTTTCGATCGTGAAGCGCGTTTAATTATAAGACCTTATAAAAAGCGTAAACAGTCATCTTTACATTAAAAAAGCGTCTTCTTGTTTTCGAACATTTTCTTTTGGATTGATCGCTAAAATTCCCAAAATGATCAGTAATTGCGAACTTCCATAGAAAAGCATAATGTATACATCTGTATAGGGTAAGGTTTTATAAAATTCATTAAGCCCAATAATCATCTGCACTAAGGTGAAACATAGAATTCCGACAAATACCAAGCGGTAACTTTTAATGTTTACATTCTTATAACGTAAGAAAGCTATTTTTAAAAAATTCAATATTGTTACTAAATAAATCATGACGGGAATTAATAAATTATTTAGACCATCATACATTAGGTAAATCATAGAGAGCGAAATAAGCAGCGAAACTGCCAAATACGGAATTAGTCGATCAATATCATATCGAGTTTGTTTATAAAGATATAAGGAGTAGAGTAGCACTGCAATTAAAAATAGTGTCAATCCTCCTATTAATGAATAAAAAGAAGTGTCTTGTAATAAAAGAACATCACCTGCACACAAAAATAGCAGTGCACCAATTATAATCAACCGATTGCGAAATAGCATTGCATGACTATTTATATAAAAAAAGAAAACTAGTAAAAGAGTGATTAAAGGTTTGGTAACAACTCTGTATTGATAAAATTCTTTAGCATTATTAAAATAAATATCTAAAGAAAGATTTAATAAGAATATGGCAATAAAAACTTTTAAAAATCTCATAAAATTCAGTGCTTCTCAAAAAAAGCAATGCAATTTAGTAAAAAAAATAGTACTTTTTACTTTTTATAACTTTTGAGAATTCCTAAAACAATGAGAATTTGCGCTAAAGCATATGTAGCCATAATACTGACATTGGAAAGTGGAAGTTCGTTATGAAACTTATTGATAGCTAGTAAACTATCTGATAACATGAAAAATATTGCACCTACAAATACATACACATAACCAGCGTGTAATATCATTCCTTTTTGTGAAAATGCAGTTGTAGCCATCGTTAAGATCACTGACATGTATACCAAAACAGGAATTAACAAATCTCCCAATCCGTCTTTAATTAGCCAAAATAAACCTGTGGCATACAGTAAAAGTAACAGTATGAAAGGAGTACTGTTCATCTTTGTATTTCTATTACGAAGAAATACCAAAATATACATGATATGTGCTATTAAAAAGGAAACCAAACCTGCAATGAAAAAAGTTTCAGCGTTTGCGACAAACATTAATAAAACATCACCTAATAAAGAAAAGAACAAAGCGAGTATAGTGAAGCGCTTTATAAAAGTGGGCAAATGTTTTGAATTTGATACAAAGAATACAAGTAAAGAAACTACAATGGCTGGTTTTGTAAAATAGTGCAAGTATATATATTCTTCAAAGCTTCCAAAAAAGAGCTCAAGTATTGTAATGATAATAAAAATGATAAGGAAGAGTTGTGTTTTCATGAGGTCTTTTTTCTAAAAAAATAATTTAAAATTAATAAGCTAATAGCAGGAATTCCAATATAGATTACTTCGCTTTGTAATACACGCAATCCCCGTTCACTAAAGAATTTCCCTGCACCGAGCGGCGATACCAAAATCGGTCGACACGGAAAGAAATAACGAGAATTTTCAAAAGGAATAAAGAAACCAACACCTTTTCCACCATTAGTAAGTGCATCAAGCAAACTATGTGATATTGTAGACAATAAAAAGATGAGAAACAGCACAATACCAAGCTTGGAGAAGTATTTGACTTTTTTGTAAAAGATAGCTCGGATCAAAAATGCCAATATAAAAGCAAATAAGATACTATGTGTAAATCCTCGATGTCCTAAAGGATGCATATATGGATATCCAAATTGAAACATGATCACATCTGCATCAGGAATAACAGCACAGAAAATTGCTAATAAAGATAGTTTTACGGGATTCAGTTTTACATTTGCAACCTTTCCAATGGTGTAAGCTGCGAATGCATGCCCAAAAATAGACGCCACTATTGAGCGTTTGAATATTCGTCTAACAATGCTTTTTCTTGCGCCGTTAAACTAGCCATTCCCTTTTCATTGATTTTCTCTAAAATACGATCAATGCGTTCTTGTTTTTCTTTGCGTTTTGCGTTGAATTTATCATCAATGGTTTGAAATCCACTACCTGCTTTTTGTGTCAATCCTTCAGTATCGCTCTTTGGCTTAAAAAATTTAATATAAATAAAAATTGCAATAACTGCACAGGCAAGATAAACCATTATATTCATAAGCAAATAAGCGTGTAAGGATTTTATAGACTTCAAAAATATGATATTTCTATTTTTTCTGCAATTAGAATCAACCGCAATTGCTTGATTTCATTTTTGATATCTAAATTTAGTATAACTACAATTCATCCTTAAATTACGACAATTGAGTAGTTCCTTTTTTCGAAGTCTTTCAAATTGCAAGAGATTTGTGCCATCATCAATCAATAATACAATACATCTCATGAAAAAATTACTACTACTTATCGGTTTTTGTGTATGCAATATCCTTACTGCACAAACAACGGTTTCCGGAATTATTACCGATCAATCAAACGAACCTATTTTTGGTGCTAATGTGTACTTAAAAGGTACGTATGATGGCGCTTCTACCAATGAAAAAGGAGAATTTAGCTTTACTACCGAAGAAACGGGCACACAAATTATAGTAATTTCTTTTTTATCGTTTGAAACAAAAGAACTATCATTAGATGTTTCACAAATGAAAAGTATGACGATTCAACTTCGTGAAAATGTAGATGCTTTAAATGCAGTAATATTGAGTGCAGGATCGTTTGAAGCTGGTGAAAATGCCAAAGTAACTGCCTTAAAACCATTGGATATTGTAACGACAGCAAGTGCTTTGGGCGATTTCGTAGGTGCTTTGCAAACTTTACCAGGAACGAGTACCGTTGCAGAAGATGGTCGTTTGTTTGTACGTGGTGGACGTGCCGAAGAAACACAAATTTTTATTGACGGAATTCGTGTATTTACGCCGTATAGTAACACCACAAATAATATTCCTGCACGTGGACGTTATTCGCCGTTTTTATTTAAAGGAATTACCTTTTCTACAGGTGGTTACTCAGCAGAATACGGACAAGCTTTGTCGGGAGTTTTAGAATTGAATACCATCAACGAACCAGATCAAGAGAAAACAGATATTTCTGTGATGACGGTTGGTGGCGCACTTGGACATACCGAAAAGTGGGAAAAAGGTTCAATCAGTTTTAGTACGTCATATATTAATTTAGCACCGTATTTGGAATTGTTTCCAGATCGTAACGATTGGATCAAACCATTTCAAGGTGGACAAGGAGAAAGTGTATTTCGTCATCATTTTGAAAATGGAACTTTAAAGTTTTACACAGCATTCGATATTACCGATTTTGAACTCGATCAAGAAAGTATCAATGTTGATGAGTTGGTTCGCTTTAAACTGAATAATAATAACTTATACATGAACGGTTCATACAAAGGTGTATTTGGAGAAGGTTGGGGAGTTTCAACAGGATTGAGTTATACACGCGATCAATCGAAAGTACGTGTTATTGACGATCGAATTAATAGTTTAGAAAATTCATTCCACTTTAAAGGGAAATTGAAAAAGAACTTTAGCAATCGTTTCAAACTAAGTTTTGGAGCTGAATACTTTACCACAGATTTTGATGAAGAGTTTGAAAATCCTTTTGTTCCTCAAGTTGATTATGGTTTCAAGAGTAATTTAATTGGCGCTTTTGCAGAATCCGATATTTTCTTTTCTAAAAACTTTGCGGCTAAAGTTGGCGTTCGTTTAGATCATACATCGTTGTTAGAGAAAACTACAATTTCACCACGTTTGTCGGTAGCGTATAAAACTTCAGATAAAGATCAAGTGTCTTTTGCTTTTGGACAATTTTACCAGAATCCGAATAACAACTATTTAAAATTTAATACAAATTTCCGACCAGAAAATGCCACACATTATATTTTAAACTATCAATATTCACATGAAGGAAGAACGTTTCGTGCAGAAGCATTTCACAAAGAATACAATGATTTAATTACCTTTTCAGGCGATTTTCCACAGTTCGGAACTGATTTTGCCAATGATGGTTTTGGACATGCAACTGGATTAGATCTTTGGTGGAGAGACAATAAAAGTATTAAAAATGTAGACTATTGGATTTCATATTCGTACTTAGATACTTCGCGTAAGTTTGAAAATTATCCTGTAGAAGCGATGCCAAATTTCGCAACAAAACATAACTTTTCATTAGTGACTAAGCATTGGATTGACAAATTGCAGAGTCAAGTCGGATTTAGCTATAATTATTCTACAGGAAGATCATATACAAACCCAAATATTGGTGGTTTCTTGAATGAAAAAACAAAAGATTACCATAGTTTGAGTTTCAATTGGGCATATTTAATCTCTCAACAAAAGATTTTGTACTTCTCAGTATCAAATGCATTGGGAGTGCGAAATGTTTTCGGATATGAATACGCTAACCAACCAGATATTAATGGAACATTTCAACGCAGAACGCTTCGTCCAAACGCAGATCAATTCTTTTTCGTAGGATTCTTTTGGACGATTAGTGACGATAAAAAGAGCAATCAGTTGGATACTTTATAGGGATTATGAAAGTTGGCGCGAGTTTAAAACTCGTGCTAGCTTTTATATAAGTTAGCTTGTTTTTAACTCTTCAATTTTTAATGTGTTCCGCAAAATTTCTAAACATTTTCTAGATGCCATAATAAATAGCATTTTTGGAATAACAAATAGTAACATTAAAATAAGTGCTAGCATTCCTAGTGAAGGCAAACTCATGATTTCTGAAGATTTTGAAAAGAAGTCAATGACACATTGAATGCTAAAAAAGCATATAAAAATTGCCATCATAATTTTAAAAGAACGTCTATACTCAAAAACAACATGCATTTCTTTCTCATGAATTTTTCCGTTCATGATGGTAAGAATTCCAAAGTGAGAATGCGGACAAATCAATTTGAAAGCATATCCATGAATAATTCCTAAAAACTTTTTGTTGGTAGAACTTACCTCAAAACGATGCGATTTTTTGGTATTATTTTCTAGCTGATGTAACGTTGTAGCTTGATTATCGATGAGTTTTAAATAGTATTTTTTAGTTGGAAAAATTGTCATGTATTGAACCTTTGTGAGGTATAAGACTCAGAAAATGATAAAACGCTACATTTTGAAAATATTAAAAAGAAATCGTAGCCTTAATTATCATTCCACTCACTTTTCAAAACCGCATACACAACATCATCAACCCAAGTTCCTTTGATGAACAGACTTTGCTTAAAATGTGCTTCTTTTCTAAAATTCAAACGTTCTAAAAGCTTTACAGGAGAAGTTTTTTTGTTTACGGAAGCAATAATTCGATGTCCTATAAAATCCAGTTTTTATTGAGTTTAAAAATGGCAATATCTTGGTTGTTAAAACAAACGCATACTTTACAATCAGTCACAGGAATAGTCAGTAAAATATCATCTTCTTTGTTTTTTAAGGTATGCAGCTTTATTTTATATTTATGCAATTAGTATGAAAGTTGAATTCTGAATTATGAACTCATGATTCTGAATTCCCAATCATTTTTTTAATTAAAAGTATTTGCCCAAGATGATAATACGCATGTTCAATTTGAACGTCTATATTTCGATGATATGTACCGTATTTTTCTAACACAAAATTTTCAAATAATTGAGCTTCTGACATATTTTCAACAAGTGAAATAAATTTCATTATACTGTTGTTGTATAAATCAATACGATCTTTCCAATCTTGTTCAGACGTAATTGGTGGCGCATCAAAACTGTATTTATCTTTTATGTCTAATGTTCCTCCTTCCAATACTTGCGTAACACCAGCAATATAATAATGCAAGTGAAATGTTAATGCCGCAATAGAATTTAAACCGTGAATACTTTTAACAGCATCTTGCCAAGATGTATTCATAATTTGTTCTTTTACGTTTGTACCAGTAACCCATTTACCTTCAGTGTATACTTCACGCAACCGATTTGCCAGACTTTTAGATGGATTTTCTTTTTGCATCAGATTTAATTTAAACACTAAAGAAATACAATATACGGTCAAAAAAGTATTTGTCAACTGTTAAGGTATCATTTTAGGGTTATAAGTGCCCCTTTTGCTACTTGAATCATGGTAATACGAACTTTTGTGGGGAAGAATTTTTCATGATCTGTGCGTTTGTGTGTATGTCCTTGTCCGCCACTATCATCTTTAATCACTAAATCCATTTGTTTGATTCCTTCTGACCAGATAATAGCTTCGTTTTCCCAAAATTCGTTCATTGAAACCTCTTTTTCATAGACTCCTTCTGCTGTGAACAAAACCGTAGAAGTACAGCCGTACATATTGCCTTTTCCTTTGTTTGGAATATAACAAAGCGTCCATTTGGTAGGTTCGTTTCCTTTTGGTTTTTCAATAACCTCTATACGAATATGAACCGTTCCATTTCAAAAATCTACAGGATGTGTCCAGTCTTTGGGAACGGTTGGAGAAAGTTTTTCATTCGTAATATAGTAATGTGATTTACTTGGCGAAGAACTTATGGCGTCTTGATATGTAAACGTAAATTCTTGATCAAACAAAACAAATTGTGTGGCTTCTGAGTTAGAGCAAGAGTAAATAGCTAGTATAAGAAATAGGTACAATAAACGTGTTTTCATTCCAGAAAAGTATTTGACCCTAAAGTAGTACAAATTCTGTTTGAAAAATGATACTAAAATGACAAATACATCACATAATTTGGATTGTATCGTGTTTCCGAAATTTTAAAATCATATTCACCTACAATTTTGAAATTGTTTTTTTTGTAAAATCGCAAAGCACGTTTATTTTCAATCAATACGTACAGCCATATACCGTTTTGTTGCTTTTCTCTGGAAAAATTTATGATATAATTAAAGAGTTGTGCACCGAGTTTTTGTCCGTGAAACTCTTTTAAAACATAAAAACGATCAAGTTTGGTAAGCTGCGTTTCTTCAACCATATTAGTAGACACATTGCATACAATTTTAGCATATCCAGCAAGTGTTTCGTCTGAAAAGATTAAGAAATAGTGAATATTTGTATTGTCAAATTCTGAACGAAGTGTATCTGTAGCAAATGCAGTTTCTACAAAAGATTCTACAGCTTCTTTGGGCGTATTTGGTAAGTATGTATCTAAAAAAGTAGTACTTCCTAATTTGGAAATAGCTGTGATGTCATTAAATGTTGCTTCTCGTATCTGAATCATCTTTAAAATTTGTAGTTTCAAAAGTACGCAAATCTACTTGCTTTTTTAATTAGGACAATACTACGCGTATATCAGAGTTATTTTGCTTCTATATTTGAGTAAAATAAAATTAAATCTTTTTACAATGAAAAACCCCACACACTTAAAGCATAGCCCGATTGTATTAGAATTACAAACCTTATTAAAAAAAAAGACAGAAATAGCATCTGCTTTATTACTATCATTACAAGCCGCCAATATTTCGGCTAAAGAGAGTTTAAACTCAGATTTATATAATGCGTATAATGATGAGTTTAATGGAAATGCCTGGCCAACAACTATCGAAGATTATTATGATTATTTAGATATGTACGTATGTTTGGTGCCAGATGAAAGTGATGATCCAAACTATCTAAATGCATGGAAAAGTACAGATTCTTCCAATGGATATAATCAAAAAGTATACGATTTATTATGTCAATTTTATTGGTTGGTAGATCAAAAAGTAGAACAGTCTGGACTTTCATTACAAAGTTATCCAGAGTTTGCAGCTTGGTTAGTAGCTTTTGCCAATGCTTGGGGAAGTTTCCTAGAAACTACAGCTTCATTAACAAAAGAAAGTTATTATTCGTTTAGACATAATCCAATGTATAATTACCCTTTATATAGTGATAATTCTGAGAGTTGGACAACGTTTAATGAGTTCTTTTACAGAGAATTTAACAATGCTGATCCTGTAACAGGAATTTCGCCATTGCGCCCAATTGCAGCACCAGACGATAATACAACCATAGTAGCACCAGCAGATTGTACCTTTAAAAAAGATTATAAAATAGACGATCAAGGGAATGTCTTGGGAAAAAATGGTCAAATTACACAAGATCGCTTAAAACACACACATACCATTGGTACAATTGATGAATTGTTAAATGGAAGTGAGCATGCTAAAGATTTTTACGGAGGAACATTTGTACATTATTTCTTAGGACCTTACGATTATCACCGTTTCCATACACCAGTAAGTGGAGAAGTATTAGAAATTAAAGATATTCCAGGAAAAGTATTTTTAAATGTAGAAATGGTAGAAGGACAATGGGACACACCAGATGGTGCTAAAGATGGTTATGAATTTAACCAATCACGTGGATTGATCATAGTAAACGGCGGCGAAAAAGTAGGGAAAGTTGCCATAATTCCTATTGGAATGGCACAAGTTTCTGGTGTAATGATGTACGCTAAAGACAATCCGCCAAATGGAGTTTCAGCCGAAAAATTGATTGCTACGGGGGATACTGTTGTCAAAGGACGTGAGTTTGGTAAATTCAGATTCGGTGGATCGGATATCATTATGGTCTTTGAAAAACCAGTAGAAGATTTATACATGTTTAAAGCAGATCCTGGACATGTTCCAATTCATTTCCAATATGGACAAACAGCTATTTATGTTCAATAATTTATCAGCTTATATATAATAGTACTAAAAACTGTTGCAGCATATTTGTTGTGACAGTTTTTGTTTTAATCTTCATTTTCAGAAATCTTATCTATTTCATCAATCACAGTTTTCTTTCTAAAGTATTTTCTACAAGAATAAAGCAACAGGAATGCTGCTAATGCGTACACATCAATTAACAATCGTTGTTCTCCCGAATCCAATTCAAAGCTTATATGTAAATGATGTATAACTTATTAGCTGCTAAGGTAACAGTTAGTTTGTTGCCATATACAATATATCTTACCATTTATGATTACAGGCGACAGTGGGAAAAAATAGTAGTATTTTTATGTCCTTCTATATCAACAAGCCCGATGATCATAATTGATTTTCCTTATTTTTTTATTCCTTGGGGAATTAATTTCTTTTCCATATAATTTGTACTCTGGTTTCAAAAGGAGCTTGCGAAAGTTACATCAGCGGCTTAGTACCCTTATTACACAAAACTTCTTCTTATGTGTCTGAAGCGTTATACCAAAGAAACACACCTAAGATAAATCCAGTAACGATGTATATTATATGTACAGTTGAACTAATAGTTAAAACTCCAAGATTTGTTACAAGTTGAATAAGTTCTGTTTGTTTAAAAAATAAGATAATAGTAATCGCCAGTAAAATTCCCAGACCTATAAATTCATTTAGCCAACGTTTTCTTGAAATTTTAAAAATGTACCCAGCAAGAAAACCCCAAATCCAAGGAATAATTGACAAAGATGCAGTATATCCTTTGGAGTTATAATACATTAGCATTCCTATAAAAATCAAAACTACCAATACCTGTTGTATTTTTAAAATACTTTTCTTTTGAATAAATACTTCTTTAGCCTCACTTATGAATTCATTTTTAAAAGTCAAAAAGATCATAACCAAAAAATTATAGATGAGTAAAAGAAATACAGAGGTATAGATAAAGTATTCTAAAATGATTGAAAATTTCATGTAAAAAGTGTTTCGATTAGGTAACCTAAAAGTAACCAATTCACAATGTTGTGAAATACCTAAACATGGGGAGTTTTGAGAAGAAGATAGGGCGTTTATTTTTACAGTTTAGACTTTGGTGAAGTTTTATGACAAGCTACTGAATGTATAATTTTAAGTAGTAACGATAGATTTAAAACCTAAATTTTTAGAAATCGAAATTTTTGGTAGAAGATATGATAGCGACTTGCTCATTAATAGGATCTTAAAAATGAAAACAAATAATACTCAATAAACAGATTAATACATCGCTATAATTTTTACAAAAAAGGGTAAGCCTTCACCTATCTTATCAATAAGTTAAACATTTTAAATTCTTTTATTCTATAAAAAAACAACCACAGTAACTAAACTATGGTTGTCTTTACGCTATATTAAAATTAATAATTTGCTTACTATTACCGCCACTAGTTTTGAAAACTAGCGGTAGCGATCACTCTGACGTGGACATTCTAGCGCTAGCGTGGGGGAAAATTCTAAAAAGTTTTGATAATTTCATTTTATTTATGAGCATTTTTATATGAATAGCTTTTAAATCTTATTGCTTACTCGTATCCGCCACTAGCTACAAGCTAGCGGGAGCGAGGGGCTTCATCTAAGGACTTATAAGTTGTTTTGTATTCAATTTTATCTTTCAACATTTTTAATAGTTTCTCAGAATCATTTACCCTAATTCCGTTTATCATTAATCCATGATTTTCTCCAAAACATAATGTATCCGTTTTTTTTCCATCTATGTGAACAAATGCCATTATTCTATTATCTGGATGATTTTTATTCTCACTATCAGCTTCTAAATTTTTATATTCATTATAGAACTTATCAATAAATAAAACATCAGTAATTTTTTTATAAAATAAATCACCTATTTGTTCATTTTCATTACCACTAAAAGTACAATCCATTGAAACTGGAAAACTAGTACCAGATTGTATGAAATGAATATTTATATACTTGTCTTTTTGTGAATCTTCACAATTAAAAATGATAGTAAAAATAAGTAATAGAAATAAACTCTTAAGACACCTTAATAATTTCATTTTAGTTTCGTGCATTTTCAAACTTTTTTGGATCAGGATTATAAAAAGGGAATTCCTTTTGTATCCTTTTAGTTAAAGATTTTGTTTTAGACCTATTTGCTGCGGTGAATAGCTTTTAAATTTTATTGCTTACTCGTATCCGCCACTAGCTTCAAGCTAGCGGCTAGCGCTCACGCTGTCGTGGACATTCTAGCGCCATCTAGGAAAAGCAAAACCGCTCACACATCCGTGAGCGGTTTTTTGATTATCATTTTTTATGAT
>NZ_JAKVBC010000037.1 GCF_022447245.1 Kordia sp. | reverse complement strand
TCTTTTTGAGTTCGCTTTACATAATTTGTTTTAATTACACTTAAAATTTAGTGTAACGCTATTTCAGGACGGGACATTACTAAAAAAGAAAAAGTATAGAACAAAAAAAGCAGCCTAATAGGCTGCTTTTATGTAAGAATTAAATGAATCCTAGCTAACTTTATAATTAATTTGATTAATTAAAATCTTTATCTTCTCCTGTGTGACCTCCATTAGATGATACAATATCAAAAGTATTATCAATGATCATAGCAACTACAGATATTTTAGTGTTATCAGAAATATTGCTTGGTATAGGAACATCATATATTTGAGTATACTTTTGTCCTGCTCCAGTGTTTCCTGATGGTATAGCATCTCCAAGTACAGCAGTAAGAGAGTGTCTTAACACATGATGGTGTCTGAAATCAGTAATTGGGTCAACACCTCCATAATAGCTAGTATAGTTTGCCTGAGAAGCTACGATATCACTTTCAAGAACGTATACTGCTAATTTAGCATTTGGCATTGCTTGTACAAAAGCTGCACTGACATATACTTGTAGGTTATTTCCAACTACCATAGAGTTTACAGATAATCCTCTTGAAGTTGTTCCTGAAGCCAAGTTAGTCACTTGATCAACATTACTGGGTTCTGGGTACGTCCACTCAGTAGTACCATTAAGTACAGCTGTTGGGTAGCTTCCTCCTGGATTTACTTGAGCAACTAAAGCAGAACTGTAAGAGTTTTGCATTCCATCTCCACTGTGTGCAGCAACGACAAATGCTTTATCTGTTGCAGCTTCAACTAATTCAATTCCGTAAGAAACTCTAGTACACCATCCACACCATGTCCCAGTTGCATCAATAAGACTCACTGTTCTCTGGAATGTTCCTGGTGCTGTTTCATCAGTCACCGGTAAGTCAAATACTGGAGAGTCTACTCCATCTTTAGTAGCTGTCACTTGTAAATCATCTGTAGTAATAGCCATAAATCTGCTTCCTGTAATTTGGTTTCCATTTACTGTAATTGTCGCACTATCCGTAATTGTATACTCATTATTTGAAGCATCTGTACCGATTACAATAAAATCAGCTGTATCTCCTATTTTTATAGTTGATTGTGTACTTTCTACTCGCAAAGCAGTAATGACTGGAGGAGTTACCTCTAAAGTAATTGCTCCACTAGTAATATTTTGATACCTTGCAGTAATTTGGTAGTTACCCGTTGCTGTTGGTGTAAACTCTACTCCTTGTATTGTACTGTTATTTACTAAAATAGAAGCACTAGATGTTACATTAGATCCATCATTTGCAGTTACTGTAAAAGTTACAGATCCACCTAATTCAATTGAGTTAGCACTTGCTGATACCGTAATAGAAGTAATTCCTGAACCTCCGCCACCTGGGTTCGGCTCTCCAGTATCATTGTCAGAATCACTGCTACATGAGTACATGAATAAAGCGAATACGACAACTAGGCATTGTAAAATGTTTTTTGTTTTCATAAGACTTTTTTTTGTTTACAAAGTTTGGTTTATGGTATAATTTGGGACTAATTTAGAGTAAATTTTCGTTAAAAAAAAGAAAAATCTAATAAACAGTTAATCAAACAAATAGCCTATAATTTATATAGAGAATATGGAGAAAATGCAAAAAATGAATTATTTTGTTTTTATTGTTTTTTTAACGCAAGCTTTTATATATTTACAGCGTTCTCACTATTAAACTAAAAAATATGAAGTCAATTATGAGTATTGTTGTTGTATTCTTAATGTATACACTACAAGCAAATGCGCAAAAAGAAATCCCGAATGTTTCTGTTAAAAAATTGGATGGTAGCTCCTTAAACATGGATGAAATCACCAAAACAAAAGGCGTAAAAGTGATCAGCTTTTGGGCAACTTGGTGTGTACCTTGTATTAATGAATTGGATGCAATTAGCGAAGTATATGATGATTGGATCGATGAAACAAATGTTGAATTGATTGCCATTGCTACTGATGATGCCAGAACAAAGAAAAGAGTAAAGCCATTAATTAATGGTAAAGGTTGGGAATATAAAATTCTCTTAGATGAAAATCAAGAATTACAACGTTCACTTAACATTACTGTGATTCCTCATGTGATCGTTATTAAGGATGGTAAAATTGTTTGGCGCCATACAGGGTACCAAATGGGTGCTGAAGAAGAACTTTACGAAGTAGTTAAGAAAAACGCAAAGTAAAGAAAACTGACCAACCAACCAAACACTAAACTAAACTATTATATATTTACATGAAGAAATTACTATACCTTTCTTTTGCATTAGCTTGCTCTGTTGGATTTGCACAAACACAAGATGATAGCGAAGATAAAAAGAAAGACTGGGGAACATTGACTGGTGGATTTGAATCAATTGTCCAATGGTATAATGATGATACAGGTCTTGGGAAATTTGCCGAAGACGAACACGTACGCTCTAACAATTATTTAAAATTAGATTATAATTACGGAAATTGGTTTGCTGGAATTCAAGTAGAATCGTATGCTCCAATGCCTTTACTAAATTACTCTCCAAAATTAGACGATTCAGGCATTGCACAATATTATGCAATGTACAAAACCAACAAGTTAGAAGTAACTGCTGGATATTTTTACGAACAATTTGGTAGTGGACTTATTTTACGTGGATGGGAGAATAGACCTCTAGGGATTAATAATTCATTTAGAGGTGGACGCGTAAAGTATCAACCTTCAAATTCATTATCATTCACAGGAATGTATGCAAGACAACGTGATGGTTTTGAAGTATCAGAAGGTGAAATTTTTGCTTTCAATTCTGAAATTGACCTCACAAATCTATTCAAATTGCAAAGTTCATCACTTTCAGCAGGATTCAGTTATGTTGGAAGAAAAGAAGATATACCAGAAGAATTTCAAAATACGGGCTTTGATGAAATGACAAATGCTTTTTCAGCAAGACTTGATTATTCTGGAAACTCTTTTTATTCTGGTATTGAATACATTACTAAAAGTGATGATGCAATCGTAAATTCACAGCGATTTATTGAAAACTTCGTAGAACCTGGAAGTGCACTTTTAGTTAACCTGGGATATTCTCAAAAAGGATTAGGAATTGATGCTACTTTTAGAAGATTAGAAAACATGAATTTCTTTTCTGAAAGAGAAGCCTCCGGAAATGTATTCAATGAAAATATCATGAACTATTTGCCAGGATTGACAAAACAGCATGATTATTTACTGACAAACATATATGTGTACCAATCACAACCTGCGATTTCCGTTCCAGATCCTTCTTTATTGAAGTTTGGTGAAATTGGAGGACAAGTTGATATTTTCTATAACTTCAAAAAAGGAACAGCACTCGGAGGAAAATACGGAACAAAGGTTGCATTAAATGCATCGTATTGGGCTGGATTAAAAGGAGATTTTAATTTTACAGATAGAAATGCTGAAATAGAATACTTTGGCTTTGGCCAAAAATACTTCTCTGAATACAGCTTAGAAGTTCGTAAAAAATGGAATCGCAAATGGCAAAGTATATTTTACTATGTGAATCAATATTATAACCAACGTTTTATTACAGATCAACGTGGTGAAGTAAATTCTAATATTGCTGTTGTTGAATCTACATATAGAATTAGTTCAAGACAATCTGCACGTATGGAGTTACAACATTTATGGACGCCAGACGATAATAAAAACTGGGCTGGAGCAACACTCGAATTTAATCTAACACCAAGATTATCATTCTATGTAAATGATATCTACAATTACGGAAACGATGATAAAGACGAACAAATTCACTATTACAATGTTGGAGGAAGTTTTGCAAGAGGCGCCACGCGTTTTGCAGTAAACTACGGTAGACAACGTGGTGGATTAGTGTGTGTTGGAGGTGTTTGCCGATTTGTACCACAAAGTACAGGTGTCACTTTTAACATTACAACAGCATTCTAATTTAGAACATAAAATAATATCTATTAAGATATAAAGAACTCTCAATAACCAAACCAACCAACTAACTACAAAAAATCCCTTAAGTATTCGTACTTAGGGGATTTTACTTTTTAAGGTTTATATTTTAAAGGAAGATGCACTACCTTTTTGGTGTCAAAGAAATCTTCTTCAAAGTAATCAGGAATAGCATACAAAGTAGCTTTTGGAAAATCTTTCAATTCTTCTGTCAAATCGCCTCCCTTCAAATACAAAATTCCGTTTTTTAATTCGTGTCGTTGTTTTTTAGCAACCTTTTTACGAACCCACTTTACAAAATCAGGCATATTGGTAACTGCTCTACTTACGATAAAATCGAACTCTCCCTTTACCTTTTCAGCACGTATATGATAAGCTTCCACATTAGTTAAACCAATACTTTCAGCAACAGCGTTAACAACTTTTATCTTCTTTCCTATCGCATCAACCAGTACAAAATTGACTTCTGGAAATAATATTGCTAGCGGAATTCCAGGAAAACCACCACCAGTACCAACATCTAAAATTTTTGAACCAGCTGCAAACGATTGCACTTTTGCAATGGCAAGTGCATGCAATACATGACGCACATACAATTCGCCAATATCCTTTCTTGATATCACATTAATTTGTGCATTCCATTCTTTATATAACATTTCTAACTGCTCAAATTGTTCTATTTGAGTTGCTGTTATACCTGTAAAATATTTTTGTATTATTTCCATATCTGCGGCAAAACTAATCTTTATTTATGATTATGTAAATTTATTGTTTCCAAATTACGATATTTGCAATATATTGTACCAAAAATTTAAATTGATTCTAAAATATTAAATAGTTTCCCTCCATGGCGCAGAATAATATTGATAAAGAGATCAAAGAAGCTCTTAAAAACTGGAGATCAATCATATCTAAATACAAGAAAAAAAATACTAAAAAGGCCATCGGCCAAATGCTATCTTCTTTTTTACCGTTTATTGCCGTTTGGGTATTAATGTATTTTACTCTCGAATTTTCATTAACCCTGACTATTTTATTAGGAATTTTAAATGCCTTCTTTTTGGTTCGAATTTTTATCATTCAGCACGATTGTGGACATGGTTCCTTTATTAAGTCAAAAAAAGCGAGTGATATTATTGGATATGCATGTAGCGTATTTAGTTTTCTACCATTCAAATATTGGGCAGAAACACATACATTTCACCATGGACATAACGGACAGCTAGAAACAAGACAAGTTGGTGATATGCCAACACTTACCGTAAAAGAATTTCGTGAAAAGAGTTGGTGGGGAAAATTTAGATACAAGGTGTTTAGAAGTCCAATCGTAATCTTTGTGATTGCTCCTGCGTACTACTTAATTGTAACTACAAAATATCCGTTCTTACAATTTAACAAGTGGCAAAAAATTACATTGACACTTTTAAAAGACAACCTCATCATTATTATTCCATATTTAATTATTGGGTACTTTGCAGGTTGGGCTGATTTCTTTGCGGTTCAGTTTATCATTCTATTTTTCTTTGGAATTATTGCATTTTGGTTCTTTTATATTCAACACCAACACGAATTCTCCTATAAGAAATGGAAAAAAGATTGGGACTTTTTACTTTCAGCCATCAAAGGAAGTACCTATTTAAAATTACCTAGAGTGATGGAATGGTTTACTGGCCATATTGGAATTCATCACATTCACCATTTAAACAGTAGAATTCCAAATTACAACTTAAGAAAATGTATTACTGAAAATAAAATTTTATCAAAATACGTAACAACTTTATCCTTTAAAGACGGATTAAAAATGATGTTTTTAAAACTTTGGGATGAAGAACAAGAACGTATGATAACGTTTAGAGAATATTACAAATTAGAAAAGATGCGCTTCTCTAACTAAAAAAATAAAATCACTTACAAAAAGTCTGCATTATGCAGGCTTTTTTTTATTTCTGTAACTATCTGTATATATTTTATCATATTTACCTAAAAACTAAAACTCATTGCAGAAAACCAAACAATTAGTAGCTACATTGTTTCTTCCTAAATGATAAAATACCTAATTTCGTAGCATTCAGTTTTTAAAATAAAATAACACAACACACAACGATGTCATTATTATCTGAAAGAGTTTTAAACATGTCTACTTCCGCTACCTTAGCAATGGCAGCGAAAGCAAGAGAATTAAGAAATGAAGGCAAAAATATTATCGGGCTAAGGCTCGGAGAGCCAGATTTCAACACGCCAGAGTTTATAAAAGAAGCCGCAATTCAAGCCATTAATGATAACTACAATAGTTACACACCTGTAGATGGTTATGGCGATTTGAAAGAAGCAATTATTAATAAATTTAAGCGCGATAATAATCTTACGTACACCGCAAGTCAAATTGTAGTTTCTACTGGAGCAAAACAATCACTAGCTAATGTAGCAATGGTTTTATTGAACGAAGGAGACGAAGTAATTCTTCCTGCGCCGTTTTGGGTAAGCTACAGTGATATTGTAAAATTGGCTGAAGGTGTTCCTGTGCAGGTAGCTACTTCTATTGAGACTGATTTTAAAATGACACCTGAGCAATTGGAAGCTGCTATTACACCAAAAACAAAAATGATTTGGTTCAGTTCTCCTTGTAATCCCAGTGGTTCTGTATATAGCGAAGCTGAATTAAAAGCATTGGCCTCAGTTTTAGAAAAGCATCCAAACATATATGTTGTTTCTGATGAAATATACGAACATATCAACTTTACAAGTGAACACTATAGCATTGCACGAATTCCGTCCATGTACGATCGCACAATTACGGTAAATGGTGTTTCTAAAGCATTTGCAATGACTGGTTGGAGAATTGGATATATCGGTGCTCCAGAAAAAATAGCGAGAGCTTGCAACAAAATTCAAGGACAAGTAACTAGTGGAGCTAATTGTATTGCACAACGCGCTACGATTGCAGCTCTAGAAGCTTCTAAAGACAAAATTCAATACATGATGGATGAGTTTTTAAAGCGTAGAGATATTGTCTTAGGTTTACTTAAAGAAATTGATGGTTTCAATGTCAATGTTCCTGAAGGTGCATTTTATATATTTCCAGATATTTCATCTTTCTTTGGTAAAACATTACGCGGAAAAACCATAAATAATGCTACTGATTTTTCTTTGTATCTATTAGATGAAGCTTTAGTTGCTACTGTAACTGGTGATGCATTTGGAAATCCAAATTGTATTCGTATTTCGTATGCAGCTTCGGAAGAAGAATTACGCAAAGCAATACAACAGATCAAAGAAGCATTACAGTAAAAATATCATTCAAAATGAAAAAAGCTGTTTTCTTGAGAAAACAGCTTTTTTTTATGGTTTTATCTTTATAACCTAATATGTATTTTTAGAAATGTAGGTCAGAAACAATAAGCCAAAAGATGTGTGATAAGTACATCTTTTGGCTTGGTTGAGATTAACTAAATAATATTAAGTATTAAAAGTGAAATTGTCAAAATAGCGCCACTAAACATGATAATGGCATTTGGAAATTTTCGTTCATATCGCCAAAAAAATTCCTTAATTCCAAAGAACAGGAACGTATTAAAAGCGTAGAAAATAACAACACAATACTTAAGGTCTATCCCGAAAAGCGTTCCTGCTGGTGCATAAGTTTCACCTGTAAGATCTGTATTTGTAAAGATCGTTACCACCGTGCTCGTTAACAAAACAACTGTAGCTAACCAGCAGAATTCGAGAAAGTTAAACCTCTTAAGCATTTATTTTTAAATCTTTTGTTTCACTGGTGTAAATATCCACAAAACATCCGAAGTTAAAAAACCCTTTGACAGGGGATTTTCCCCCTTTTTTCTGTAGGACTGTTTGAAAGAATTTTAATTTTTTGAAAAATATAAAAAATCAAGTGCAGTAGAGAACCAATTATAAAGTGTTGGCTCATTCTTCTACTGCACTCACAGTGATAAGTGATATTTTAAAGTTTAGTGCATTTATTTGTGATGCCCGATATCGAACTCAAATAATTTATTTATAATGTAGCTAATTAAATAAAAGTGATTAAATATGCTATGACAAATACTGAAACTTTTAGAATTGTTCCAGCAGCTGGAGCAAATTTGTAATGATTTGCTCGAACATGTTGCTTTAAGCGGAACAAAGAATTCGATTCAGAATTATTAAAATTTTCTTTAATTTCTTCTTTGTAAGACGAAGTCAAAATTCCTCTATTTACATAGTTTTCATTTGAATGAATGGGTTCGACTGGTACTAAATTTGTTTGAGTGTAATTTGTTGATGTCATGATTATTGTTTTTTGATTGATTTACACAAGTATGACGTATCAACAAAAAAAATGTTACAAGAAATTTCAAAAAAAATTTTAAGCGCCATTTTTAAATCATTGAAAACTAACGATTTCTCCAGAAGAATGGCGTGATTAGAATTAATACAGTAAATAATTCCAATCGTCCAAGAAGCATTAAAAAAGCACACCACCATTTCCCGAAAGACGGAATTGAGTTGTAATTTTCTAGCGGATTTAAGTCTCCCAATGCTGGCCCAACATTTCCTAAAGAAGAAGCTGCACCACCAATAGCCGATTCAAAATCTAAACCTACAAATCCTAACACCAAAGCTCCAATAATAAACAATAACATATACAGAATAAAGAATCCTAAGATATTGTATACAATATGTTCCGAGACAGATTTATTGTTGTAACGCATAGGAATAATAGCACGTGGATGTAACGTACGTTTAAATTCTAACAGACCGTTTTTAATCATCAACAAGTGCCTGACGACTTTTACACCACCTGAAGTGGAACCTGCTGAACCTCCAAGAAACATTAAACCAAAGAAGAAAATGGTTAAAAATGTAGTCCACGAAGTAAAGTCAGCAGTCACAAACCCAGTAGTTGTAATAACAGCAATGACGGAAAACAGCGAATGTCGGAAGCCGCTTTCCAGTTCTCCCCAAACCATTGGATGGTAGTCGGAGGGCTCTACATTTGCTTGCGTATGTATAATAACCGTAGCAATTAGCGTAAAAATGATGACAAAAGCTACATAGACTCGGAATTCTTCATCTCTAAAAACTTTTTGTATCTTTCCTTTAAAGGCAAAATAGCTTAAGACAAAGTTTGTTCCTGCCAAAAACATAAAGAAAATAATGATATATTGTATAATTGGATCTCCATTCCAATGTGCAATACTGGCATCTTTGGTAGAAAAACCTCCTGTAGATAATGTACATAACGCATGATTGATAGCGTCAAAAAAAGACATTCCTGCGACTTGTAATAAGATGGTTTCTGCCACTGTATATCCTACATAAATCAACCATAAACGTTTCGCAGTGTCTGTAATTCTCGGGTGCAATTTATCGGCACTTGGACCAGGTGCTTCTGCCGCAAATAATTGCATTCCTCCGATTCCCAATAAAGGTAAAATAGCAATTGCTAATACAATAATTCCCATTCCTCCTATCCAATGCGTCATACTTCGCCAAAATAATATTCCTTCTGGCAAACCTTCTATTTTCTCTAAAATAGTGGCTCCAGTTGTAGTATAACCAGACATCGTTTCAAAGAAGGCATTGGTAAATTTTGGGATAGTTCGGGTAAATATATACGGAAATGTTCCTGAGAGAGACATAAATATCCAACCAAAAGTAACGACAATATAACCTTCCCGCTTTTTGATTTCCTTTTTATGATCTTTGGTTGTCAACATAAAAAGTGCTCCAGCAATGATCGTCACCAATCCTGCCAAAAACAATTGTAACGTTACACCATCTTCATAAAGGTAACTTACCAAAGTAGCAAGTAACATAAATCCGCCATTGCAAATTAACAGCAGTCCCATTAAGTGAAATATGATTTTATAATTTACCCTCATTATCAAAGATTAGAGAAACATACGTTCTACTTTGTTGATGGATTGTGGTAAACTACAGACGACAACTCTATCGCCCGATTTGATATGAAAATCACCCAAAGCAATTAAACCTTCGCCTTCTCGAATTACACCTCCAATAATGGCAGATCGAGGAAAATCTAAGTCTTTTATTTTTTTATCACAAACACGTGAAGTGGGTTTTACGACAAACTCTAGCAATTCTGAATTCATATTGTTGAGTCGCGTCATATCAACAACGTCCCCTTTACGAATATGGCGAAATATATTGTTTGCTGCTAATAACTTTTTATTGATCAAGGTATCTATTCCTATCGATTGAGATAATTGGAAGTAATCCATATTTTCGACCAACGCAATGGTTTTTCGAATACTTTTCGATTTTGCCACCAAGCATGACATAATGTTTGTTTCTGAGTTTCCTGTTACGGCAATAAACGCATCCATATCATACACACCTTCTTCTTCTAACAACTCTACATTGCGCCCATCTCCATGAATAATCAAGGCATTTGGCAATTCATCTGCCAATTCAAATGCTTTTGATTTATCTTTTTCGATCAATTTTACATTGAATCTATTTTTGCATAAATCTCTGGAGGTTTTCAATCCAATTTTGCTTCCACCAAGAATCATTACATTCTTGATATCTTCTCGTTGTTTTCCAATTAACTTGTATAACTCCTCTACTCCTTCTTTGGAAATAATAAAATATACTTGATCGCCTTCTTTGAATAAGGTATCTCCACGTGGAATCAACGTATATTGTGTCCCAAATCGCTGAATAGCAATCGGCACAAAATGTAATTCTGGAAAAATACTTGCTGCTTCTTTTACACTTTTTCCAACAAAAGGCGCAGTTCGTTGCAAAATAGTACCAACCATTGTCAGCGCTCCATCTTCAAACTCATAACTATCGTTAAATGCAGATTGATCTAGTAGTAATTTTATTTCGGCAGCAGCTAATTTTTCAGGAGAAATCAATTCATCAATTCCTAAATCACTAAATTTTAATTCTTCTTGATTGTCAATAAACTCCGTATTGGATATTCGAGCAATCGTTCGTTTACAACCTAATTGCTTTGCTAGTACACAAATAGTAATGTTTGTTGTTTCGGAAGAAGTAACCGTAATTACCAAATCTGCAGTAGCAACTCTTGCATCTTTTAATACTGTGATAGAAGTTGCATCACCTTTTATGACACGTATGTCCAAATGTGCATCTGCATATTCTAAATTTTCCTTATCGCAGTCTATTAAGGTAATATCTTGAGATTCATAAGAAAGTAGTTTTGCTAAATGATATCCTACTTCACCAGCTCCCGCAATTATAATTTTCATCGAATTAACTTATTGAAAAAGTATACAAATATAAGGGAAAAAAGCAATCATTTGCTAATACTTTGCTACTTGACTATCAGATTTATAATACCTATGCAAATTATAGGCTTTACAACACAACATTGATAACAGGATTAATTATATTTGCCAAAATTTTCTATATGTCGAAAAATGTAACACCATACAAAGAGTCAAAACTTG
The DNA here is from genome assembly GCF_022447245.1 of Kordia sp. Taxonomy (GTDB): domain Bacteria; phylum Bacteroidota; class Bacteroidia; order Flavobacteriales; family Flavobacteriaceae; genus Kordia. The sequence continues at coordinate 39,098 of NZ_JAKVBC010000037.1, read as the reverse complement.
GCAAAAAAGAGCAGGTTACAGAGATGTTTGATACCATTTCAGAGAATTATGACGGATTGAACCGTGTGATTTCTTTTGGTATTGATATCAAATGGAGAAAGCGAGTGGTTCGTATGGTTGGTGAAACTAATCCGAAGACTATTTTAGATATTGCTACCGGAACAGCCGATTTAGCAATTAATCTCGCTGAAACTAGTGCAGAGCGTATTGTTGGCTTGGATATTTCACCAGGAATGTTGGAAGTTGGTAAACAAAAAGTGAAGAAAAAAGCACTTCACGATAAGATTGAAATGGTATTAGGTGATGGTGAAAAGTTACCATTTGAAGACAATTCGTTTGATGCTATTACCGTTGCTTTCGGTGTTCGAAACTTTGAAAACTTAGAGCAAGGCTTACAGGAAATTTTCCGTGTTTTAAAACCGAAAGGAATTTTTGTTGTATTGGAAACTTCTGTACCAACAAAAGCACCTCATAAACAATTTTATAAATTCTACACAAAGAATATTTTACCATTAATTGGAAAACTGTTTTCTAAAGACAATTCTGCTTACGGATATTTGTCAGAATCGGCAGCTGCTTTCCCTTATGGAGAAAACTTCAACAATATTTTACGAAAAATTGGGTTTATAGATGTGAAAGATAAACCACAAACGTTTGGTGTAGCAAGTATTTACACCGCAACAAAATAGATTTTATGAAGAAGATTTTACTTATCATCTTTTGCATTTTCGCACTACAATCTGCATATCCTCAACTATTCAGCAAGAAAAAAGTATTGAATGATGCCAGTGGAGGAAAAGGTCAGATAGATAATAACACACTAACTTGGGGTTATTTTTTAGGATTTAACAGTTACGATTTTAAATTTACCTATAACAGAAATGCAGATGCCATTCAGTTGAAACCGTCTACAGGTTTTAATGTAGGTTTGGTTGGAGATGTAAAGTTAAATAACTATATGAACTTACGTTTGGAACCCGGAATTTTCTTTACCACACGTAATATTGAATATCCTGAAAGTTACGGTTTGATTGATCAAGTTGATAGAGAGCGTGAAATAAAATCGAGTTATGTGCACATTCCATTATTGTTAAAAATCGGAACCAAGCGCATCAATAACTTTAAACCGTTCATTATTGGTGGATTTTCTACTTCTTTGAATTTATCGAGTAATGAAAAGAATCCTGATGATAATTTTAATGGTCAATTTCGTATGAAACGTAGAACCTTTTATTATGAATTAGGATTTGGAGTCGATTTCTATTTGTACTACTTTAAATTTACACCTTCTATTCGTGGTGTATTTGCATTGAATGATGAATTGGTTCGTGATGTTGATCCAAACAGTCCATGGACAAGTAATATTCAAAAAATGCAAACGCGTGGAATTTTTATCAATTTTACGTTTCAATAATATCTTCGATTCTTTTTTTGATTGTTGATTTTTCATAAATGTCAGATTGAGTGATATCTTTAAGAAGTTTTGTATAAAACTTGCTTAAAAATAGAATTTCGAAGTACCTCTCGATATATTTTTTTTGCACAAATTCACTCGAAGTGACGATTTCAGATGATAGACTTTCCTAGAGAATCCTCTATATAAACTCACTACGCTTAAACTCATTCAACAAAATTCCTGTCGCCATGGCAACATTTAAACTTTCTGTTTGTTGAATTTCTCCAAAACGTGGAATGGCAATTTTTTCGGTGATTAATGCTGAGATTTCACCTGAAACGCCATTAGCTTCATTACCCATCACGAGAATTCCATTTGTTGGCAAATTTGTTTTGTAAACATTATTACCATCCATGAAAGCACCAAAAACAGGTAAATCAGTTTCTGAAAGATACTTTTTTAAATCAGTGTATACTACATTTATACGGGTTAGCGAGCCCATTGTAGCTTGAATTACTTTTGGGTTATAACAATCAACCGTAGTTTCAGAACATACAAGATGTTTCACACCAAACCAATCACACAAACGAATAATTGTTCCTAAGTTTCCAGGATCGCGAATTGCATCCAAGGCTACTATCAAACCTTCATTTTCAACCAAAGCAGGTTCCGAAATTTTAAAAAGTGCTAAAGCTTTATTGGGCGTTTTTAGGAAACTAATCTTTTTTAATTCAACTTCAGAAATTAATGTTACTTTTGAACTGGAAGCAAACAAACTTTCATCCGTAGTAAATAGTGTATCTAGCTCAAAATTAGAATTCAGAAACTCTTGAATCACCTTTTTCCCTTCAACCGCAAAGAGCCCTGTTGATTTTCGGTACTTTTTTTGTTGTAGACTCGTTATTATTTTTAATTGTCTTTTGCTAATCATGCAAATAGTTTAATTTTGAATTTGAAAAACACCACTTATTGAAATCCTTTTTAGCAAAAATATCATTATTTATTATAATTGGCGCATTTCTTAATTCTTGTAATACCATCAAATATGTAAAAGATGATGAATTACTATTAATTAAGAATGAATTAACAGTAAATGGAAAAACTTCAAACGATCCAGACGCGTTAAGTCAAATGTATCAAAAACCGAATACGCGTTTTTTAACACTTCCTATTCGATTACACGTATATAATCTTGCTGAAAAAAATCCTGATTCAACATATCAAGCATGGTTAAGTCGAAACCCAAAACGTCGTGGTCGACTGAATAAAAAGTTATCTAAAAAGCAAGTTAGAGAACTAGGAAATTACAAAATCGGTTTCAATAATTGGCTCAGAAAAACAGGAGAAGCACCTGTAATTATCAATAAGAAAAAAACTAAGAAAACCACCGATCGTTTAAAAGCATATTATCAAAATAAAGGTTTTTTTAATGCTAGAGCCGAATACGAAATTATCCCTGATGAAAAACCAAATAGAGCTAGTATTCAATATAATGTTGAAACAGGAAAACCATATTTTTTGGACAGTTTGTATGTCACCATCAAATCACCTGATTTAGATTCCATCTATAATTTACACAAAGACAAATCATTTTTAAAGCAAGGGAAACAGTACAGTACTTCTGATTTTTATAACGAATGTGAACGTTTAACAGTTTTATTCAGAAATTCAGGAATTTACAATTTTCAGTTAAACTCTATTAAACCAAAAGTAGGTATTGATTCTGTAAGAACAGATACCATGAACGGAGATTATAAACTTCCTGTTTTATTAAAAATCAACAACCTCAGTGAGCGAAAAAATGACTCCATTGTTGAAACAGAATACAAGGTACATCGAATTAAAAAAGTTAATATTTATACTGACTACACCTTTGCCAATTCGCGATCTGAGTATATTGATTCGGTGCAGTATGAAGATTTTACGATTTATTCAAATGATAAACTTCGTTTTCGCCCAAAAGCTATTACCGACGCTATTTTTATACAAGCAGGCAATGTATATAAAGATCAAGACAGAACCTTGACATACAAACATATTAGCAACTTAAGAACATTTAGGTATCCAAACATTCAGTACGAATATATTAATGATAGTCTGACAGATTTAGTCACAAATATATATTTACAACCTCGAAAGAAATTTTCTTTAGGTTTTGATATTGACATCACACATTCTAACATTCAGGATTACGGATTCTCATTTAGTACATCATTAATCAGTAGAAATGTATTTCGTGGTGCAGAAACTTTGGAAATTGCCGCAAGAGGAACTTTAGGAGCTTCTAAAGATGTTGCCGATTCGGAGGATCAATTCTTTAATATTTCTGAAATTGGTGCAGATATTCGATTGAACTTTCCGCGATTCTTTTTCCCGTTTAAAACGGATAAGATTATCCCAAAGTATATGCTTCCTACTACTGTATTATCTTTAGGAACCAGTGTACAACAAAATATTGGATTGGACCGACAAACTTTTACTGGTTTTGTGCGTTATAATTGGCGCCCTACAAAAAAGAATACATTCAATTTAGAGTTGTTCAATCTGCAATTTATTCGAAACTTAAATACGAGCAACTATTTTAATGTATACACGAGTTCGTATGATCGCTTGAATTCTGTAGCACAAAGTTCTAATTATTTAGGTGCAGATGAATCGTTAAATATTGCTGCTGGCCAACCTGACCAATTTATTGAAGATGTAATTTTTAATGGTTTTGATGTTACTGCTAGTGAACTTTCTACTGTTTTAAGTGTAGCGCAGCGACAATTTCGATTGACGCAAGACAATTTAATCGCTGCATCAAAAATCAACTTTTTACATAACAGCAAAGAAAATATAGCAGACAATACGTTTTTTCAGTTTAGAACCGAATTGGAGCTTGCTGGAAACTTTTTATCAGCCATTGCTAGCGTAGCCAACTTGGAAAAAGATTCCAGAGGAAACTACAAACTCTTTGGTGTTCCGTACACACAATATGTCAAAACAGAATTTGATTACATAAAGCACTGGGAATTGTCTGGAAAACAGGATGTATTAGCTTTTAGAACTTTCTTCGGAATTGTCATTCCATATGGAAACTCAGACAATATTCCGTTTGCACGAAGTTATTTTGGTGGTGGATCAAACGATAACAGAGCTTGGAGCGCTTATCAATTAGGCCCAGGACGATCGGCAAGTATTTTAGACTTTAATGAAGCCAACTTAAAATTGACGTCGAACATAGAATATCGTTTTGATTTGTTCGGAAGCTTTAAAGGTGCTTTGTTTGCAGATGCAGGAAACATTTGGAATGTTTTTGATGATACAGAAGAAGAAGGTAGAAAATTCGACGGTTTGGAATCACTCAAAGATATTGCACTTGGAACAGGTTTAGGTTTGCGTTACGACTTCAGCTTCTTTGTCTTACGCTTTGATATTGGTTTCAAAACCTACGATCCTGCCTATCCAGTTAACAATCGCTGGTTCAATGACTATAACTTTGGAAATGCTGTGTATAATATTGGGATTAATTATCCTTTTTAGGTTTTTGGTGTTGGGTTTTAGGTATTAGATGTTAGAAAACATCCTTTTCGTTCGTATTTAACTTTTTAAATTATTTATATTGAATCTGCTGAAGCATAAATTTTCTTTTTAAATTCTCAAAATAAACACCTCAATTCAAAATATAAACTTACAAATCATCCCGTGAATTTCCTCAAAGCTTTTTTGTTTACAATATTATATTGTCTTATTCAAGAATTAATCTGGCCTTGGCATTATATATCCTTCGACGATATCGACTCTGTCAATACGTTAGATATATATAGTTTAGTAAGCGAATGTATTTTTGCATGTATACTTATAATACTTTTCATAAGTATCAAAAGAAAAGATGTATTTGAGTTTAAAAAGACTGCTCCAAAATTTTATATTTTAGGGATTCTACTAGGAATTGGATTTGTGTTTTTTCAATCAGTACTTGACTTCTTATACTATTTCGAAATTGCACCTGATCTTTACAATTATAAATTAGCACCTGAAGAACTTAAATCTTTTGACGCTTTAAGATCCATTCTACTTGTTCCTTTTATAGAAGAACTTTTCTTCCGAAATTATCTTCAACGTGAACTCATCCAAAAATACAAACCTTGCTTAGCGATATTTTTTACATCGCTATTATTTGCATATATACACCTTCAAGTTGAAGTAGCAATATTTGACAATACAAGCATCAATTGGCATCATGGATATATTACATTGTTTGGAGGCTATATTTTAGGTGTACTTTCATACAAGTCAAAATCAATCATTCCTTCTATCCTACTCCATATCTTTTGGAATTTGACGGTTACAATTGTATAATTATACTTTCTTCCTGAAACTAAAACGTTTGCGCTTTCAGAATGCAAAAAATCTTCTCAAAAATTCTATTGAAAAAATGACAATATAATTCAAAATTTAAAATTCAACATTCAAAATTTTTCAGTAAAAACACTCGAAATTATCAAATTCGCAAAAGTGACTTCACAGGAGCTTCTAAAATTGTCAACTACGTAAAAACTCATCACAATTTTATTACTTTTGTAATCCAAACAAAAAAAACCAAAAGACGATGAGTCATAATATCAAACCAGGAGTTGCTACTGGAGACGAAGTACAAGAAATATTCAAATTAGCCAAAGAAAAAGGCTTTGCATTACCAGCAGTAAATGTAGTAGGTTCAAACTCTATTAATGGAGTTTTAGAAACCGCTGCAGAATTAAATTCTCCTGTCATCATTCAATTCTCTAATGGAGGTGCACAATTCAACGCAGGAAAAGGATTAAGTAATGAAGGGCAAAAAGCAGCCATTGCTGGTTCTATTGCTGGAGCAAAACACGTTCATCAAATGGCAGAAGCATATGGTGTTCCTGTAATCTTACATACCGATCATTGTGCTAAGAAATTATTGCCTTGGATTGACGGTATGTTAGACGCAAGTGAAGAGCACTTCAAGCAAACTGGAAAACCTTTATACAGTTCACACATGATCGATCTTTCGGAAGAACCATTAGAAGAAAACATCGAAATATGCAAAGAATACCTAGCGCGCATGAGCAAAATGGGAATGACATTAGAAATCGAATTGGGAATTACAGGTGGTGAAGAAGATGGAGTTGACAATTCTGATGTAGATGCTTCTAAATTATATACACAACCAGAAGAAGTTGCGTATGCATACGAAGAGTTAATGAAAGTAAGTCCTCGTTTTACCATTGCTGCAGCTTTTGGAAATGTACACGGTGTATACAAGCCAGGAAATGTTAAACTGACACCAAAAATCTTGAAAAATTCGCAAGAATATATCTCAGAAAAATACAATGTTGGACACAATCATATTGACTTTGTTTTCCACGGCGGATCAGGTTCTACTTTAGAAGAAATCAGAGAAGCTATCGGATATGGAGTCATTAAAATGAACATTGATACAGATTTACAGTTTGCATTTATGTCTGGAATTCGTGATTATATATTAACGAAGAAAGACTACTTAGCAGCACAAATTGGAAATCCTGATGGAGACGATATTCCTAACAAAAAGACCTATGATCCAAGAAAATGGTTACGTGAAGGTGAGTTAACATTCAAAACACGTTTAAAGCAAGCCTTTGAAGATTTAAACAACGTAAATACCTTATAATATTTGGACATTCTCATGTAAATGAGAAGCTCACAAAATAAACAAGAACACAAAAACCTTGTTAACACTGAAATTCAATGCGTTAACGAGGTTTTTTATACCTAGAAAAAAATGAAACTATAGATAGCCAAATCAAATTTTGAGTTTCATCAATAAAAACAGTAATTTTGTCGACTAACTAAAAATAAAACTAACTAATTTGATCGTACGATACAGATTGTCACAAACGATCTAACATTGTAAATCGTAATTCACAAATCATTATGGCTTGGTTTAAAAGAAAAGAAAAAGGTATTCAAACCTCAACAGAGGAAAAAAGAGATACGCCCAAAGGACTTTGGTACAAATCGCCAACAGGAAAAATCGTTGATTCAGAAGAATTAATGAAAAACTTCTACGTAAGCCCTGAAGATGGATACCATGTACGTATAGGAAGTAAAGAATATTTCGAAATATTATTTGATGATAATGATTTTAAAGAACTCGATAAAAATCTTACATCAAAAGATCCATTAAAGTTTGAAGACAGTAAAAAATATGTTGACAGACTTAAAGCTGCTAAAGAAAAAACTGGTTTAAAAGACGCTGTTCGTACAGCTGTCGGAAAATCGAAAGGAAAAGATTTAGTCATTGCTTGCATGGACTTCAAATTTATTGGAGGTTCTATGGGAAGTGTTGTAGGTGAAAAAATTGCACGTGCTGCAGATTACTCACTCAAAAACAACATTCCATTCATGATCATTTCAAAATCTGGTGGAGCACGTATGATGGAAGCTGCATTATCGTTAATGCAATTGGCAAAAACATCTGCAAAATTAGCGCAATTAGCTGACGCTGGAATTCCATACATCTCATTGTGTACGGATCCAACAACTGGAGGAACAACTGCTTCATTTGCAATGCTTGGAGATATCAATATTGCAGAACCTGGTGCCTTAATCGGATTCGCAGGACCAAGAGTTGTTCGTGATACAACAGGAAAAGATTTACCAGAAGGTTTCCAAACATCAGAATTCTTATTAGAGCATGGATTCCTAGATTTTATCTCACACAGAAAAGAATTGAAAAACAAAATTAACTTGTATATTGACTTGATCCAAAATCAGCCAATACGCGCGTAATTTTTTTACAAATATAATGATAAAGAAAGGCTTCCAAATGGAAGCCTTTTGTCGCTTAAAACTAAAAATTACTCAAGATTGCTAATCTAAATAAATTGTAACTGTTTCTCCATTTGGGTTTGTCCAAGTGGCTTCACCATCACAGGTTCCATCTCCATAAGCTAAAGTTCCTGTATTATCATTCTTAGATAATTCAACGGTTCCGCTTACAATAAATGCACAAATAGCTTCTCTACGTAATGCAGTTGTAATAGTTGCAGCATGTGTATTCCCAAGTCGTCCTGTAGTGGTCGCATTTCCTGTGATAGAAAATACATTATCTGTCCAAGTTCCCGAACCAATACCTTCAATCCATTCGCTAACTCTTACTCCTTCACGAGTGGCTGTAGTTTCATCTGGCCATGTTACTTGCATATTTACTTGTGCTGTCGATTGTGGATTTCCTGCATCGTTTGAAGCTATACGTTCTAAACTGCGTGTTCCTTCTACCAAAACACCATTTCGTGTAAAATTATCAAACGTTACAGCAATTTCTCTTGTCGCTGGATTTACAACTACTGCATGACTCATCATAATAATTCCGCTGACGACATTTCCATTTGGCAATTCGCATCCATCACCAAAATCGAGTGTTCTTTGGGTAAAACCTGAACTAATCTCAGTAGTAATGGTTACACATGTTGGTAAAAATGATACTGAAGATTTTGCTTCTACTGAAGCTTCATCAACGATCAATCCAATATCGTCTGATATCAAATCTATTTCTGCACTCCGTTTTGCAAGTTGATCATCTATTGCAACTTCCTTTTCAAAGGTTTCTATTGCGGTTTCATTTTGACAAGCAGTCATTAAAAAGAGTGTCATCAATACTACTAAAAATCCCTGTTGCTTTTTGAATTTAGTTTTTCATCTGTTCCTGTTTTAAAGGTTTTCAATTTTTGTAAGATGGAATTCCTCTGTAATCTATTCAATTTGGTACCAAAACTAATTGCTAAGTCACATTACATATTTAACGTTTTTTAACAATTATGTTCTTCTGACTGCCACAAATCAAAAAGGTTTAATTATTCATTTGGATTCTAAAAAATAGTAGTATATTTGCCGCTTGATATGATAGTCGTATCAATACATAAAAATTATTAAAACAATATTGGCATGTACTTAACTAAAGAAGTTAAAGAAGAGATCTTCGCAAAGCACGGAAAATCTGGACAAGATACAGGTTCGTCTGAAGGTCAAATTGCGTTATTCACGTACAGAATTAATCACTTAACGGAGCACTTAAAGAAAAATCGTAAAGATTTTAACACTGAGCGTTCTCTAGTAAAGTTAGTAGGTAAAAGAAGAAGCCTACTTGACTATCTAAAGAAGAAAGATATCAACAGATATCGTGCAATCGTAAAAGAATTAGGATTAAGAAAATAAAAGGAAAGAGGCTTCGTGCCTCTTTTTTTAATTACATAAACACACTTTTTACTCATTTGTAAGAAGTTATAAAAAGCTATAATTACTGGTTTTTCATTGGGTCAACACAACAACTACACACAACAACACAACGACCTAAGTTTAATTAGAATTAAAGAAAATTTATGATTCCAAAAGTTTTTAAAGAGGTCATAGACCTTGGTGACGGAAGAGAAATCTCTCTCGAAACCGGAAAATTAGCGAAGCAAGCGCATGGTAGCGTTGTCGTACAGTCGGGAAAATGTATGTTATTATGTACGGTAGTTTCCAATTATCACCAGGCAGATGTTGACTTCTTACCATTAACTGTTGACTACAGAGAAAAGTTTGCAGCAGCTGGTCGTTATCCTGGCGGTTTCTTTAAAAGAGAAGCAAGACCAAGTGATGGAGAAGTATTGACAATGCGTTTGGTAGACCGCGTATTACGTCCATTATTCCCAAAAGATTACCATGCTGAAACGCAAGTAATGATTCAGTTAATGTCTCACGATCCAGAAGTTATGCCAGATGCAATGGCTGGTTTAGCAGCTTCTGCGGCAATTCAGTTATCAGATATTCCGTTTGAAACGGCTATTTCTGAAGTACGTGTTGGTCGTATAAATGGAGAGTTCATTATCAATCCTACGTTAGCACAGTTGGGAGAATCTGATATCGATATGGTTATTGGAGCTTCTGCAGATTCTGTAATGATGGTAGAAGGTGAAATGAAAGAGATTTCAGAAGAAGAAATGACAGAAGCTATCAAAGCAGCACATGAAGCTATTAAAATTCAGTGTGTAGCACAGTTGAGATTAGCGGAAGCTTTTGGTAAAAAAGAAACTCGTGAGTACGAACCTGCAGTCGAAGATGAAGCATTGGCTGAAAAGATTCACGGAATGGTATATGATAAAACATATGCTATTGCTAAAGCAGGTTCTTCTAAGCACGAACGTGGACAAGCATTGAGCGATTTAAAAGAAGAAGTCTTTGAATCATTCACTGAAGAAGAGCAAGAAGAATTGGGTAAACTAATTCATAAGTATGTTGCAAAAGCACAAAAATCTGCCATCCGTAACTTAACATTAGATGAAGGATTACGTTTAGATGGTCGTCAAACTACAGACATCAGACCAATCTGGTGCGAGGTAGATTATTTACCATCTACACACGGTTCGGCTATTTTTACACGTGGAGAAACACAAGCATTAGCTACTGTCACCTTAGGAACATCGAGAGAAGCAAACCAAATAGACATGCCATCTTATGAAGGAGAAGAGCGTTTCTATTTACACTACAACTTCCCTCCTTTTTCAACAGGAGAAGCGCGCCCTATTAGAGGAACATCGCGTCGTGAGGTTGGACACGGTAATTTAGCGCAACGTGCCTTAAAAGGCATGGTTCCTGATGATTGCCCATACACAGTACGTGTGGTATCTGAGATTTTAGAATCAAACGGTTCATCTTCTATGGCAACAGTTTGTTCGGGAACAATGGCATTAATGGATGCTGGTGTACAAATGATTAAGCCTGTGTCTGGAATTGCAATGGGATTAATCTCTGATGCAGACACAGGAAAATACGCTGTATTATCAGATATCTTAGGAGATGAAGATCACTTAGGAGATATGGACTTTAAGGTAACAGGAACTGCTGATGGTATCACTGCTTGTCAGATGGATATCAAAATCAAAGGATTGTCATACGAAGTTTTAGTAAAAGCGTTACAACAAGCTCGTGACGGACGTTTACATATTTTAAGTAAACTAACGGATACGATCGAAACTCCAAACGAGAATGTAAAAGCACATGCTCCAAAAATGATTACACGTGTTATTCCTGGAGAATACATTGGTGCATTAATTGGACCTGGAGGAAAAGTAATTCAAGAGTTACAGAAAGAAACAAATACGACAATTGTTATCAACGAAGATCCTATAACAGAAGAAGGAATTGTTGAAATCTTAGGAACAGACCAAGAAGGAATTGACGGTGTGTTAGCTAAAATTAACGCGATTACTTTTAAACCAGAAAAAGGAAGCATTTACGAAGTAAAAGTTGTAAAAATGTTAGATTTCGGTGCGGTTGTAGAATATACTGAAGCGCCTGGAAACGAAGTATTGTTACACATTTCTGAGTTGGCCTGGGAACGTACAAACAATGTAAGTGATGTTGTAAAAATGGGTGACATTTTAGACGTAAAATACTTTGGTGTAGATCCTAAAACACGTAAAGAGAAAGTGTCTCGTAAGGCTTTGTTAAAAAGACCTCCGAGAGAAGAGCGTAAGCCACGTGAAGACAAGAAACAAAGAGAAGAAAAAAAGTAATCTTTTCTAAATATATTAAAAAAACGCCGCGAAATTTCGTGGCGTTTTTTTATGTATCTTATCGTAAAATTTGTAATGCAGTTTTTTTTAAAAATCCACTTGAAAAGAAAGTCCGCCACTCATGACTGATTGAACAGTATTCATATTGATACGTACTTGTGTGCCAATGGAAAAAGAATTTCCTATCATAAATTTGAGCTTTGTGATGAAAGGAACACCAACTGTGATACTTCTATCATGTGTAAAATCAAGATTTTTTCTTTTGTAATTAAAATAGGAAAGTCCTACAAAGCCTTCCCATTGCAACCAACTTGTCAATTCAGATTTTTTTCCCCAAGACAGACTTATTTCTGCGAACGAATCACCTTCTGATCCAAACAAATTTAATTCTTCTCCAAACTGACCCGATACCAAAAAATCATTTCCTTTATATGATAAACCGATGTCTCCACTAATTGAAAACCCACCTGGCCCGCCTAAATAAATTGAAAGTGGGTTTAATGAAATTGAGTTGAACTCAACACGCTTATTTTTCTCTTGAGAAAAACCTAATAAAGGCACTAATAATAAGATAACAATACACTTCTTCATAATTAATTCGGTTTTAAAATTTATATGAAACAAATGTAGTTACGATACCAAGTTTCAAGATCCGAAATGTTAGTTGGTAGAAATATTCGGATATTTTTTTGTCTTGATTTTTGAATGCTAAAAAGTACAATTAAAAGCAAAAACCACTGGTAAACACTTACTTTAAAACAGTTTCTTACTCGATACTAGAAACAACTATCTATAGAAGAAAATAGTTTCAATTTGTATGGTATTTAAGTTTTTTTAAATGTCCGAAATCTTATTTGGATGAAAATTTAAGACGGTTTATACCTCCTATATAATTGTTCAATGTGTTTTTCGATATTCTGAAGGCGTAAGATCTGTAAACTTTTTGAAAGCGGTATAAAACGTAGAACGCGAATTAAATCCACATTCCAATCCAATAGCGACAATCGTATAATTATCAAAATCGTCATCTTTTAGCAATGCTTTTGCCTGTGCAACGCGTAAGGAGTTGATATAATCTGAAAAGTTATATTCACTGTAATTATTGATTAGTTTTGACAAATGCCCCGCACTAATATCGAGCTCATCGGATAATTGTTCCAAACTCAATTTTGAATCCAAGAAACGTTGTTCAGACAAAATATAGCTTGCAATGGTTTCGAATTCTTGTTGGTGCTTTTCTAATAAATTATTTTCAGTTTCCGACACTACCTTTTCTGTTGTTTCATGCTTCAATGCTGCAAGTTTCCCACGCAACATAATTCGATCATGTAGTAAGGTATAACGAGAAGTTCCTTGATAACCGATCCAATACAACAATATAGAAGTTGCCAATCGTAATGGATAATATGCACGCGCATCTTCAAAATATGTATTTAACCCAATTGCCAACACCCAAAAAGCAATGACAAATCCACCTAAAATTAGAAAGATTTTCAACCATTTTATATCATCATAATCTACAATAAAATCAAGGAGTTTGCTTTTTTGAAATACAATTTGAAGACATTTATAGAAAAGAAAAGTTGACAATGCTGCATTGACCATTTCTTCAGCTCTTGTATACATTTTAATTATAGAAACATCTGCTTCTGTAGCATTCAAAATAAAAATACTACGCACAATCAACTCGATCACAAATAATACAATGGCAAACTTAACATAGCTACGTACTTTGTCTTCAATTTTTAAATAATAAATTAAAAACATATAAAACATGGGCATGATAAACATATACCAAGACACTAAAAATTGCCGCAAAAAGAAGAAATCAAAACGAAAATCTTTTGCGATAAGCCAAGCTTGCAGATTGTTCAGCGATAAAAAGAAAACGGTAAGATTAAGGAAAATGATCACCTTATCTACTTTCTTTTTAGAAAATAATGTGAAACCGTTGAAGATAAAACCTTGAACAGCTCCGGCAATCAATAAAAAGTTAAAAAAGTTTGAATCCATTACTTTTTCTTTGTCGTGAAATTAGGAAACTCAAGTTAAACTTGAAATATTTTTGGACTTTATTTAACACAAGTCTATCAAAAATATATTCCATTCAATATCTGGTATATTTTCTAGTTTACAAGCGACAATTTTGCTACCTACTTTTATAAATTAAATTAGCTGTAGCATGTAAAGTTGCAAATTTAAATAGAAGGCATACTTTTAATTATTGCATTTAATAAAAAACAGAAAACTCAGGACAAACTGTGTTTTTTACGGACATTCTATATTATGTATGAAATACTTGAAGTAGACTTAAAGATATACTTTTTAAGAAACACTAAACTAATCAAAGCTGAAGATAGCAAACAAATTCCCCACACCAAACGATGATGCAACTGTAAAACTTCAGCCAGAAACCAATTGAGTCCAGTACTAAATAGCAGTCCGACAGTATCTACAATATACGCTCGATATAAACTTTTAAAGTATGAACCTTGATGCGAAAAAGTAAAATATCTGTGTAATGCATGTTGTCGTGCAATTCCAATAATAAAAGCCAGTATCCAACTAATCGTAGCTTTGGGAGAAAACGGATTCAAATAGTATACAATTTCATAGGTAATGAATCCTAAAATCACACCTAAAGCAGCAATAATTAGCAGTCGAGTAGTTTCGGATTGCTTGAAAAAGAAAGACATAGTTTAGATTTTAGATGTTGGGTGTTGGGTGTTGGGTTATGGAAAAATCAACGCTTTTAACTTTCTTTCAAAACCCAATACAAACCTTTGGCATCTGTTTTCATTGCATTTGAAATCATGAGAATTATAATTTCTTCAATGTGTGAAATGTATCCAATAATCATTGCTACATAAAACAAATATTCATTATAACTCCACGCAAACAATACAAAAATGAAGAAACCCTGAACGTAACCTCCAATTTTTGTGGTGTATAAATGTAGAGTTGGAAACTGCCTGAATTTTATAAAAGAGATCAATAAGCCTAACACGAAGAAACCAATGAATGTCCAAAGCATCCAAATAGATTCCGCAAAGTCATGAATTTTAAACGTGAAAATTCCGATAAAAGCAGCAATGAACGTTCCGTTGTCAGCTAATGAATCTAATCTTGCGCCAAATTTTGTTTGCAGATTGAAACTTCTCGCAATCAAACCATCTAAAATATCTGTGACTAAGTTTACACATAAAAATATGGCAAACATCTTTTCTTCTCCTGTATAGATAAACCATACGATTAAGGGAAATGTGAGCAATCGGTAAAAGCTTAAAAAATTAGGAACATTGTATATATTTTCTTTTTCCATGTTAGAATGATTTTTTGATGTGAAATTGAACTAAAAGTTGACTGATTATAATATGGGTTGCACTGGAGATTATGAAGAGTAGCAACGCATATGGAAACGAGATAAATCCCATTAAAAAGTACACCAATATGACTCCAAAAGCAGAATCCATTTTGTCAATGAATGCAAAGAGTATTCTGTTGGATGTTGCTTGTTGTCCAGCTTGAATTCCCAATTTTCGTTTCATATACGAATTTGGTAACTCAAACAACATATATGAGAAACCAAGCATAAACCCTATAAAGAAAGTATGTTCTAATTGAAAATTACAGGCCAAATCAAGTACGTATAACACTATGGAGTTCACAAGGGAAACAAACACAAAGCCTCTCCATGTTTTATTTTTGCCAAATAGTTTTTGTGAAATTGATATTGTCAACCATGAAAACATATTTTTTTTAATCACAAACATGTGCAATACATTTGAAATGATTAAAGGCAGCAAAACAATATAGATATGTTGTAAAAAACTATGCATCTTCTTCCAAATATTTGAGCATTTTTAATGCCGTTTTCAATACGCGTTTTGAGAAATCGTACGCAATTAAAATTCCTGAAACTTCATAGAAAGACAATCGCGTGATGATGTACACTTTCAATGCATATCTATAAGTTTTTATCCATACATTCCAATCCACTTCATCATACAATTGATAATGTGTTTTTAGATAAAAATAAAGTTCATCTTTTTTGAAACTTGGCAATAATGTAAAACTCAAAAACTCTACAATATCACGTTGTGGCACATCAATAACTGCTAATTCCCAATCGTAAATTACTGGCATTCCATTATTTCTAATTGCAATGTTCCTCGGATTAAAATCGTTGTGCACAATTGTTTTTTCAACATGAATCTCTTTTTCTTGATTTTTTAGATCATCAATCTCATCATGTAGTTTTTCCAATACATTTTTTTGATCTACTTCTGCACATTCTGTGATGAGAATCTGCATCATTTTTTTGTATAATTCGCTCACTTTCCACGGTTGGAATTCTTGAACATGTGTAAAATCTTCCAACTTCACTTCTTGATGAAATTGTGTAATTGTTTTCATGACAGAAAGAATATCGCCAGGTTTCCATTGTTTAGGATCGTTTTCAGTGTTCATGATTTTCATATCAGAAACAGACAAAAATTCTTGAATCAACATAAAAATTTCACGTTTTGGATTGACATGTTTCCCAAAATACTTTGGCATATTTTCAAATCCGCTTTTGTGTAAATACGAATACAACTCAATTTCTTTGAGATGACAATTATGGTATTCTAAATGTCGTTTAGATTTTATCAACACATCTGACAATGTTGGACTTATAGAAGCAGCAATGGTATGCAAACCTTTGATTACCTCATCATCAAGTGGTTTTGATTTTATGAGTACATCTTTGGTTTGGGCGATGCCATTTTGTTGTATGTAATCAATCTGAAATGGCAAAAAACCTATGATTTTTTTATTAACCTTTGATGCTATGTTTGTTAAAATTCCATTCTCTAACAACTCATGTGACTTTGGCTGGATGTGCTGAATCTGTTTGTCTTCAAAAAAACCATTCAAACTCGATTGTACAAAGCTTGATGTCAGTTCTGAAGGTAATAACCATTGTACAGGTTTGTTTCTTCCTAATTTTTCATGTGCTTTTGCGAATTCACCACTGACAATTGCGGCATAAGTTGAAATCTCTAATCCTAACGCAAAACCTGCGATGAGTTTCGCAAATCGCTCCACTTTTCCGCTTCCATGACAATCCATTATTTTCAATGCCTGTGCTTGTCTCGGTAAGGAAGTTCCGCCGCCAATACTTCCTATGACTAAGTTTGGTAAAGTTAATCGCATATACAATCCGCCATTTTTTTGTTCCAAATGCAATATTCCCACACTAGACTCATGGATAGAAGCCAAGTCTTGCCCTGTTGCCACAAAAATCGCAGCAATCGCATTAGCAACATTGATATTATAACCAACCATTCCGTCTTTTTCTGCTAACTTTTTGGAAGGATGAAAACAACGCATCAGTTTATCGGAAGTTGTACGCAGTACTTTCGTGATGATTTCTTCTGAAAGCACGCATTTGGCTACTACATGAATTCCTCTACCAGAATCTATATTGTATTGTGATACTTTTTTATCACACGCACCATTTCCTTCAATCACAAAATCTAAAGGTTTAACTCCTGTTGCATTTGTAAAAGCTTCTACCAAATACAGCATTGCATGCCACGTACAGGTTGTTGTCATATTTTGTCCAGAAGCATCGCGTGTTTCGTAGCTAAACTTTGTATGTATTACATTTATATCTTGAATGCAATTAATTGCTATTAGTTTTCCATAATTTGTATGTGCTTCCGCAGCTTCTTTGATACTTAAAAATGCAGTTTTTACATAGTGTTTAAAAATAGAAGCTTCTTCTACGTTTTCAAAAATAAACATAGGCGAACGCGTCATTCTTTGCCATTTCACTTCTGCAGAAAAACCTTTGCTTTTGCTAATCACTTTAGCGCCGCGATTCATGCTTGCAATCAACGCTCCTTCTAAAGTTCCTGCTGGGCAGTACACTAATTCTTGTGTTTCTTGATCATTAAAAAGTAATGGACCAACAATGCCCAATGGAATTTCAGTGCTTCCGATATAAGATTCTATATTTCCTCTAATATCCTGAAACTCTAATGTGGCTTCAGAAATGATATTTGTATCGATGTCATTGGCTTCTAAAAAGTCCAAACGCATATTCGTTGCAGTACTTGTTACAAGTCCTCTTCCTGGTATAATCGGTATTTCCATAATCTCAAATTTTAATACATTCAAAATTATTGCAATAATCACATCAAAAAGAGCAATCAACACAAACTATAGAATTATTTTTTGTGATTTTCACAAATATAAATTCAAATTTGATTCCGTTTCATATAGTTTTGTCTCTCCAATTGGAATGCGTTAATTTTGTGGTTTACCTTTTGAAGCAGCATTTATGACGAAATTGAAAATTGCAAATCTGGACGGAAGACCTGAAATTTTTCATTCCATACAAGGAGAAGGAAAAAATATGGGACAGCCGAGCGTGTTTATTAGAACATCGCTTTGTAATTTGCATTGTATTTGGTGCGATACAGATTATACGTGGAATTGGGAGAAAACGCGTTTTGCGCATGTAAAAGATGAAGATCCAGCGTATAAAAAGTATCAAATGGATAAAATGATTATTTCGCTTACGCTGGAAGAAATCTATGAAGAAGTTGCAAAAACTGGTTGTAAAAACATTGTATTGACTGGTGGCGAACCCATGATGCAATTGCAAGAACTTTCAGCTTTAATCGAATTTTTCAATAGTAAAGCAGACGATTATTTTTTTGAGATTGAAACCAATGGTACGTTGTTGCCTGATGCAACCTTTGAAGCCTTGATTGATCAATATAATGTATCTCCTAAGTTGGCAAATTCTAACAATCCGAAGAAATTACGTGAAAAACCAGCAGCATACGAATACTTTTCTACAAATGAAAAAGCAGTTTTTAAGTTTGTAATTTCCTCTGAGAACGATCTCACGGAAGTGTTAAACATTTGTACAACTTATAAGATTCCTAACCAAAAAGTATACTTAATGCCCGAAGGAACCAATCCAGAAGCATTGAAAAATAAGCAACAATGGCTGATTGAAGTATGCAAAAAGCATCAATTTCACTATACTGATCGTTTGCATGTGCATATTTATGGTGATAAAAGAGGTGTGTAATCTTTTAATTTTAAAGGAATTACACTTTTCGAAAAGTTTATTTAAAATATTTTTTAACTTTTTGTAACATTTATACCAATTCGTACGTATAACTAGTAGCGTAAGCACAAGATCAAAATCCCAAGTAGAGTACATGAGACAACTTAAAATTACCAAGCAGGTTACCAACAGGGAAACTGCGTCCTTAGACAAATATCTTCAAGAAATCGGTAAAGTTGACCTTATTACAGCAGACGAAGAAGTAGAATTAGCTCAAAGAATCAAGGCTGGAGACCAAATTGCTCTAGAAAAATTAACAAAAGCTAACCTTCGTTTCGTAGTATCGGTTGCAAAGCAGTATCAAAATCAAGGATTAACACTTCCTGATTTGATCAATGAAGGAAATTTGGGTCTAATTAAAGCCGCTCAACGTTTTGACGAAACGCGTGGTTTTAAATTTATATCGTATGCAGTATGGTGGATTAGACAATCTATCTTACAAGCATTAGCAGAACAATCACGTATTGTGCGCTTACCTTTAAACAAAATTGGTTCGATTAATAAAATTAATAAAACTTTTGCGTATCTTGAGCAAAGTCATGAAAGAGTACCTTCTGCAGAGGAAATTGCAAAGGAATTAGACATGACTGTGAATGATGTAAAAGAGTCGATGAAGAACTCTGGACGCCACGTATCTATGGATGCGCCGTTAGTTGAAGGAGAAGATTCGAACTTATATGACGTATTGAATTCTGGAGAATCGCCAAATCCTGATAAAGAATTATTACATGAATCTTTAAAAACAGAGATTGAGCGTGCTTTAGAAACATTGACGCCGAGAGAAGCAGATGTTATCCGTTTATATTTCGGATTAGGAAATCAACATCCTATGACTTTGGAAGAAATTGGAGAAACTTTCGACTTAACTCGTGAGCGTGTACGTCAAATTAAAGAAAAAGCGATTCGTCGTTTAAAGCACACATCACGAAGTAAAATATTAAAAACATATTTAGGATAAACTCCTAAAAACCGTACAGCAGTTTAGTTTTTATAACATAACTGTTCGTTTTTTGATTGATGAATGACGCTCTCGCATTGCGAGAGCGTTTATTTTATAGTACTTTTGTCGGCAAATAACAACACACTACAAATTATGTCTACAAAACGAATTGCGCCATCGATCTTGGCTGCAGATTTTGCCAACTTACAACGCGATATTGAAATGGTAAACGCAAGTGAAGCTGATTGGTTTCATATTGATATTATGGACGGCGTTTTTGTGCCGAACATTTCTTTCGGAATGCCAGTATTAAAAGCGATTAGTAAACACGCTACCAAAACTATAGATGTACATTTAATGATCGTTGACCCAGATCGTTATATTCAAACATTTGCTGATTTAGGTGCAGATGTGTTAACGGTACATTACGAAGCATGTACACACTTACACAGAACACTACAAGCAATCAAAGCGGCAGGAATGAAAGCTGGAGTAGCTTTGAATCCACATACCAATATAAGTCTCTTAGAAGACGTTATTCAAGATATTGATTTGGTTTGTATCATGAGTGTAAATCCTGGATTTGGAGGGCAATCATTTATAGAAAATACGTATGATAAAGTCAAAAAACTTAAAGCATTGATTACAGAAAAAGGAGCTGCAACCGAAATTGAAATCGATGGTGGTGTCAATGATAAAAATGCTAAAGCTTTGGTAGATGCTGGTGCAGATGTATTGGTTGCGGGAAGTTTTGTATTCCGTTCTGAGAATCCAACAGCAACTATTCAGAATTTAAAGCAGCTAGTTTCGTAAAGAAACTTATAAAAGTAATATAGAAAAGCGGTTGTCCACTAAGATACAACCGCTTTTTTCATTTTATTGTGGGCAAATTATTTGAGTTCCTACCAACTTTCCATTGGTATCTGGCTGGTATCTAAAACATTTCCCGTCAGCTGTTTTCATAATAATTCCACGATTGATATTACTGATAAACACATCACCATCCTCTACATGAAATTTAGCCAATGGATTATTTGTACTAACTCCTACAAAACCACTATTCGCACCTGCTTGCCCTTGACATGCATCACCTATTCCGTCATTGTCACTATCCAATTGATTATTATTTGCTACTGTTGGGCAATTATCACACGGATCACCCACACCATCATTATCAGTATCTGTTTGATCTGGATTTGAAATATCATCACAGTTATCTAGATCAATCAACAATCCATCTTCAGTACAATTTAAAATAGCTGAATTGATATCTGAACAGGTAAAAGCATTATTTGAAATAATTAATGATGAATACTCAAGTCCTCGCTCTAAAAGTGTCTCTATTATACAACAATTTGATAATTGTGTATTATTTTCTAATGTTAATTCTAAATTGCTCAAAGATAGAAAATCACTTATTACTGAAATATCTACTAATGAACTATTGCCTATTAATCTAAGTCTATTAATATCGGCTATATTTTCCAATCCTGACAGATTTGTTAAAGAAGCATTTGATGAAAATTCTAGTGTACCCGCACTAACTAAATTATCGAGCCCCTGAAGATTTACAATATCGGTATAGCTTATTTTCAAAAGACCTAATTGACTTACATTTAATCCTTGGAGTGAACTAAGTGGAGCACCACCAATATATAGTTGACTCAAATTCGTCACATTTTGAAAACCTAATAAGTTTGACAAATTACTTTGATTAATTGTTAACATATTGATTGTTGTTACACTTTCTAAACCATCCAAATTTTGTATAGGGTTATTAATAAACCATAGCCTATGGATTGTTGTTCCCACATGCAAACTAGACAAACTTGTTAAGGATGCATTTCCTTCGATTATTATACTTCTAGAATCATTAGATATATTCCCTAAAAAAGCTAAGGATGTCAAACTATCATTATTTATAATCTCAACACCTGAGCCATTACTATTCGTTGTAGAAGGATCAATACTATAATTCAAGTTTGTTAATTGCGGATTATTTTTGATTATTGGACCAGACTTAATGTAATGATCTGTAGTTTGATTTAATGTAAATGATTGTAAATTATTGCATCCACTTATATTGAGACTCGTATTTACTGGATCATTTATAACTAAATTTGGAAAAGAGATATCAGTCACTAAATCACAATTAAGAATAGTTAATTTTACAACAGATTGAAGATTTTCTAACCCCGTAAATGACGATAATGCCTGTAGACTATTCAATTTCAAGCTATAAACTTCTGTGATAAAAGATAGTCCTGAAATATCTGTAATTGAATTAGGGTTACTGAAACTACCTATGTTAAGTTCTGGCACATAATTACAAGTACCTGCATACATATTTACAAAGTTATCTACATCTTCTTGGGTATAAAGTGAAACAACATTGGAACCTGTGTTACACTGAGTTTGCGCAAAAAATTGTTGGTTACTTCCTAATAATAGGATGATTAATATAATTGTAATTTTCTTTATCATAGTTTTCATTTTTTTTATTGTGGACATATAATTTCCTTACCTACTAACATTCCTTGTTCATTTGGTTTATAGCGAAAGCATTTTCCAGAAGCAGTTGTCAATATAATTCCACGGTTAAAGTTACTTACAAACACATCACCATCTTCTACATGAAATTTAGCTAGTGGATTATTGGTACTGACTCCTACAAAACCTGTATTCGCTCCTGCTTGTGTTTGACAAGCATCACCAATTCCATCATTATCACTGTCTAATTGATTATTATTAGCTATAGATGGACAATTATCACAGGCATCACCAATTCCATCATTATCCGTATCTGTTTGATCTGGATTGCTATCATCCTGACAATTGTCAATAGCAATAACTCCATCATCTCCACATCCATTCAAAACAGTATTTGTGTCACAATAAGTATTGTTACCTGATAATGTTATTACACCTTCTACTTTGCCATTATCATAAAAATCTCCAATAATACAACATTCATTCAGGTTGATAGTGTTACCCAGTTACCACAGGATTGTGCTGTAACTTGTTGCTGAATTCCAACAAAAAGACAAATTAGTGTTATTATAATTCTTTTCATAGTATTTTAATGTTATAACTATTGCACTTTAATTTTCTTGACACTAAATTTCTCTGCGCTGTAAATCTTAGCCAAATACATTCCTTTCGCTAGCAGTCCTAAGTCTACTTTATCTGTTTTGGTAGTTACCAATACTTGATTTCCTAATAAATTATATATTTCAACTTTATCAATCTTATCTAAGGATCGAATATAAATGATATCATTTGTTGGATTTGGGAATACTTGTAATGATTCAATAGTAGCTTCTTCTGTACTTAAAACACTTTGGTGTACCAATCTAATTTGACCTGGCAAGGTATAATCTAATGCAAAATTAGAAAGGTTTGCTCCTAGATTTACGTTTGTGAATTGTCCCGAAAGATTTCCTGTATATGATATAATGGTAAACGAATCGGTTGTTGCAGGAATAAAACCATCAATAGTTGCGATATCTAAAACTCCATTCGTAACTAAATCACCGTCAATAAATACATGATCATGTCCATTTTCTATTCCGATTCCTGCATTTCCTTGAATATCTAGCATAAATCCAGCATTCGGACTATTGCTCAAAGTAGAATTAAACCCTAAATCACCAATAACCACTCCGGGATTAATTATAGCAAAATTCCTAGCTACGGAAAAATCCATAATTCCGTCTCCTTTAATTTGTCCATTATTTCTATTTGCGAAACTCTCCGTACTATATATAAGAGCTGACTCTTGCAGCATTATTTCTGCTCCATCATTCACAAGACTTTGTGCTTGCAATTGTATAGTGATACTTAATAATAAAACAAATAGTATTTTTTTTATCATAACAATTTATATTTCAAAAAAATAAAAGTAATACATTAACACACATTCAAGAATAACTGAATGTTAAGCTTCCAAAAAGCTGACTTTTTACGAGTATTTTGGGGGAGAAAGAAATGTAAAAACAGCAATATGATCTAAGTAAAGAAAAAAATCAATACAAATTATATTTCTTACCTATTTTTTTATAAAATAGAGGCAGTAAATCACTAATTATAATAACTTTTGAATTGATATTAAGACAATACTTTCTTAGTATATTTTCACTAAAAAAGTTAATACGAAAAGCATAAATATACTATTTCTGCACTTGTCACAAGGTCAAAAAATCATCATTTCATCAATAAATCATCGTCTTTTCGCTGTCAATTCAGGAAAATTGAAGTTTTTTATTGCATTTTTAAAAAAACACTTTCAAAAAACTAAAAATCAAACAAATACCACTTTCTAAAACATTCTACATTCCGTGAATATAGAGCCCATTTTCGAGAAAACAGGCAAAAACATGTTGTCTTATGCATGTAACAATAGTACATTTACATATACCTATTTGAAAGTAAATCCCTAAAGCCAGCGTAACTAATGTTAACTCTAAAAAAATGTATTGAATGTCATCAAACGAATTATCGTTGCGATATGATCTTTTGAATTCCCAAATGAATCCGCATTTTATAAATAATGCAATTCAAAGTATCTGTAACGCTATACAAAAGGAAATGTGAATCAATCTATCAACTGGCTAAATAGACTTTCACATTTGTATCGACTTGTTCAAAAATCTACAAAACGTAAATTGATAGATTTACAAGACGAAATTGAAATTTCAACACTATATATCGAATTACAACGCGATCTTTTTGATAAAGGTTTCGCATATACTATTGTAATTGATAACGCGCTGAAAGAAGAGCTAGAATATACCAAAGTACCGCCATTAATTTTGCAACCTTTGATAGAAAATGCAATTGTTCATGGTTTAAAAGGTATGAAACGCAACGGAAAAGGCGAATTAAAGATTTCCATTATGCTAGAAAAAGAAATGTTATACGCATGCATTACCGATAATGGTGAAGGCATCACAAAAACGGAAAAAGAATTAAATGAAAGCGCAGGAATTTCGCTCGAAAACATCAACGAACGTTTAAAAATCATTAACGGTGCTTCTTGCGAACAAAAGCTTTTAGATGTGCGCACATTACGCAATAATACAGGAATCGTTGCAGGAACACAAAGTTGTCTTCGAATTCCGTTAATTCAGATTTAAAAATCAGCAACATTCATATTTAGCATCAATTTAACTCTGTTATAAATGTTAGGCAATTTTGACCTGAACTCATCAGGAGTTTCAAAGAAATGCTCAACCAAAACAGATAAAAATTCATACTGATTCTCAAACGCATAATCACGCAAATAATTCATTTTTATCAAGCGTTTTTGTGCATCTGCATCAGTTAAAGAAACAAGCAATAAATCGTAGTGCTTTAAAAATGATCGAGCACTATAACTGCTTTCTGTCAAAAAACTAAAGTGTACCGCATGGGTAAGTTCATGAATCCCAAGATTGAGATTATCGTCTTCAATTTTGATGCCTTCTTCGAAATCTTCCCACGAAAACACTAAAGTTTTATAAGTCGGATTGGCTTCTCCTTTATGATACTGTTTTGTAATATTTGAAAAGTAATGTTGTGGGTATACTAAAATAGTTTCAAACCTAGAAAGTAAATAACGTCTAAATCCAAAGGTAAGCATCACCGCTGTAGAAGCTATCAAGAGTTGCATACGTTCTGTGACTAATAAATCTTCACGACCCACAAATGTATGACTGTTAATAAAACGCAATACTCTATGTTCAAAAACACGTTGCTCTTTTGTTGTCAACTTACTATAAAAAGATATTTCTTCGGATACAACTGCTCGTTGCCTTTCAGTAAACTTTTTCGCAAATAAGACAAAGCGATACAGGTCTGTTTTTCGATAAATAAAACTTTTAAGAGGATCTAGTAGCAAGAGCGGTAATTTAAGAAATAAGCCTTTCGGTATAATTTATAATTCGGTTTGTTTGCTAAAATACTTATTCTATTATACAAAAAACAACTTCCTTTACAATTATTATCCTCTTCACAAATATATTTTGAGTAAAAGCGTCATATACTACAAAAAAAATTTCTTGCGTTATCTGTAAAATCGATGTTACTATGAATATAAATTCTATGCTAGTATTTCTGCTTTTCTCTTGTTTTATACTGAATGGCTACAGCCAAAACCTTAGAGATTTTAGCATGTACAAATACACCAATTTTGAAGCTGGTTATAGCTATAGTTTTGGAGAAGCTAATAATAGAAATTTTCACTTGCTTTCAGTTGGATTGAATAAAATGGTTTTTGGCGGAAGGCATGGTGTTGGCTATAGCTATGGAACAGGAACTGATATTGGTATCAATACTAGAAATTTTATCATAGCACCAAAAATAAACGGTTTTATGTATTTTCAGTTTTTTGTAATTGGTTCAGAGTTGTCTGTCTATACCGACTTTAAACAAGCAACATTACGTTACATTCCTATTTTTGGAATTGGTGGTGAAAAAGCCAAGTTAACCATCAATCCGCAAGTAATTTTAACAAATAAAAGTTTTGAACCTATTGATCGTGGAGCGATACAATTGACGATTAATTTTTCACTAGGAAAACGCCAAAAAACACGAATGAACATTAAAAATTGAATAGAAAAGCTCATTATTACACATTTTTTTCATGTAATTACTAGATAATTATCTATTTTTAGCCTACTAATTAAAGCTATGATGAAAATTACACCCACCTTAAAATATGTTGCCTGTGCATTACTATTGGCACTTGCAAGCTGCAACGATGATGATTCTGTAATTATTACTCCTGAAGGAGAAACACCAAACCCAACCCCAGTAACCTTAGCTCCTGAAGTAGAAGTGTATGACGCTGACAAAGTTCATAACAACTTAACACTTGCAGTGAATGCGGGTAAAAACTCTGCATTCTTGGTTAACAAAACGGGACAAAAAGTTCACGAATTCACTTTTGATGAACCTTTAGGAAATGACTTAGAAATATTACCTAATGGAAAACTCTTAGGTATTTTTAAAGCTCCTAACGCTCAAATTGAATTTGGTGGTTATGGAGGAATTGTAAAAATTCTAAACATCAATGGTACTGTAGAATGGGAGTATACATTGAGTAACGAGAATTTTGTATTGCATCATGATGTAGAAATGCTACCAAACGGAAATGTATTATTACTAGTTTGGGAACGTATTCCTGAAGCGGAAGCTGCTGCCCAAGGATCTTCAAACCCTGGTGACATTTACCCTGAAACTTTAATGGAAATTAATCCAGAAACAAATGCTGTAGTATGGCAGTGGAGAAGTTACGATCATATTGTACAAGACTATAATGCTTCACTTACTAATTACGGAATAGTGGCAGACAATCCTCATAAAATCAACGTAAATTATAATCCGATTGCCAATGGAGATATTATGCATGCTAACGGACTTGATTATGATGAAAACAAAGATATCATTTATTTAAGTGTAAACTTTTACAGTGAAGTTTGGGTAATTGACCATAGCACAACAACTGCAGAAGCAGCTACTGGCGCTGGAGGAAATTATGGAAAAGGTGGCGATTTGGTTTACCGATTTGGAAATCCACGTGCTTATGACAACATGATGGGAGAAGTACGAGGCGATCGTAATCACTATCCAAATTTATTAGAAAATGGCGTACAAGGAGAAGGAAATATGCTCCTTTATGTAAATGGATTTGATGAAGGAGTTTCTACAGTATATGAATTGGAAATGCCAACCCCTTTTTCATTGATGCCTAACACGGACAATGAACCTAATGTAGTGTGGTTTTACAAGAATGACGATATCTTTTCAAGTAAAATATCTGGTGCAGAACGTTTAGATAATGGAAATACCTTGATTTGTGAAGGTGATTTTGGTTTCTGGGAAGTAACACCTGAAAAAGAATTGGTATGGAAATACAATGGCGGAGAAAGTTCTTTCTTCTGGAGAGCATACGATTATGAAGTTGACGATCCAGTAGTAGCAAGTTTTGGATTGTAGTACAATCAATTTACATACAATATATTCAGAAGGCAACTAATACAAAGTTGCCTTCTTTTTTATAAGCTATTTTAACCATACTCACTTTTTTCTAAAAAAAATAAAAATCGCATGTAATAAAATCCACTTTGAGCCACTAACGAAGTACAAACAGTTTGTAAAAACATAAAAAACTCAAAATGTTAGCACACATTCTTAATCAAAAAGTTAGTTTTCATTTCTCAGCAATTGCTACAGATGATGTGATGAGTTCATTAATGGGGCAAATAATTCTTGCTTGTATAAGTATTATTTATTTTCTGTTATTTTTAAAAATCATTCAATCATTGATGAAGAAAACTTTTTAATGAGTCACGATTTTTATACATCACAGATTCTTCCACATGCGGCAATCATCATCAAAATTTGTCGTGCCTATAGCAATTCGCAAGAAGATTTTGAAGATTATTACCAAGAAGTATGCTTGCAAATTTGGCGAAGTCGCAACAATTTCAGCGGAAAATCGGAATGGTCAACTTGGATTTATAGAGTTTCCTTAAACGTTTGCTTAACCTTATTGAAGAAAGACAAAAAAAACGCAAACACTTTTGTATCGGACGCGATTCCAAAAGATGTGCAAGACGACAATCAAGCGTTTTTTAAAGAAGCTTCTTTAAATGAACTCTACAATGCCATTAAACAGTTGAATGAAATCAACAGAGCCATTATTTTATTGTATTTGGAAGAGAAATCGTATCAAGAAATTGCTAGCATTATGGGAATGAATGCCAATACTATTGGCGTTCGCATCAATCGAATCAAAGAACAGTTAAAAAAATTAGTACATGGAAAAATCAATTGAACATATCTGGAAAGAAGGCTTTATCAATAATGAAACATTAACAATCCCAAAAATTGAAAATTTATACAATCAAAAATCACAACACTTAGGCGATAAAATTATGCGTGTTTTACATGCTGAACCTAAAACTTTACTATTAATGGCCGTTATTTTCCTTGTTGGTAATTATGCCATTGGAAATAGTTTTTGGTCAGGAAGTATCGGCTCAATTTGGTGTATTGTATGGTACTTCATTACAAAAAAACAAGTGCAGAAAATAGAAAGCGTTCAAAAAGAAACCAATTGTTATAGTTTCCTAAAATCATTGCACAAACTCTTATTACAAAGAAAAGCAGCAACAGCAAGATTACTTTGGGCGGCTACACCAGCAATGTTAATTCCTTTAATAATCTATACATACTCCAATCAATATGAAAAGAATTTTGGGGAAATTTTTGGTGTAGAGACACTTAACTTCCCTAACGAAGGGTTATTTGCAATTATACCTTTGGCTACCGTATTTTCAGTAGTCGTATATCATGTTTCTTTTCAATTGGGTTATGGTTCTATCATGAATAAGTTAAAGCAACTAATCAGTGATATGGAAAGCTTAAAACAAGGGTAAAGTTTAGTGTAATATTGTTGGAAATTTATTTCCTTTTTGTGTAACAAATTGAATAAAAAAGTGTCCAATTGGCGAAGCCAACTCTAAACATTTTGATATGCAAACACTATTGAATTTCCAACAACGTTTTGCTAAATTTCTAATCCCACTAGCACTCTTCATCGGAACGTATTTTTTTATCAAATCACCGTATTTTTTAGAACATGCTAGCACGCTTACATTTGCAGTTTCTGCTGATTTGCTACTTACAATTCCTATTCTGTATTTTCTATTAGTTAGAAAAACAAACATTCCAAAAACAACTGTAGTTCCCATAATGATTATTGGGTTGTTGATAGGATTTAATTCGTTACCAGAAAGCAACCAAGAATATTTACAACTTTTTAAAACTTGGTGTATTCCAGTCATAGAAATTGGTGTAGCGTCATTTATTATTTATAAAGTTCGAAAAGCCGTTTTATTTCATAAAGCTCAAAAAGATACTTCCGTAGACTTTTTTACAGCACTGAAAAAAACCTGTGCCGAAATTTTACCGAAACCTGTGGCTGGACCGTTCGCAACAGAAATCTCAGTATTTTATTATGGACTCTTCTATTGGAAACGTAGAAAACTAGCCGAAAATGAATTCAGTTATCACAAAGAAAGTACGGCTTTGTCTCTATTCTTCGTATTGATTTTTATCATTGCCATAGAAGTTGTTCCAGTACATATTTTATTAGAAAAATGGAATAGTCTTGCTGCATGGATACTCACCATTTTGAGTATTTATTCTGGGTTGCAAATTTTTGGATATGCAAAGTCACTCATGAAACGTCCAATTGCTATAGAAAACAATGATCTGTCACTACGCTACGGAATTATACAAGAAGCTGAAATTCCACTAGCTGACATCAAAGAAATCACATTGTCTAGCAAAGAATTTGATAAGGAAGAAAATATTGTCAGATTGTCTTTATTAGGTGAAATGGAAGGTCATAACATGATCATTGAAACCAACAACGAACATACATTACACGGTTTATTTGGCAGTAAAAAGTCATTTACTAAAATCGCTTTGCATGTAGATAAACCTGCTGATTTTAAAGCGTATATTAAAACATTATTGAATAATAGAGAAACTATTTAGAACATATTTTTTTCATTACAACAAACTTTTTGAGGTTACAAAAGACATTATGGTTTAAGTAAGTATTGAAGTTTTAGTTGTATGTATCTTGGTCTAAAATGGAGTAGTCTTGATATTTGCAACGCATAACTTAAAAACACCATTTAATGATTAGATTGAAGCTACATTTTGTTTCAAAGGATTCAAGACCGATTATTCTGTAAAATGCATGTTCCTTGGAGCACATCTATTTATCATCTTCGAATTGGATGGGATTGAATATCATACTATCTTTTACAATGAAAGTTCAGAACTAAATAGAAATCTTACCAATATATTGGATTTCAAGCATAGATATACATTATCTCTCCATTTCTGCGCATCAAGATTCTGAAATGTTAGTAGTTCAATTTAAAAGAAATGGCGCATATCCGTTTTTGAAGACTCCTATCCATGAACTCAATAATAAGGTAATTTCGACAGAAGAACTTCTTGATGAATAGATACTACATTTTGAGATCAAATTTTGCATGATGAAAGGAGATTATTTATTGGCTCGTATCTAAATTCTCAACAAAACCTTATCTATCAGTTTTAAAAAAGTACTTCACATAATTTTCTATAATAATGAAATCTTTAAGCTCATCCAAAACATGTAACAACTATAATGGATAGATATAGCCTATGAATCTAGGCATATTATTCAAGGATTTTTTAAAAAAATCAAAGTATTTTCTGTATTTAATCTTAGTGACTTTTTAATTAAGGTTGAATCTAATTTTTTCCCACGAGATCCATAAAGAAAATTTACTGTGACAAAACCAGCTACCAAATCTCGCATTGATATAGGTTTAAAACTTAAAGGTAAAGAAATTACAGAACACCCTGAAAATTCGTAGGTTTTTGGTACCATGTGCAGACATAGAGTACGATTAACAGGTATTGGCCTAGTTGATGGAAAGTTGAAAGCTTTGTGCAAGAAGCGTATGAAAAAGCAGAATAGTTATATCAAACTCACGTTAACTTGATGTTGTTCTAAATACGGAAAACTGGATCATTCAATAAACTCACTACTACTAATAGCATCAAAACCTATCGTCATTAGCAATAATATAAACATGGCAATAAATGTGTAAAATAGAATAGCTGCGAAATCTACTTTCAAATACTGACCGTCGTTTTGCCGTAACATAGGTTGTCTTTTTAAAAATAATGGAATCAGTGCTATAAAAAACAAAGGAGTAAATAAATAACGAAGAAACAGCCTATTTTTTTGTTTGTGAAATTGTGCTTTTGCAAATTGTAAGTAATTGACACTGCCTTTGTGAATGGTTAATACTTTTTCTTCTAAAACACCTAATGTTAACTGATCGCCTTTTTTCACATTTTTACGAAGCTGTTGATGTTTTAAATATTTATAGTCAATTCCTCTTAATTCAAATGTGCCTGATGTGGTTTGAAAAATCACAAAAGGTTTACCCTGAACCTTTGATGTATTTTGAGGCTTTACAAAACGAGGATTTTTAGTCAGTGTCACTGTAATCTTCTTTATATCATCTTTTTCATAAATTGGACTTGAAAAAAAGGAAACTGATATGAATACCAGAAAAATACTAGCTGCTATTTTAAAGCCTTTCTTTTTTTCCTCCCATGTCTTTTGTTTCCAATTATTTATCAACAGAATAAATTTTTAATATAATTTACCACTTCCCACATTTTATCAGCATGTAAACGAAAAGTTTCCAGATAGTCAAAACCTCATTATTCAATAAACTCACTTGCCATTATAAAATCATAGCCAATAATAAAAATAAGCAATATAAAACTCAATATTGAAACTATGAATAAAATAGCACCAAAACTTATATTTTGATAGCTTCCATCATTTAATATTATCTTTGGTCGTTCCTTAAAGAATAGTGCTACCGAACAAATAATAAATACAGGGAAAAGCATATATTTCGTGAATAAGCTTTTTTGATTTTCATAGAATCGTGCTTTATCAAACTGTAAATATTCAATAGCACCTTTACTCATCGTAAGTATATTATCGTCAATAATTCCTATCCTCAATTCTGTACCTGATTTCACATGGGTTCGAAATTCAAGTCGATGGGTTAGATATTTATAATTTGCTCCTATAACTTCATATCGATGCTCTTTTGTTGGTAATTCTAAATAATAGAATATACTTCCTCTTCCTGCTTTACCACGAACTCCTGATTTAAATTTTGGTTTTCCTGATAAATTAATTGTTTTAAACGTTAAATCTTCTTTTTTGTATTTGGAATCAAGATGTTCACACAGATAACAACAAGACTAATAACGGCTACTATTATTGAAAACTTTTTCTTTTCTCTCAAAGTTTTATTTTTCCAACGATCTAGCAATAAAAATATATTTAGTAAAAAAATTAATCCTCAACCACTTCCCACATTTTGTCAGCATTCAAACGAAAAGTTTCCACATAATCAAAGTTACATTGACTTGGCGCAATGATCGATAAAAATGGTTGCTGATATTTGTCTCTATACAAGTGATATGTTTCTCCAACAATCGGCTCAAAATTAAATCTTGCATTGTAAATCAAGTTGTTGTATTCAAACTTTTCCATCAATGCGTCGTATTCAGCTTTCAGTTCATCATAACGTGCTTTGACTTGTTTGTTGACTTTATCAATATTCACATTTTTCCAAGTTACCGTATCAGGTGTAGTAATACTAGGCGCTCCAACATTGGTAGCATATGCCTTTAAACCAGCATTATAACTGTTTGATTCTTCGTCAAAAACTACATTGTCAGGTTTTTTATCTTCTTCTTTCATATCTTCGGTTTCTTCTCTCTTTTAATACTTTTCTGGATTTGCAATCACTGCTTCTGCTCTACTCTTCAAAGCCGCTAATTTTGTTTTGTCCATTTTATTGAGCAAGTTCATCATCATAGACATACGCTGATTTCCTTTAAAATATTCACGCTTTTCATCTAAAAAATGCCAATACAATGCATTAAATGGACATGCATCTTCAGTCTCTTTTTTAGATACTTTATACACACAATCTTTGCAGTAATTACTCATTTTATTGATGTAGCTTCCACTGGAAACATACGGTTTTGTTGCTACCAATCCGCCATCGGCAAATTGACTCATCCCACGCGTATTTGTAATTTCAACCCATTCTATGGCATCAATATAAATACCTAAATACCATTTATCTACCTCATCTGGATGCGTTTGTGTGAGCAATGCAAAATTTCCAGTGACCATTAATCGTTGAATATGATGTGCATACGCATGATCTAAACTTTGAGAAATGGCATGTTTCAAGCAATTCATCTTCGTATTTCCTGTCCAGAAAAAGTCAGGAAGCGAATTCGTATTATTTAATTTGTTCAAAGTTCTATAATTTGGCATTTCTTTCCAATACATTCCACGCATATATTCACGCCAACCTAAAATTTGTCGCACAAAACCTTCTACTTGCGAAATATCAATTTTGTTTTTATGTGCTCGCCAATACGAAATTACGGTTTGTATAACTTCCATCGGATGCAGCATTTTAGAATTCATTGCAAAAGATAAGCGACTATGAAATAGGAAATGTTCTTCGGTATGCATCGCATCTTGATAGTCTCCAAAATATTGAAGTAGATTTTCACAAAAATAATTCAGTACATTCAAACAAGCTTCTCTATTTGTGGGCCAATGAAAGTTGTTAACATCTATAGAACCTATCGTTTCAATTTTAGATTTTTCAATCATTTTACAAATGTCTGAAACAGTGTTCTTCGATTGTTTTTCAACGGGAATTTCAGGTGAACCTTTCCATTTTTTACGATTGCTATGATCAAAATTCCACTTTCCGCCTTCTGGATTCTTATCATTCAACATCATGATATTGTACTTCTTTCGCATGTTGCGATAAAAATATTCCATGACTAGTTGTTTTTTCCCTTCAAAAAAATCTGCAAAATCCGTTCGCGTTGTTAAAAAATGTTCAGTATCAAAAGCTTCTGTTTCAATATTTAATTCGTGGCAAAACATTTTCAACTGTTCATCCAAACGGTATTCATCAGGCAATTGGTATTCAAATTTTTCTATAGCATACTCTTCAATCAACTGATTCAAATTCGACACCAAATCCTGTTGATTTCGCTTATCGTCTAAGCTATAATATACAACTTCGTGTTGCTCATTTTTCAACCAATCGGCAAACGAACGCATACTTTTAAAAAACGCAACTACTTTCTGAATATGATGTCTTACATAATCCGTTTCTTGACGCATTTCTGCCATAAAGTATACAACGTCTTCGTTAGTATCATCATACCAAGAATGTTGCTGATTCAATTGATCGCCAAGTATTAATCGTAAAGTTTTCATTTAAAATAAGCTAGTTTGTAACCAAAGGTTTTGAAATTTATTATTGCCATCATAGCGTGCTGCCTGGAGTTTTACATTAAAGGTTCGGTCGCGTGGATCATTTCCAACACCAGAAACATACAGCCAATTTCCATAGTTACTATGCACATCATAATCTATTAACAATGATTCAAAATACGCGGCACCAATACGCCAGTCAAGCTTTTGTGTTTTGGCAAAATAAGAAGCTACGTTTTGGCGACCGCGATTGCTCATCCACCCAGTATGTTTGAGTTCGAGCATGTTTGCATTTACAAATGGTTCTGCTGTTTCCCCATCAATCCATTGTTGAATTAATTGTTTATCAGTGTTCCATTCGTACGGCGTATGCAAAATACCTTCAAGTTTGAAGATATCGTTTCCGTGTTTTAGGGAAATGTATTTGAAAAAGTCGCGCCAAATCAATTCAAAAATCATCCAATACGAAGATTGATTTTTAACGATTTCAGATTCATATTTTTTGACTTCATGATAAATCATTCGCGGTGATAAACTTCCGTTGCCTAACCAGGTGGAAAACTTGGAACTGTAATCTGTTCCTACCAATCCATTTCGTGTGTTTTTGTAATAAGATAGCTTCTTGGTGTTCCAGGTATAGTCATGCAAACGCTGTAATCCTGTCTTTTCACCTCCTTTGAAAGGAAAAGCTGTTCGCGAATCAGTATCGAAATCTGTATGTCCTAACTCTTGTAATGTTGGAACTCTCGTCTGTTGTGGCACTCGGTTTTTTTCTGGCATTTTGGAAATAGTTTCCAGTTGGCGAACACTAGCATATTTTTCACATTTCTTTCTAAATATGGTAAATACTTGTGGAATTTTGTCTATTGTCATCGGAATGTCCTCTGGATGAAATAAAAACTGATCGTACGCTTCAATCCAATCCACATTACTAGTAATTTCTTTTTGAACATTGTTTACTACTTCTCTTTCTTCAGAAGTCCATTCGTTTTGTAAATAAACAGAAGTAACCTTATGAATCTTGACATATTCAGGAATTATTTTTTCGGGTACATCAACATGTACAAACAGCGGAATGTTCAGTTCGTTTAATTGTTGTTGTAAATCCTGCACTGTTTCTATCAAAAACTGCGCACGGTATTTTCCTGTTTTTGTAAATCCGAAACGATCTTTTTCAAACTGTCGTGGATCAAAGCAATATACAGCAATCACAAAGCTGTTTTCTTTGGCTGCTTTGACCAACGAAATTTGATCGTGAATTCGCAAATCATTTCGAAACCAAACCAATCCCGTTTTAGTCATGCTTTCTGTTTTTATTTCTTCTACAACGTTCGCTACAATACTGAACTTCATCCCAAACACGCTCCCATTTTTTACGCCAAGTAAACGGTCGTTTACACACTTTACAGACTTTTGATGGAAGGTGAGTTTTCTTCATAATTCATTTTTGTTTAACAAATATACAAAATCATTAAACAAATATATTTTTGATATGTAAAATTGTATATTTATAATGCTTATTTGAAATGATTATGAATATTAAATACACGCTTGGCGCGATTGTTTCTGTTCCGCTTTTACCGATGCTTTACTTTCAAGGAAAGAAAATTAAACGGACCATTCCTGAGTTTCCAGAAGCAACAGATGTAGAAGGTTTGATTCCTATGGAGAGTGAACAGTCTTTTCAATTGATCACAATTGGCGAAAGTACCATTGCAGGTGTTGGCGCTTCAAGTAATGCTAAAGGTTTTACAGGAACGTTGGCGAAAGAATTATCAACACATGTTCCAGCAAATATTTCATGGAAAGTATATGCTAAAAGTGGATATACAGCACAATGTGTGACTCAAAATATTATTCCTCAAATTACAGAACATTCTGTAGATTTAATTGTTATTGGACTTGGTGGCAATGATAGTTTTGTGCTTCGAACGCCAAAACGTTGGAACAAACATATTCGTACCTTAATTGATGACATTCGCTCTATGTATCCAAGAACACCTATTGTATTCGCCAATATGCCGCCAATTAAAGAGTTTACAGCTTTTACAGGTCCTTTTAAGTTTGTTATTGGAAACTTGGTATTGCATTTGGGTAAAGAACTCGAAAAAGTAGTACATACTTATGAAAACGTGTATTATAGAGCCAAAGGTTTGGAATATCACGATTTGGTAAAACGTATGAATTTGAATGCAACCCCAGAAGATTTTTTTAGTGATGGCGTACATCCATCTGAATTAGCCTATCAGGTTTGGGCAAAAGATGTTGCAGAATTTATTCAAGAAAAAAGAATTCTCTCTGCGTGATGTATACTTTTTATTCGCATAGAAAAATCTGTCAAGCAATTAAAAAATAGTTTACTTTTTTATAGCATAGGTTTCTAAAGTTTTCTACTTTAGGAAGCGCAATTTTTAATAGATAACTTATGAAATTCAAACATACTTTACTGCTTTTTTTTAGTGTTTTTATATTGACATCTTGTTCAGATAATTCGTCACTTGGAATAATTACATCTTTTGTAGAAGCAAGAAACAACAATGATGTCGATAAGCTTATCGAACTAACAAGCGAAAATTATTCAGAAACTTTTCGGAATGATTTTGTAGAAGTTAAAAATAGAAAAGAACTTTTACGAAATTTAGAATGGGCCAAAGAGTTAAAATCATTACTTACCATTAAAGAGGTTGTTTCTGAAAACGATGCAGTAATCATCGTAATTGAAGAAAGTAAAAATTATATTGATGATGCTTTAAAAAGGAAGCCTCGTAAATTTAAAACCACATATTATCTTAAAGACGGAAAAATACTGAAACAAAGTTTTGATAATGCGCCCGGCGAAAAATTTGACACAAAAGCAAATGATGTATTGTATGGCGACTTTGAACGCTATTGTAAAGTAAACAACATCAAGTTTTCTTGGGAACCTACTAAAGAGGCTGGAATAGCGCTTAGAAAAGCCTTGGAAAAATATGCAAATCGCAAGGAATAGTTGTAAATTTAGGATTCTTTAATCATCTTAACATCCACACCTAATGTTAAAAGTAAAAGAAGAATCCATTTTTATCTCTGAGAATGCAGCAAATTTGCTTCCTAGAATTGATTTTGCAGATACATTTTCAACAACCAATCGCATTCATTCGATTCAAGAAATTACGAATCAAATCTTTAATACCACTCCAAAATTGATTGCGTTTCTATTCAAAATTAGAAACAGCATCGTTCAGTTTTTCGGGCTAAAGACAACCTTACCAGAAGACCATCATGAAGAATTTAAAGTTGGTAGTTACATCAAATTCTTTAAAATTTATGATATCACACCGAGTGAAGTTATTTTAGGAGCAAATGATAGTCACCTAAATTTTAGAGCTATTGTTTCTGACACCAAAGTCGCTTCTCACAATATCAAAGTGACTACTTTAGTTGAATACAATAATAAGAAAGGAAAAATATACATGAACCTCATCAAACCGTTTCATAGAATGGTCGTAAAACGTATGGTTTCACAAGCTTTTCAAAGTCCAGAAAAAAATAATTAAAAAATATGTCCTCTTTTATCTTTTGTAAAGCGTCTTAAAGATATAAACCTTGTAAAAACACTATTATGAAAGAATTTATGATGATTTTCGTTGTAGTAGATTACGCTGATTTAGGTCTTTCTCCTGAAGAATTACAAAGCCGTATGGGAAAATGGTTCGCATGGGGAAATAAATGGAAGAAGCAGGAATCCTTCGTGACGGAAATACATTGAATCCACAAATTCGTCGTATTGTTGGCGAAAATCGTACGGTAACCGACTTAACTTCTACCGAAATAAAAGAAATTATTGGTGGTTACTATATGGTTGTTGCCAACGATTTTGATGCGGTTCAAGAAATTGCACAAGATTTCCCTGATTACGATTTAGGAGGAACGGTAGAAATCAGAGAAGTAACTGATTTAGAACAATGAAGTTATGTATACTACAGAACACTTTCAGATTATTATGTTGCCACAAAACATAGAAAAAGCCATTGAACTGCTTGATTTAGCGCTTCAAGCAGTCACAAATTCATTGGAAAAAGAACATTTACAAAAAAAGCGCAGTATTTTAGTGAGTTCATAGTAGATACATCCATGAAAATTTCTTCCAAACAACTTTCTATACTCGTTGCTACACTAGTAGTACTTTTAGTAATTTA
>NZ_JAKVBC010000036.1 GCF_022447245.1 Kordia sp. | reverse complement strand
ATTCTAAAATAAAGACCGCTTAAAATAAGGATATAGTGTTTACATAATGACTTTATATTGAAAATGATTGCGACAAGTGATCTTGCCCCACTTTTTGCCGTTTTTGTAATGAATTTCAGGTATTTCTTTAAGTTATAAGCAATAGCTGCCATGTGCATGAGTTTGTTGGCTACTTCCGAAATATTCTTTGGTAAGCTCATAGAGATAATCCAAGTCTAAAACTGCTAATAAACGACGATAAAAGTTCTGCTTTGGAATGCGATCACTTAATTGAAAATTATTGAATAATTTTTCTTGATAGATTTTCTTGCCTTGCATAACCTAAGATACGTAATTATTCACTATCTTAAACTTGTGCAAAAGGCATACCACCTAAACTGCATTAAAACGCAGCTTAGCCAAAACGTTGTGTGCCATAAAAAGAAACCTGATTCATGAGAATAATAATACTTCTTACTTTACTTTTTCTAACTCAAATAAGCTTTGGACAAGAAAACCGAAAAGAAATGACTAAATCGAAAATCTATGTTCGAGCAACCTACTTTGACCAAAAGAATGAGTTTATCGGACTTCAAGTAAGAACGGACTTAAAAGACACTTTAATAGAGAATAGAAACTTCATAAAATTTAAAACAGAGCACTTTGTCGACTATTCCGATATTGAAACAACCGAAATCTATTTCGAATCCTTTGATAACGGTAATTATAAACTTCTCAATAGTAGCTTTGAAACGGTTCACGATATTGACTACAATAAGACGGAAGAACAAATAGCTACAATTTTTGGAAACCAAGTAAAATCTTCACTCGAATATATCGACACAAGAAGAAGTTATCCAAGAGATAGTTTAATCGCAACAGACAAAACACCAAGAAAGTATTACACTACTGGCAATTCAGAAATTTATGCTGTAATTATTCCAGATCTTAAAACAGTAGCGGTTTCAAGCAATGGACAGTTTTACACAAAACAGCTTTTCGGAGACAATTACAATGACATTTCGGAAGGAATTAAAAATGACTTTAGAACCAGCAACCGATTTGACATTCAACCTGGAGATGAAATTCAATTGTTTTATCGCAGAAAATGGTATAACGACTCAACAGGGTTAGCTGAATACGAAGACAAACAATTTAAAACCGTCAGATACATTGGAGATACAATAGTTGACGGAAATAAGTCGCTTAAAATAGAGATTGAAGGCTACAACTATTTAAGTGGCTTAAAAGATGGACCAGAAGAATTTTTAATGCAAGTTTCTGATAGTGGCTACTATTATGGCAATCAGTTCATTCCATTTAAGGAATATTCAACCGAACTCAAACTTATTGAGAAAAATGGACAAAAGGAATTTTTTCTTCAAGGAGTAAGTAAAGACACAATTAATGGATTTACCTATGAAAAAATTGTTCAAGCAACACCTGACCCTTCCCGATATTTTATTCTACCGTTTTTTCCAATGCCGTTTGTGGAGTTTGGAAACGTGCAAGTGATAATTACCTATTCAAAGATTAAAGGAATAGAAAAAGGAACAAAACGGGAAAGAACATACATAACAGACGCGACCAACATTAGAGATATTTATAGTACTTCATACAAGAAAGTAGAATTAGAAATTTACTTGTTAGACCAATTAGACGTTGAAATTGAAATCAAGGACTATGATAATGATAAAGTAATCGGTTCATTAAAAACAAAGTCAAAAAAAGGAATAAACTCATTCACAGTAAAGACAGAAAAGTTAGAAAAGGGAAAATCGTACGGCGTTCAGATAAACTATAAGGGAGAAAATAATTCGGGTAGTTTCTCTAACGGATTTAAATCAAAACATTAAAAAACACAGCACACAACAACAGGTATACTGCATACCCTAAGGGACACGCACCATACCCAAACCGTTGTGCTTCATGAGAACAAAAGAATCCAAAATGACTAAAGAACAATTTTTTAAGAATCTTGACGAAATCGTACCGGACGAAATATATTTGACTGAGAGTCTCGATGAGCTAGATAAGGAAATACAAGCTAATCATTGGTCGATTGGAATTGATTCAGATGCTGCTCAACTAATCAACAATCATGACCTACAAGATTTTCTCCGAAAGGTAATTCAAAATAGAGTTAAGCAACTGGAGGATTCTGATAAAAAAATGGGGTTGCTATTCTACATCTGGTTTGATGAACAGGCTTGCAACCTGAATTTCAATTTAATAAACTCGGAACATGAACACCTACCTTTTGGTGCAAAATTAGAGTTTGTTGATTCAATTGACCAAGTCATAAACGACTGTTTAAAATCAAAATATTTGGATGGGATTTCTTGGAATGAGCTAAAGGATGTTTCAGGTGAAATGGATAAAAATGATGAGAGTGAATTCAAACTCAAAGTTTACAAGGAGAAAATAAAAAACACGAAAGCACAACAAGGTGTGTAGTGCATACCCTTCGGGACACGTACTATACACAAACCGTTGTACCACATATGAGAAACAGAAATCTGACATACATAATTGGAGTTCTTATTTTACTTCTGACTTTTGACTTGAATGCACAAACGTCTGAAATGGAAACTAACGAAAATCGAATTGACAGAGATTTTGTTTCATCTGCTCAAGTAAGGGAAAAAATCAATGGACAAAGTAATACCGAAAATGAAATAAATCTGATTATAGAAAAAGCTAACGACAGCTTATACTCTATTTATGTTTTCAATAAAACGACTGACTCATTAAAAATTTCAAGTCAAGATTGGCATTTATTCTTAATACAAGAGGCGAAAAACGAAAACGGAGATTGGAAACCTATTGAATATTGGAAATATTCGTGGTGCGGAAATAGTTATCTATCGGAGAAACTTAAACCAAACGGATTATTGAAAACTGAATCCAAAGTTTATAATGGGAATTTTGAAACTCAAATAAGATTTAAACTTCTAAATGACAATAAAGTTTATTATTCAAATTCATTGGTTGGATTTGTGAATTTTTCACAGTTTGAGATTCCAAATAGCATAACTGAATATCGGACTTATAAACGTATAGAAAATCGTGGAAGTTCGGAACTTTTGAAAAAAATAATATTTCTTGAGCCAAATGCAATAAGAGAATTTGTGAAAAAAGAAGAAGCTTATTTAGAGAAAATGTCTGAATTAAGAAAGAAAAATAGGAAATGAAAAAATACGTGGTATAACACGGGTAACCGTTGCACAAGCCTATAATTTCAAAAAAACAAGGCATTCTTAGCGCTTTTAAGGATGTCTTTCTTTTTAGATCTACCATTTAATTCTAAAATAAAGACCGCTTAAAATAAGGATATAGTGTTTACATAATGACTTTATATTGAAAATGATTGCGACAAGCGATCTTGCCCCACTTTTTGCTGTTTTTGTAATGAATTTTAGGTATTTCTATAAGTTTTAAGCAATAGCTGCCATGCGCATGAATTTGTTTGCTTGTTCCATAATAGCCTTTGGTAAGTTCATATAAATAATCAAAGTCTAAAACTCCTAATAAACGACGATAAAAGTTCTCCTTTGGAATGCGATCACTTAACTGAAAATTGTTGAATAATTTTTCTTGATAGGCTTTCTTGCCTTACATATTCTAAGATACGTAATTATTCAATATCTTAGACTTGTGTAACAGGTACAAAATGCATAAATTATTGCTTGATAAGTATTTAAAATAAAAATTAGAATAATAAATAAAATTTAAGTTAAACTGAAAATG
Organism: Kordia sp.; assembly: GCF_022447245.1. Lineage (GTDB taxonomy): Bacteria > Bacteroidota > Bacteroidia > Flavobacteriales > Flavobacteriaceae > Kordia. The sequence continues at coordinate 51,049 of NZ_JAKVBC010000036.1, read as the reverse complement.
AATTGCTTTGAAACACCAAATACCTCATAAACTAACTGTTACCTCAAATTTCCACTAAAGTTCTCGCAATAACGCATCAAAGCATATAGAGTTCAAATTCAATTCCCACAAACGTCACTTCGAGCGATTTTTCAAAATAAAATGAAGAAAAATATATATTTCGACTACACTCAATAAAGCTATCAAGAAGTACTTCAAAACGTCATTACGAGCAATAGCGCGGTAATCTGTTTATCACATAGCAGTTTTGTTATTTGAAATATAATATTGTCACGTATTTTCACGAAATTCTCGCAATGACGTTTCTAAAAGTTCTGCAAGGACTCCAAACAGTTAAAACACTGCAATTCAGTGTATGTTGTGGTATTTTCACATTAGATAGTTTATATTTGGTACAAACTTCCACAAATGCACACCTTCACATTCAATCACATAGCACTTTCTGTAAAAGATGTAAACGCATCTGTTGCATTTTATCAAAAAGTATTTCAATTCCAAGAAATTCCCAACACAGCTTCCACTTCCAAAACGAGATGGTTAGCTATGGGAAGCACCAAACAATTGCATCTCATTCCGCGTCCCGATGCAGACATAAAAACCAACAAAGCAGTTCATTTTGCACTCGCAACAACAAACTTTAATGCATTTGTCAACTTTTTAGAAGAAATAGAAGTTCCGTATTCTGATTGGCGCAATACTCCTAACAAAGGTTACATACGAAAAGACGGAATTAAACAAGTATATTTTCAAGATCCAGACAGCTATTGGATAGAAGTCAATAACGATATTTAGGAAAGTTAATTTTTAACACATATTAATTTAAAATATTGTTTCTAAACTGTAAGGATACTGTTAATTTACAGACTATACAGCTCAAGTCTGAAAATTAAACGATTACATGAATTACACTTTAGTACCCATAACATTGTTATGCTTTCTTTTTCCCCTATTATTAAATGCGCAGGAAACTACAGGACGTTTGGAAGGAAAAATAAATGACACCAAAAATCAACCTATTACTTTTGCGAATGTTACCATCACAGACACCGAAACAAATTTTAAATATGGAAGTATTTCTCAGGAATCTGGGTTTTATATTGTCAACAATCTTCCGCCAGGAAATACCTATAAAATTGAAGTAAGTTTTTTAGGATATAGAACTGAAATACTAGAAAATGTTACCATTAATCTTGGTGCTACAACCACAAAAGACTTTATCCTTAAAGAAGATAATGAATCACTTGATGCCATTGTGTTAGAAGTAGATAGAACGAATCTTAAAAAAGATAATGAACAACTGATTTCTAAAAGAACTATTGCACAAACACCTACGATTAGCAGAAGTATTCAAGATTTAACACGAACGCTTCCAGAAGCGAATTTAAACTCTTTTGCAGGTGCCAGTAATCGATTCAACAATTTAAATATTGACGGAATTGCCAATAATGATGTGGTTGGATTCCAAGAACCTTCGAGTGGCGCAGCTGGATCATCTGCCAATGGAACGCCGGGAAGTTTGTCTAAAACACAGCCAATTGCTTTTGGCGCTATCAAAGAATTGGCCGTTAAAACAACGCCTTTTGATGTAAGTATTGGAAACTTTACAGGTGCAAATATCAATTTGGTGACCAAAAACGGAACAAATACAACGAAAACATCGATTTATGGTTTTGGAAACAATCAAAGTTTGGTTGGAAAGTATGCCGATGGAACACGACAAGAAGTAGATAATTTCTACGATATTCAAGTTGGTGCAAGTATTGGTGGTGCATTGAAAAAAGATAAACTGTTTTACTTTGTCAATGTAGAACAAGCATTGGGCAGTCTTCCCGTATTAAACGCGCCAGGTAGTGCGACTTCGAATATTGACTTTGAAACAGTACAATTAATTTCTGAAACACTACAATCACGTTACAATTACGATCCAGGAACGTTTACAAACGCGGATTTAAAAACAGCAAGTACTAAGATTTTTGCACGTTTGGATTATAATATTTCTGATAAGCACAAATTGACGCTTCGTAATAATTATGTCAATAGTTTTTCGGATAATTTAGAATGGAATGAATCTATTTTCAACTTTGGAAATCAAGGATATCGACACAACAGTATTGCCAATAGTTTAACGGCGGAATGGAATGCCAATTTCAACAACAACACTTCAAATGTCTTATCTATTGGTTACAATAAAGTAACGGAAGATAGAGAGTTTAACGGACGTGTATTTCCACATTTATTAATTCAAGATGCTTCTAACAGAATTTTTGCAGGAACCTACCGAGAAGCTTCTGTTTACAGTACAAATTTAAATACGTTTCAAATCACAAATAAGTTTACGTATACAAAAGACAAACATACATTTACTGCTGGAGCATTGATTCAATACAATGATATTGATTATGGATTTTTATCTGCTTGGAACGGACGCTGGCAATATTCATCTGTAGAAAACTTTATCAATGACAGACCTTCACGAATTCGCGGTGTGTACAGAACTAACAATAATAATTTTGACTTTGTAAGCAATACGCCTTCAGCTACTTTAGACATTTTAACAACTGGATTTTATGTGCAAGATCGTATTCGTTTCAGTGATCGTTTAACGGTTTCTGCTGGAATTCGTTTGGACAGTCAAGCGTTATTGGATGAATTGCCCGTAAGTGAAGAAGTAAAAAATACGCCAGAATTTAGTCGTTTTGAAAATACCATCAATGCAACGCCGCAAATCAATCCTAGAATTGGTTTTAACTATTACCTTAATGATAGCAAAAAGATTCAGCTTCGTGGTGGAACTGGATTGTTTACAGGTCGTATTCCGTACTTATGGTTCGCATACGCGGAATATATTTCTGGAACAGATTATTTTAATGTAGACATTCGCCCAACGGAAGCTACTCCTATTGTAGAAAATGTGGAAGACTTGGCGAGTCAACAACCTGGCTTAACTGAGATTAATTTGATTGATAATGATTTTGATTTACCGCGTGAATGGAAAAGCAACATTGCTGTCGATTTTAAATTGCCAAACAACTTCGGCTTAACGGTTGAAGGAAGCTATACAAATGTAATCAACGGAATCTTCTTTAAATCGATCAACAGAAGAAATGATACAGCAACATTTTCGGGTGCTGATAATCGTGAATATTTTACTGCTACGGGAGAAGCTATTAAAATCAATCCGAACTTTACTAATGTATTTTTATTGACAAATACGAACAAAGGATATCGTTACAATGTAACCCTTGGTTTGACTAAAAATACAGCTCAATACAACGGATTTTTAGGTTATACCTACGGAAAAAGTAAAGACATTTCAAGTACGGTTAGAAACTCGCCTGGTGCCAACTTTGAATGGAATCAGGCAATCAATGCCAACAATCCAGATTTGTCATTTTCTAACTTTGACTTACGACATAAAATTGTGTCTTCGCACAGTTACCAATTCAATCTTTCTAGCAAAAGTGACTTGCAAGTTTCCATGTTATACAACGGAACTTCAGGAAGTCCATTTTCATTTGTAAATCAAGGAGATGTCAATCGTGACGGTTCTTCTCGCAACGACTTGGTGTATGTTCCAAGAGATCAAAGTGAAATCAATTTGGTAGACATTACCGATAGTAACGCAGTTGTGATCACCACTGCGGAACAGCAATGGGAAAATTTAAACAATTACATCAATAACAATGATTACCTGCGTTCGCGTCGAGGACAATATACCGAACGAAATGGTGCTAAAACGCCATGGAATCATCGATTGGATGCACGTTTTGAATATGGTTTAAATCTAAAAGGTTCGCATCGTATCAGTTTATCATTAGATGTTTTCAATGTTTTTAACTTGGTCAACAGAAATTGGGGAAAACAGGTATTTGTTCCTAATGTGGTAAATTCTAGTTTTAGTTTATTGAATTTTCGAGGTATCGAAAACAATCAACCAACGTATCAATTTAATGTTCAAGATGCAACGCCTTGGGTTGTGGATACAGAAAGTTCACGATGGAAAGCGCAGTTTGGTGTAAAGTATCAATTTTAAGGAATCATACGTATCTTTGTTAGACCATGGAAAACTATCTAGATATTTTTATAAACTCTTACAGTGAATATTGGAATTACTTCTTAAACCTTATCTATTTTAGAGAAATAGAAAATTATTTTTATGGTTTAATTGCAATTTCTGTCATTGTTTGGGTTTTAGAAATCTTGTTTCCTTGGCGAGAGAATCAATCCATCTTTAGAAAGGATTTTTGGTTGGATACCTTCTACATGTTTTTCAACTTTTCATTTTTAATATTCTCATTTTTGTAGCACTTTCCAATACAACGGCTGCATTTTTTAATGATTTTTTAGGCGAAATTGGTGTATCATTAGAAAGTTTACAGTTATTTAATGTCAGCGCACTTCCTGCATGGCTAGGCTTACTAATTTTCTTTGTGGTAACAGATTTTGTACAATGGAATACGCATCGTTTGTTACACAGAGTTGATTTTTTATGGAACTTTCACAAAGTACATCATTCTGTAAAAGAAATGGGCTTTGCGGCACATTTGCGTTACCATTGGATGGAAACTGTGGTGTATAAATCGTTACTCTATATTCCTGTTGCTATTATTGGTGGGTTTGATGTACAACATGTGGTTTTTGTATACTTCTTTACCATCTCTGTCGGACATTTGAATCATGCGAATTTAGGTTGGGATTATGGCTTTTTAAAGTATATTTTCAACAATCCAAAAATGCACATTTGGCATCACAGTAAAGAGTTGCCTGTAAGGTATGGTGTAAATTTTGGACTGACTTTAAGTATTTGGGATTACCTTTTTAAGACAAATTACATTCCCAAAAATGGACGTGATATCGAATTGGGTTTTTCCAATGACGAATCATTTCCGCAAGATTTTTTACGACAAGAAATCTATCCTATCAATCTAAAAAAAGAGTAACATGAAATATCTTTTCTTGATTTTGTGTACATTTTATTTGATCACTTCTTGTGGTATACAGCAAAAAACAGTTGAAAATTCTACCAAAGAAATGACACCTGAGTTACATGAATCCACTGTAGATTCTGTAAATGCACAACATGACAAAATTGCGGAAGGTGATGCTTTAAACACGACTAAAACAGCTACGCATACAGAAAGTACAGAAGTATATATCAATATTTTTTGCGTTGGATATGCGCCCTTAGAAGTAGAAGAAAAAATTACGGTTCCGATTGAAAACACTCTAAAAACACTTGAATATTTGGATGAAATTACTGCTACATCTGAAGAAGATTATTCAAAAACGATAGTACTTTTCAATCCAGGTATTTCCAAAGAAGAAGCCATAACTATCGTTCAACAAAAAGTAAATCAATTGATTGAAAATGGTAGTTTGCCAAAAATTGATAATAAAAAATTCTCACTAAAAATCACTTCTCATAATAATTTTGATGAAAAATTTAGGTACAATTATGCTACAAATCGAATTGAAAGCAAAAAAATAGTTGATTCAGTTCTCTTTATAAATAACGCTAAGTTTACAACATCTACAGACTCTATAAGGTTTAACAATGGGCAAATGGCAGCTGATGTTAAAATTTTAACTCCTGAAAAGAATGTTGTTTTTAATCATCAAATCTTCAATGATTTACTAAAAAAACATGTCACAAAAGATGGCGTTGTCAACTATAAAGGTTTTAAAGCAAATCGTACTGAATTACAAAAGTATATCAATTCGTTAGGAGAAAACATGCCGACTGATACTTGGTCAAAAGAAGAAAAACTCGCCTATTGGATCAATGCATATAATGCACTTACGGTAGATTTAATTTTGAGAAATTATCCCTTAAAAAGTATCAAAGACATCAAAAAACCTTGGAATCAGCGTTTATGGAAATTGGGCGATAAATGGTACAATTTAGACGAAATAGAACATAAAATTCTGCGTAAAATGAACGAACCAAGAATTCATTTTGCAATTAATTGTGCTTCCTTTTCTTGCCCTCCATTATTGAATGAAGCTTTCGTTTCAGAGAAACTAGAACAACAATTAACACAAGTTACCAAACTATTTTTAGCTGACACAAAACAAAATACCATTACAGAAAATCAACTAGAAATTTCAAAGATTTTCAAATGGTTTGCCAAAGATTTCAAACAAAACGGTTCATTGATTGACTTTTTAAATAGATACAGTAATGTAAAAATCAACATAAAAGCCAAAAAGAAATACAAGGACTACAACTGGGATTTGAATGAATAAAATTTCTATCATCATACCAATATTTAACGAAGCAGAAACAATTGTAAAACTGCTTGAAACTTTGTTGGCACGTGTGAAATATTCACAGCATGAAATTTTATTAATTGATGGAGGAAGTTCTGACAAAACCGTTGAAATTGTGACTGATTTTATTGCTAAATTTTACAATCAACAAAACTTTTCTCAAAAAAGATGTATAGATTCCTTATTTGAAAACACTCGGTCAACAGTGGAAATTCAATTATTTTCTTCTGAAAAAGGACGTGCCAAACAGATGAATTTTGGAGCTCAAAAAGCGACAGGAGCTATTTTATATTTCTTGCATGCAGACACCTTTCCTCCAAAACATTTTGATGAATTCATTTTACAAAAAATAAACGCAGGGCATCAAGCGGGTTGTTTTCGTATGAAGTTTGATTATTTGCATCCTGTACTAATTGTATCTCAGTTTTTCACACGTTTCAATGTCAATTGGTGTCGCGGTGGCGATCAATCTTTATTTGTGATGAAATCCTTGTTTCATGAGCTTGATGGTTATAATGAAAACTATCCTATTTACGAAGATTGCGAATTTATTCACCGTTTGTATGAAGAAAATGAATTCACTGTGATTCCAAAAAGTGTCGTGACTTCCGCCAGAAAATACCGTGAACAAGGCACTTGGAAATTACAATATCATTTTGCCGTAATTCATATTAAAAAATCAAAAGGTGCTTCTCCTGAAGAATTGTATGCGTATTATAAGAAGTATGTTGCTTGTTAGATAGTTAGACTTACTTTGTATTGAATCTTTTTTCACTCTTAGATTTTTTAAAAATCAATCATACCTTACATATTCAAAATATCAATAGTGAAAGGAAGGCTTAAAACCACAAATCAGTCTAGAGCAAAGGCTCCAGAACCGATTACGATACTACGACAAAAGATACAATAGAAGCAATATTCTAGCGTAGACTGCAATGTTACTTTTAGATCGTTTTGCCTCTAGATGGTAGACTTTTTATTTACAATCAACATATATACACCATGAATCAGTACTCCAAATGCAACTAAAACAAGTGTCCAAAATCCAATTGAAGTAGCATTTTTTTTATGCTGTAAATTATAATCTGATAATTTTAAATACTCAGAGTTCCCTTTTCTTATACCATATATCGAAATATAATGATAGCCAACTGTTTTGTCAAAAAAGGATAAGTCCTTTGTTTTAGAAATCTTTTTCTCAAAAGCTTCAAGTTTTATATCAAGTTCTATTGTATCACCTATTTTTACTGCATTCAATAACCTATTAGTTTCTGTTGCTATAAAACTATTTCCACCTAAATTAAATGTATAATCTCTATAGTCTAAAAGCTTTATCTTAATAACTCTTGAAACACTATGAATCCCGCCTGTCCTTTCGATTTTCAATTCCTCAGCAAGTTGACTACTAATTGTTTTTATCTGTTTAGTATCTATTTCGGTATTTCTATCAAGATATACTTTAAAAGTGCCCATAAGAAATACAAATCCAAAAATTACAATTCCGATTCCTAACCTTCTTTTTACTCTAGTACTCCAAAATTTCTCAATTTCCAAGTCCTGTTTTTTCCCTTTAATTAATATTTTCCTAAATTCCATGTAGTTTAAAACCATAAAAGAAGATAATTTGATCTTGTTAGTTTTAGTATAAATTGTCAAGTCTTTCCATTTTCCTTTCTTGTTTTCTTTTTCAATTTCTGTATAGCTTACTATTTCAGATAGATATATAACCTTTTTAGTATTTCCAAATAATGTTTTTACAATAAATTTCTCTTTATCAATAGCAAATGAATTCAAAAAAAATAATGACGAACACGAAACAATTCCTACTAATCCAATTAGTCCACCCAATATTAATCCTATAATTTGAGGATATTCTGAATTAAATGCTGTTTTTATTAAGTATGATGCAAGAACAATCATTACAATCCCGCCTAAAAAGAGAGTTGCAACATTCCCTATTTTAACCTTTGATTTTATCATGTTTAATTCAATTATTGAGTTCTATCATTAGTTTCCTACCAATGCTATATATATATATGTGTTGCAGCAATGGAAAATGTTACTTTGTCTTTGATTTTTTCTGAGTATTGCGAACTAACTTTTCCTTTTGCAAGCATTACAACTTACTTGAATACAATAATCTTTCAATTGATCTCTCAGGCGCTATGATCACATATGTATTGAAGTAAAACGTTTTATTTAATCCAATAGCCATTCAATTTTTACTTCCTTTTTTCTAGTTCAGGTTTAAAATCATCTAATGTCTTTCTGTTCAGTTTTCATCGAAACAATCGACATTAAGTCCCATACAATAAAATCGAAATTCTCCTTTTTTTAAAAGAAATTTTTTGTGATTTTGTTTTACTATTCCGAACAGTATAACAAAAAAGAATTGTGAATTTTCGTTAATTTCTATTTTAAAATGTCAGTCAATTTAAAATATTGAACTCTATTCCAAGGAAAGTTTGGATTTACGATGATTAAATTCTCTTCATTAAGAACAGAACTATTGTTTAACTTACCAGCAATTAGATATTCGATCCCAAAATAAACTCGCAGAATAATGAATAAATTATTCCCTAAGCTATTCCAAATTAGCTTCCTTAAAATAAATACTAGAAGAATTGCCATAAAAAATAGAATCAACCAAAATACTACCTAAGTCATTATTGGACTATAAAAGATTTGATTATTAAGATTCTTTTCATCACGAAGTTTTTTATCAACTCTTTGGGTTTTCAGATTCATTGAAAATCCATTTAACATTTGAATAAATTTCATGGTTATGTCTATGAAACGTAATAATTATAAGGCGAAACATTTCTAAAAATCTATTCCTCCATCTGAGCCAAAATCTCTTCCAATTTCCGAACATGCACGCCATACAATTTATCTGCCCAAATAACAGTAATATAGTAAATAAGCACACACGAAATTAAATATCCTAAAAGTACAAGAGAGAAGATACTTGTGGGCATTTGCAGTAAAAACCATTCTGTAAAACGATCTGGTCCAAATTTTACGGCTCCCATGAAAATAGCAGCTACTGAAACGGGTAATAATAATGAACCAGCAATAATTCCTGTTTTATAGACTTCCATCGTAAGTTTTATATCGTGAATAAAGTTTAAAATGGTTTCTTTGGTTTGTTGCTTTACATTGGAAGTTCTACGTAAAAACCAGATCATTTTTGCCAAATAACCTAAGGTCATTAAACTGGTAATGAACATAAATATTAAATACACAGCACGTGGCAATTCGTACATTTCTATTAAAAATGGATAGGTAAAAAAGATTACAATAGCTACTAATTGTATGGCAATTTCTCCTTTCATCGTTTTGCGAATCTTGGCAATTGGCATATTACTTTCTTTAAGATTTTCTAAACTTATTGGCAACTGTAAATCATCTTGATTTTCATTGTCCATGAGTTCTTTTATTTTATCAAAATCCATGATTCTGTGTTTTTATAATTTCTTGTAATTTTTTCTTCGTCCTATTCAGTTTAACGCGGACATTTCCTGGCGACATTCCTAAGTTTTTCGCAATTTCTTCTCCCGAAAACCCTTCAATAAACTGAAAGATCAAGGCTTTTTCAATTTTGTTTAATTGTTGAACAGCTTTGTAAAAAACAGCCAATTGCTGCTCTTTTTCATCTGAATATTCCTCATGAGCTAATTGTACATGTTCTGGCATTTGGTAATTGTCTGACTTGCGTTTTTCTTTCTTAAAAAATACAATTGCTGTATTTAAAGCAACGCGATACATCCAGCTTGAAAATTGACTTTTTCCATTGAATGATTTTAAAGATTTCCAAAGTTGTAGAATAATTTCCTGTACCAAGTCTTCGCGATCACTCGGATCTTCAAAATAGATCCGAGAAACCTTGTGTATAATACCTTTGTGTACGGTAATTTTGCTAAGAAATTCTTGTTCTGTGAGTTCCACTAAATCGCTCTTTAAAATACAGGCGTAACAGTATATCCTTGTTTACGTAATAATTCAATAACGCCATTTTTCCCAGCTAAATGCGCGGCACCTACGGCAAATAAGTTGGACTTTTTTTTCATCATTTCAGGCATGATTTTCGACCAATTTGTATTGCGCACTGTCAACATCCAATAAGCCGCGTTTTCATTAAAAAAACGTTCATCATTCATACCATCATACAATTTTTGTATTTCCTCTTTTTTATAAGACGTCACCATTTCTTCCATTTCTGTTTTATAGGCATCAAATAACTCTATTTGCTGCCATAAAAAGTCTTTTGGATAAGCTTTATCAAAAAAATCTAATTGACCATCTAACGTTTCTAATCCAGCTACTTTTTTGTTTTGTGCTTTTGCCAAACTCGTCAATTCTACTTCATACATTTTCTTAAGCGGACAATCATAGCTTTGTTGAATCAGCAAAGTATATACAGTCATCAAAGTATAGCTATTTATCATTTTTAATGACATGTTCAGTTCTTTTTTTAGTAAATTATCTAAATATGTTTGCTGTTCTTTTGATAATTCTTCTGTTAGTTTTCCACCGGACATCATTTTTTGTTGCGCTGCCATCAAGGCTTTTGTGTCAGACATGTCTACTTCCAAAACCAAACGCTCTGTTTCATTGAATGCTTTCGTTACTTTTTCAGGAATTGTAAAATCGTCTTTGCATAAAATGTGAACCGTTCCCAGAAGATAAGAAGGTTTCTGTAAGTCTTTGTGTTCTATTTTCCACAATACGGAATTTTCAAGTTTTGTATTTTGCGCATTTGCGACAAAGCTGCTTACAATAAAGCAAATAAGTATAATGAGTTGTTGCATGATGTTGTTTTTTATCACAAAAGATATTTTTTCAGCTGAATAGATCTTTTATTGTATTAATATTTATTTGCTCCGTAAGTATCGACTTTGAAAATATGTTACAAAAAAAGTGAAAAATTATTTCCAACCAATTGTTTTACAAATATTTAAAATTAAAAAACACTCATTTAAAGTTATCCTCACTTACAGTAATCTTTTCTGTTTGGTAGGGTAATATCTTTTTTCTCTGTTCTTATTGTAAAAATCCTGGCATTATTTCTTTATGAAAAGATTTCTACTCTCCCTCAATTTTATATTATTTGCTACTCCTCTTTTTGTTCAAATAAATGATGATCCGCTAGACGTTTTATTTCAATAAACTCTACAAGCTACTAACAATATGCTACAAACTTTTGAACAAATTGTAGACGAATAAGGATATCATGCTAGTGTTGATCCGCATACTCCTAGAGGAACTGGTTTTGTTCATCAAATTAATAATGCTTTGTATCAAAAATTTAGAGATCGTACTTGGCACTATGTGATTCTGCTACCGCGTTCAAACGAAACTCCTGAATTTTCTTTTCCCATTAAAGAAAAAATAGAAAGAGGAAAACGCTTAAGAGATTCTATTTCAAAATATAGTCCGTGCGCAAGTACGCAGTATGATATGGAATTGTATGATAATTTTGGAATAGAAGTAAGCACAAAAAACTATGGGTTTCAAAATTCTCAACACAGTATCAATTTAGAATTACAAAGAAGCGTTAGAATTTTAGTATTCTATTTGGCTGCTATGACATCTATTTCAATTTTTGCACCAATAGCCAATCCGCCAGCAGCAAAGGTTGTGCGTGCAGGTTTGTTAGGAAAATATTGCACATATACACTATTGAAGTCTTTGAAATCGTTGATATCCGATAAAATTACGGTGCATTTTACCACACGATCCAAGGAAGAATTGTGTTGCGCTAATACTGCTTTTATATTTTCAATAGCTTGTTTTGCTTCTGCTTTAATTCCACCTGACACTAAAATTCCTTGGGTATGATCTTTTCCAATTTGACCAGATAGAAAGAGTAGGTTTTCTGTTTCTACTGCAGCACTAAAAGGTGTATTTTGACGTTGTGGTAAGTGAGATTTGTGGAATTTTATTTCGCTTGGTTCGCTTGATTTGTTTAGTGTAGCTTTCGAATTTGAGGTCTGACAACTCGTAAAACAAAGTAATAATATAGTACAGAAGGGAAAGAGAGTTTTCATAGAATTCAATAGTATTGATTAATAACAAATTTAAGGAAATTGGGATGAGGTTTAGTATATTTTTAACTTGTATATTTTTTGTGAATTGTAATCCGAAGGAAAATAACTTGATAATTACTCTGTCAGAAAAAAGTGCTCAAAATGTTCTGTTTGTAGATCAGATGATGGTTGGAGAAACTGTTCGAATCGATCTCAGTAGACGCAGTTGCTTTGATGGGCACACTTATGAATTGTCAATTACAAAATTAATTAAGGATTATGAAGTAATATATAATAAAAAGACGTCAATAATCACACTGGATAAATTCAAACTAATACAACGTTTTGAGAAAGAATTACGTAAAAAACATAGCAGTAATTGTAGTATAGTTGATCAATATCTTATTACAAATACTACCACACATGAAACTCTTAAAGTAATTGATGAAAGTTGTGCTTGGAATGGTTTTTTAAATTTGATTGAAAAATTGGAATTGTAATTCGTTTCGTTCTCAAAAGAGATTCCTTTTTTCTCTTTTGATGAAATTGCTCTTTCATCTCGACTATACTCATTGAGATACCTGAGAATTAAAAGTACTGTCCTATTCCAAAAACGATTCCGCTACTTGAATTTTTGGTAACTCCGTATCCGTAATCGATTCGAAAAATAGCATTAAAGATTCGTTTGTGAATAAAACGCAATCCGACTCCAGGATATATTCTGAAGTTTTCACTGTTTATAAAATCGCTAAAACTTCCGCCTGGATTTCGCCAAGTTCCCGTATCAATGAATCCATTTCCTTGTAAAATAAACCAATCTTTTTCGTAAAGTGTATAACGATATTCTGAGTTTAATACCAAACTTGCTGTTCCGCGATCAATAATGTTTCCAACACCACGAATATTTAAATTGTTATCAACAGAAAATGGTGCAAACGGACTTGCATTATTAGAGGCAACACCAAAGCGGAAACGATTTGCCCAGTTTCCTTTTTCGCCAACTCTTTCAAAATATAAAAAGTCACTCCAACCAATTAAAAAGTTATCTTGAAAGTTATTTTCGGTAGTTACATATTGCAAATACAAGGTGTTTTTGTATCCTTCCACATATTGGTAATAATAGTTTAAACCATCATATTCATAAACAAATTTTAGCATTTGTTTGTCTAAGGATAAGTTTTGCGGAATAGCATCTGAAGTAATTCCATTAATATAATCATATTCTTCTTTGAACACATTGATTCCGAACTGCAATCGATGTTTAAAGTTAATTTGATACAGTGCTAATACCTCAAAAGACGTGTTACTGTATTTGTAGTTAGCCGAGCCATCGTCAAAGTATAATGGTTCTTGACTTGTCCAATTTTGATGATTGATGGCAACTCCAAAATTCCGCGTAAAGAGGTTTGGCGCTCGCAAATTGATTCCGTAAGAGTCAAATCCGTTGTTTTGGTAAAATCCACCAAAAGCGATATTTCTCCCTAAAAAATTATAGTCGTACAAACCAATTTTATAGGCAATTTGCTCATTGGTTGTCGTCCAAAGATTCGCATTTGGAATCAGCGTGAAGTTTTCTTCTATATTAAAATAGATGTTGTATAAATTGTCATGCGAATAAAACACTTGATAATACGCATGCGTAATACCAGCCAAGCGTTTTAATAAAATAACATCTTGGTCCAATTTTAATGAATCGAGCTTATCGCCATTTCGAACACTGACGTAGTTTCTTAAAAAACCAACTTTGTTTTTTTTATGTCCCTGAAATTTTACATCATAGACAATCTTTTCTTGTGCGATTCCATAAAATGCAATCAAAAGAAACGTAAGAAGGAGGATATTTTTTTTCATAGCTATTCAACCATAAAGATACTTTGAATGACGGCATTTACCCAATTATCTTCGCTAACGTCCATTAAGGTAAATTTATACGAATTATCAATAGTTAATTCAAGTGGATTTTCTTCAGTAATATTTAAAACCACATTTGATGTATCGTAGTATTGAAATTGATTTTCATAAGTGTAGGTTCCAGAAAGCAAACCATTATCGGTAGTTGACACTACTTGAAAATAAATAGCATTGTCACCATTAGCATTGTGTTCCCATGAAAATACTGGCATGTTAGACGTTTGCTGATTGATCATTAACTTATTTCCCCAAACCGTTGGTTTCGTTACATTTTTAGTTCGGATGGGATTTGAGAGTTTTATTTCTCCATCCAACTCAAATGCAATAATAATCCATTGTTCATGTGCAAAAGGTCTGGTAAACTTATAAATGTATCCATCAAAAAGTGGCTGCGAAGTAATGGCTAGTTCTCGGTAACTTGAATAATCATCTTTATCGATATCAGTTGTATTTGTTTCAAAAAATCGAACATTCGTAGCGCCTTCTTCTAAGTAATAAAACGCATGTACTACATCAGCATTTGTTGCATCACTAGCTGCACAAGCTATTACAGCGCCAGTTTCTACAGTACGATTGACAATCATATCTGATAGTTTTACTGTATTTATAACATTGACTGAATCTAAATTATCATCGTCTGACTGACACGATATTATGGTAAGAACTAATGTAAGATATATGATTGTTTTGAATCGGTTCATCCGTGTACTTTATAATTTTCTCGCAAAACTTTTTCTGCGGGTTTGTTTTGTGGTGTGAATTGGTGATTTTCCAATCCACCAGATCGTTCGTAGTTGTGAAACCATTTCCAGATAAATCCGCCTGCAAACCATTCTTCTTTCCAAAATTCATTGAACAAAGCTTGCAATGCGATTTCTTGTGCTTTTAAATTCAGTACTTTTCCTTTTCTGCTAGAATCCCAGGGTTCTTTTCCTGTATAATCCATGCTTCGATAGCCATATTCTGTAAAAACTACTTTCCGATCTAGTTTTTTAGACAACTCCATAATTTTCTTTTTATGTGGTTGCCAACCTGCTTGCAATGTTTCTAGTGAAGGCATTTTTTCTTCACTTAACGGAAAATAAGCATCAATTCCAATAAAATCCAACCCTTCCCAAAAAGGCACTTTGTGAAAAGAATCCCAGTTTTCTGCATACGTCAATTTGCCTTTGTATACTTTTTTCACTTTCGTGATGAGTTCTTTCCAGAATGCTGGTCGTGCAGCAACAAACTTGTGCAATTCTGTTCCTATACAGTACATATCAGCTTTTATTTCTTGAGCTAAACCTGCATATTCGAGGATAATACTTTCATAGGATTTTTCAAATGCTTTCCAATCTTCCTCAGATTCCATTTCAATAAAACCTGTAAACTCACCATTCCAAACCCAAATTTGTGGTTTGATCATGATTTTGATCTTATTCTTTTGTAATAACTCGGAATATTGCTTGGCTCCTTTTCGAGTTTCACCAAACCATTGTCGGTCTGTATTGTGAATGACTTCTGTAGCAGATAACTTTCGCATAAAACCAAAAGGCATGATTGCGGCATAGTTTGCATTCACTTTCATAACAGGATCAACATTTGTTTGATCAATGGCTTCTGATGCGGCTACAAAACTTACACCATTCATTTTTTGAGTTTGACTTGTACATGGAAATTGCAACAAGCCTAAAAAGATACAAAGGAGTCTAAATTTCATAGATACTAATTTTTAGACTCCTAAAATACTTTTTTTCTTAAAACAGCGCTCTTAAACCTATGCTAAAAGTTTGTCCTAATCCTTGGAAATTATTTCCACGTACAAACTTATCGAAAGAAGCTTCTATGTTTAATACTTCTGTCAATTGATATTTTGTCCCAATACCTAACGAAGTTGAGTTTTGAGAGAAGTTATTCCCTAAATCAATTAAGAAAGCTTGCTTTGTATTTACATAAATTGTTGATGCTGATGATGGGAAATAGCTTAAAAATACTGCCAATGGCAAGAATAAACTGTTGTTTGCAAAACGCTCTCCTACGTTAGAATCATTTGGATTTGCATCTTCTGATTTTTCTCCAAAGTTAAATCCGAAATCAGCTTGTGTAAATAACTGCCATTTGTCTTGTCCGAACGTTTTATCATAGAAGAATTTTGTTTCCCAAAATACACTTCTCTTATCTAAATACGGTGCGTTTGCTTTATCTTTAAAAACTGGCAAATAAATAGAGCTTGTAAATGAGAAGTTTGAAATATTCTTAAATGGTTGCACACGAATAGAAGGTGCGATAGTTGTTAATCCACTTCTTGAAGTTGCATCATCTCTAAATTTAAAAACATCTAAAGCGCCTGCTCCTCCAAATGTATTGGAACGTACTTGAAAAATAAATCCGATGTTGATACGACGATTATCGCTAATTCCTGTATAAATCTCTGTCGTATTTGTAAAAAATGTTTCTCTAGGAATGGTTACTGACGTACTTCCTGCATCTGTACGTTCTGTTTGTGTATAAATACTATTGAAGAATTTAATATCCCATTGTCCTTTACGTAATAACTTTGAAGGTGTAAACTCCTGAATATTTGTTAAATTGTCCGTAGTATCATCGTCTTGATCTTGATCTTGGGCAAATGACAAGCTTACGAACAGTAGGGCAATTGCAGTTATGAATAAGTTTTTAGTGTTCATTTTGTAATTTGATTTAGTATAGTAATTAGTTTTTAATTTTTATTGTTGCTTTCAGCCTTTAGCTTATGGTTTTATTTTTTGTTTATACTGAGTTTGAAAAAATATATAGAAATATTTTCTTAAGTAACAGATTACTTCGCCGTTAGCACTTACTCGTAACGACGTTTGAAAGAACTAATTCGTTTTATTTAAATTCCAATTGTATGGATAATAACTGATTTTAGATTTTTCTGCGATTTTTTCTTCTCTATACTTATTAATAAAATCGATTTCATTTCCGTTTTGAGTAAAATCTTCTTTGTACCACTTCATAATTTCAGATAATTGTACACGTTTTTTACGAGCATTTACTTTGATAAAACTGTCACTATTTAAAGCAATTCGCGTTTGTCTATCTAATTGTTTGTCTAATGTACTTGGCAGATATGCTTCTGAAATAATTGGAGGACATCCTAAACCTGCGCACACCAATACAAAATGAAAACGTGCATCGTTAAATTGCCCACGTAATAATTTGTGTTCTATATCATTCAGTGTAATCTTCTTTCCTCCTACAGCATGTTTTGTTTTATCGAAGAAACCTTTGATGTCTAGTGGAGATTTTACAGGATATTTTTTAATAATTCCCTTAATAACAGATAAGTTATAGATATTAACCCAAAAAGCTTGATAGGTATTTGCATCACTTTTATCTACTGTAATACCATTAGTAGAGGCCAAAATTCTTTCCAACTCCGCAGGATTATTTTTAATCGCTTTATAATTTACGCGTCCACCTTTTACATATTCCTTAAAAAATGCATCTGAAGAGGTAAAGAAAGCGTCTGTATTTTGAGCAAAACTTAAAGAGCTCATAAATAATACAATTAGTGTAATGATTTTATATTTCATAGCAATTTTTTTCAATATTAATTTCATCTATTTAAATTTTTTTGATTTATGAGTGTTCAAAAAATTCGAATACATTCAGTAACTCACATATATTTTTATTATCTCTTTTAAATGAATTTGGAAATAATAAAAAATTCATATTCGTTTCAATTTGTAATGGTGGGTAAGTCCACAAAAAACTGAGGAACTTACAAACTTTCTAAAAAAAGTTTATAATTCGTATCAAATTGATTTTCAAGCAGCAAACAGGTTGTTGCTTTTTAAAAATCCTTACAAAAAACTTTTAATTTATAATTATTCTAAATTCTTCACTTTGTTTAAGTTCTTAACTTTAACATCGACAGAATTCCCAACACAAGTCAATTCCTACTCATAATTAGGAACTTAATAACCAAGCAACATTTTATGGAACATATTGTAATCATAGGTAATGGAATTTCTGGAGTTACGGCTGCCAGACATATCAGAAAGCTTTCTGATAAAAGAATTACCATTATTTCGGCTGAAACAGAATATTTTTTCTCGCGTACTGCATTAATGTATGTATACATGGGACACATGAAGATTGAACACACACAGCCTTACGAAAATTGGTTTTGGAGAAAGAATCGCATCGAACTTAAAAAAGGGTTTGTAAAGCAAGTAAAAGACGCTTCTAAAGAATTGGTTTTTGCTAGTGGAGAAACCATGAAATATGACAAACTCATCATTGCAACAGGTTCAAAACCGAATAAATTTGGTTGGCCAGGACAAGATTTAGATGGTGTAATGGGAATGTATCACAAACAAGATTTAGAAAATTTAGAAAAATACGCGCCTAATAATAAGGTATGTAAACGTGCTGTTATTGTTGGTGGTGGACTCATAGGAATTGAATTGGCTGAAATGCTACAAAGTCGCGATATTCCAGTAACCTTTTTAGTGCGCGAAACTAGTTTTTGGAATGGTGTACTGCCTGCTGGCGAATCTGCCATGATTAACGAACACATCAAAGAACATCATATCGATTTACGTTTAGGCGTAAATTTGCAAGAAATTAAAGCGGACGAACACGGAAAAGTAAAATCGATCATCATCAAAGAAACAGGTGAAGAAATTGAATGTACAGTTGTTGGACTCACCGCAGGAGTTTCGCCAAATATTGATTTCTTAAAAGATTCCAATATAGAACTCGGTCGTGGTGTTAAGGTAAATAGACGATTAGAAACCAACGTTAAAGATATTTACGCTATTGGTGATTGTGCCGAACAGCATGAAGCTATTGGAAACCGCAGACCAATTGAAGCCGTTTGGTATACGGGACGTATGATGGGCGAAACACTGGCACAAACTATTTGTGGAAATCCTAGAGATTATAATCCTGGACACTGGTTCAACTCTGCAAAGTTTTTAGACATTGAATACCAAACCTATGGTTGGGTTTTTGGAGAACGCGGACGACCAGCATACGAACAACATTTTCACTGGAAACATCCTGATAAACATATATGCATTACCGTTGCTTTTCACAAGGAAACGAAGGAATTCTTAGGAATCAATACGTTTGGAATTCGCATGCGTCACCATGCTTTTGACAAATGGTTAAATGAAAAACGTTCTGTAGAATATGTACTAGAACACTTAGCCGATGCCAACTTTGATCCAGAATTCTACAAGCTACACGAAAAAACTATCGTAGCACAATTCAATCAAGAAAACAACACTAATATTCAATTAAAGAAGAAAAGCTGGAAACGTATTTTCAGTTACTAATCATCACATTTTAAAAAAAATATTATGAAATTCATTCGAATTGCAGGACTCTATATATTTATTGCTTCCGTAGTGGTGTTTAGTGCAACGGTTTTTATGGGAACCTATACCCTATCGGAAGCTTCTATTAAAGGATCATTTGGTGGAAAAGACGTAAGAGTTACGGAAACTTTTGCCGCAGTCGCCAAAGAAAATGGCGTTTTAGACAAAACATATAACAGTCAATTTACATTCATGAACGATGTAGTTGGATTGTTTCATAAACATAACAAACGTGTTTCGGAAGCTGTTGCTGAAGAAACAGGAATTTCAACTTCAGAAACTGATAAAATTATTGTTGCAGCTTCAAAAAGTGGAAAAGTAGCATATACAAAAGAAGTATTGCAAAGTGTGTTGCCTGAAGCCAAAGTAAAGATGTTAGATGGCGCAACAAATTGGATGTACAGTCCAGGAAAAACCTATGATTCGGTAGATGCTTTTAAAAACGATTTGACGAATAAAATCAATGAAATCAATCGCAGTCAAGCTGGAAATTATTTATTGTACGATAACAAATATTCACGTTTTGACATTACAGAACGTGCCGCAACAGGAATCATTTCAGATAACAAAGTCTTATTCTTGTTCTTAACTTTTGGATTGGGAATCATTGGATCCTTGATGTTTATTATTGCTGGATTGTTCTTAAAACCAATTCCTGGTATCAAAAACAACGGAATTTACTTAAACAATGCAACCAATCGTGGTTGGGTAGGAATCGCAGCCTTCGGATTCTTAGTAGCATTTTATGTTTTACTTTATTTTCATCCGTACATTATTGCCAATTGGACCAACATTGTAGACCCGCTAAAAGGATTTTTTATTGAAGGTGCTTCTGCTTCACAATGGTTCTTATATGGAATTTTGTATTGCGTATCTATGATTGTGATGGGAATTCGCATGTTTATAAAATATCGTCACAATCAATATCAAGTGGTGCGAACAGCAAGCGTATTATTTTTCCAAATTATCTTTGCTTTCTTATTAGTTGAGATTTTACCATTGTTTGATTTACCAGGAGTAGATTTAAAAAATGCTTGGCCATTAGATTACAATTTCCTAACTGACTGGAATGTAAAAAATTATTTAGCAGCTGGACATTTAGGAAAATTCATGTTCTTCTGGGGAATCATTCTTTCCATTATAATTGTGCCAACCTTAGTGTACTTTTATGGAAAACGTTGGTATTGTTCATGGGTCTGTGGATGTGGTGGATTAGCAGAAACACTAGGAGATCCATACCGTCAACTTTCTGACAAGCGTTTAATTGCTTGGAGAATTGAGCGTTGGACTATTTATCCAACCTTAATATTTGCTATTATTATGACAGTTGTGGTTGGTTACAATACCTATAATATCATCAATGATCCTGCAAATATTGGTAACAGCACTTTCTTAGGTATCAATGCATATAAAATTAATGAATGGTATGGTTTCTTGATCGGATCTATTTTTGCAGGAGTTATTGGAACAGGATTCTATCCAATTCTTGGAAACAGAAGCTGGTGTCGTTTTGGATGTCCTTTAGCTGCGTATATGGGAATCGTACAACGTTTCAAATCTCGATTCAGAATTACAACCAATGGCGGACAATGTATTTCTTGTGGAAACTGTTCAACATACTGTGAGCAAGGAATTGACGTACGTTCGTATGCACAAAAAGGACAAAATATTGTACGTTCATCATGTGTAGGTTGTGGAATTTGTAGTGCAGTTTGCCCAAGAGGAGTTTTAAAATTAGAAAACGGTCCAGACGATGGTGCAACACGTCACGAAATTCCAGAAGTAATCTTAGGAAACGATGTGAATTTATTTGAGATGCTAGAAGAGAATAAGTAATTGTTAATTGCTAGAGAAGTTTTTACAGTAAATGAACAATAAAAAGACCATTTACTGTATGTTCATATACTTTATCCAGACAACTATAGTATAACAACCTACTTACAATATGTTGTACGCCAATACTAAAAACATGAAATATCTACACTTCATCATATACTTTTGTGCCATGACTAGCGTAAGCGCACAAAAAGAATATCAAAAAAGTTATTACGATAATGGACAACTCAAAGAAGAAGGTTGGACTAAAAAAGGCGTAAAAACAAAATATTGGAAATTCTATTACGAAAGCGGAACACTTGCAAAAGAAGGTAGCTTCAAAAATGGGAAACCCGCAAAATATTGGTACTTTTATCGCGAAAATGGTAGAAAGAAAAGCGAAGGACATTATGTAAAAGGGCAAAAAGCAAAATGGTGGTTGTTTTATGATCAAAATGAAAAGATAGATCATAAATGCCAATTGAAGAATAACCAGAAAAATGGTTATTGCCTACGCTATAAAAATGAAGAATTGATTCGTGCTGAAAAGTATAAAAATGGAGAAAAAATTGGTGAATGGACCGATTTAAAGAGTTTCAAAAAAGAAAACAGTGTTTGGGATTTACAGTAGCTTGATTGCTAATTGCTAGTTATCCGTTACTAATTTTTAGAAAACGTCAGTTCGAGTGATTGTTTGTAATGAAGCAAAGAAAAATTGTATCGAAAACAACCTTGAAATAAAATACAATAATAGATTCCTGCCTTCGCAGGAATGACAAAACAAAGAGCTAAAAGCCAAAAGCAAGTAGCTAAAAAATAAAATATGATCATAAAAGTCATTATTCCTGCATATAATGAAGAAGACTCTATTGCAAATGTGATTCAGGAAATCCCCAAGAACGTTACCGAAGTTATTGTGGTAAGTAATAATTCTACCGATAATACGGAAGCAAATGCCAAAGCCGCAGGTGCAACTGTGTTGAAAGAACCAAGAAAAGGATATGGATATGCGTGTTTGAAAGGTATGGAATACATTGCAAATCAAGCAGAAAAGCCAAATATTCTTGTATTTTTGGACGGTGATTATTCGGATTATCCTGAAGAATTGACTAAAATTGTGGCACCAATTATAGAGCAAGACATTGATTTTGTGATTGGTGCACGC
The DNA here is from genome assembly GCF_022447245.1 of Kordia sp. Taxonomy (GTDB): domain Bacteria; phylum Bacteroidota; class Bacteroidia; order Flavobacteriales; family Flavobacteriaceae; genus Kordia. The sequence continues at coordinate 28,505 of NZ_JAKVBC010000036.1, read as the reverse complement.
GTAAAATCGCTTCGAGAAGATGGCTCCATGACACCTCAACAAGTGTTTGGAAATTGGTTAGCTACTTTTTTGATGAAGCTGTTTTTTAGAGCACGATTTACAGATTTAGGACCTTTTAGAGCAATTAAGTATGAAAAGCTGCTAAATTTGAATATGGAAGATAAAACCTATGGTTGGACCGTGGAAATGCAGCTCAAAGCGTTGAAACAGAAACTATCGTATATAGAAGTTCCTGTAAAATATAAAAAGAGAATTGGTGTCTCAAAAGTTTCAGGAACCGTAAAAGGTACTATATTTGCGGGCGTGAAAATTTTAGGTTGGATTTTTAAATATAGTTTTAAATAGATGGGATTTGATGCAGAATTTTTCAAACTAGCACTATCGTTTTTTGTCATGGCAATTTACGGTATCGCTTTGATTTTGATTTTAATGTATAGCTTGGCACAGTTGAATTTATTGATCAATTATTTACGATCAAAAAAGAAAGAAGACAATGCGCCTCGCTTTGACTTGAATAATCCTGACGAAGTTCCGTATGTGACTATTCAACTTCCAGTGTACAATGAATTGTATGTAATGGAACGTTTATTGGACAATATTGCGTTGATCGATTATCCAAAAGACAAACTTGAAATTCAGGTATTAGACGATTCTACAGACGAATCTGTCGTTTCTACCGCAGAAAAAATTAAGGAAATCCAAAAACTTGGAATTGATATCTCTCATATTCGCCGTGAGGACAGAACTGGATTTAAAGCTGGTGCTTTAAAAGAAGGTTTGGTAGATGCCAAAGGTGAGTTTGTTGCAATTTTTGATGCAGATTTCCTTCCGAATAAAGATTGGCTCAAACAAACCATTCCTTTCTTTAAAGATGAAAAAATTGGTGTAGTACAAACACGTTGGGGACATATTAACCGCGATTATTCATTACTCACCAAAATACAAGCATTCGCGCTTGACGCACATTTTACCTTAGAACAAGTTGGACGAAATTCTAAAGGCCATTTTATCAATTTTAATGGAACTGCTGGAATTTGGCGTAAAACCTGCATTATTGATGCTGGAAACTGGGAAGGTGATACACTTACGGAAGATTTAGATTTAAGCTACCGTGCACAGTTAAAAAACTGGAAATTTAAGTATTTAGAAGATGTAGAAACGCCTGCCGAATTGCCTGTAGTAATCAGTGCTGCACGCTCGCAACAATTTCGTTGGAACAAAGGTGGCGCTGAGAATTTCCGCAAAATGGTAAAGCGCGTTATTCTCTCTAAAAATATATCGTTCAAAACTAAAGTTCACGGAATTTTACACTTGCTCAACAGTACCATGTTTTTAAATGTATTGATTGTTGGAATTTTAAGTATTCCGATGTTATACATTAAAAACACCTATGGACATTTAGAAATATACTTTACCGTTTCTAGCTTTTTTATCATTAGTACGATTATATTTTTTATCTGCTTTTGGTTTCCATTTAAACGTGTACAAGGCGGCGGATTTATGAAGTTTATCGAGTATATTCAGATGTTTTTCACCTTCTTCTCGGTTGCGATGGGATTCTCAGTTCACAATTCTGTAGCTGTAATGGAAGGACATTTAGGAAAACGAAGCGAGTTTGTTCGTACGCCAAAATTCAACATTAAGACATTAAAAGATTCGTGGAAAAATAACAAATACATCAAAAAGAAAATCTCTGCCAACACTATTATTGAAGCAATTTTAATGGTGTATTTCTTATTTGGAATGTACAGTGCATATCCATTAAATGACTTTGGATTGTTCCCATTTCACTTAATGTTATTCTTAGGTTTTGCCTTTGTATTTTTTAATTCGATTCGTTCTAAAGTGTGATCGTTTCCGCAGAGAAATATCAGAACTTCTCTATTGTCCTTGTGCTTATTAGTGCCTTTGTATATTACTACATTGGATATCCACTTGTACGTACTGATGTCACTATTTTAATTTCGCTATTCGCAGTCGGATTTGCCAGTTTTTACGGATTGATTCAACTGAAAAAGACAAATTTTATATTCCTTGCGGGAATTGCCATTGTGTTCCGATTGGTCTTTTTAGGAAGTATCCCCAACTTATCACAAGATTTTTACCGCTTTATTTGGGACGGAAGAATGTTGGTGGAAGGTTGGAATCCGTATTTATATTTACCAAACGATTTGATGGCTTCTGGAATTGCTCCCATAGCAGAAGCACAGGAACTATTTAATGGAATGGGTAATTTGAGTGCTTCGCATTATACCAACTATCCGCCAATAAATCAATTGTGTTTTGCCATTGCAGGATTGTTTGCAGGGAAAAGTATTTTAGGGTCGGTAGTTGTCTTGCGAATCTTGATTATTCTGGCTGATGTTGGAACTTTATATTTTGGAAAAAAGCTCTTAAAACGCTTAGATTTGTCTGTTTACAATATTTGGTGGTATGTTTTAAATCCATTTATCATTATTGAACTCACTGGGAATTTACACTTTGAAGGTGTCATGATTTTCTTCGTAGTTTGGAGTTTATATTTATTACACAAAGGTTCCTGGATTTGGGCAGCTATTGTATTGGCATTGTCCGTTTCCGTAAAATTGATTCCGCTAATATTTCTACCATTATTGTTTCAATGGTTCACCAAGCATAAAGCTTCAGAAGTATCCAAAAAGACATTTCCTATTATTTGGAAAGGTGCTCTAAAACTCTTGGCTTTCTATGGAATTGTCATTGCAACTATTATCATACTCTTTTTACCATTTCTCTCGAAGCAGTTCATAGAAAACTATCAACAAACTGTTGGATTGTGGTTTCAAAACTTTGAGTTTAATGCAAGTTTTTACTATATCGCCCGCTGGATTGGCTATGAAACCATTGGTTGGAATTTGATCAAGGAAATTGGACGTGTCACGCCAATCATTGTGCTCATCTTTGTTACTGGAATCAGTCTTTTCAGAAACAATAAAGACTTTCAAAAAACTATGACAGCGCTATTATTTGGACTTTCATTTTACTTTTTTACGACTACTACCATGCATCCTTGGTACTTGGCAACTTTACTTATTTTAAGTGTGCTCACAAAGTATCGATTTACTGTAATTTGGTCGTTTATGATCATCTTTAGTTATACTGCTTATCAAAATGAGACTTATGCTGAAAACCTATACTTTGTAGCTTTTGAATACATTGTTGTTTATGGATTTTTGATCTATGAATTATTTTTTCGAAACACAAAAAAAGTAAAAACTGAGACTTCATAGCGATTCTTACACGCTCATATTCTTCTAAAAAGAATAAAATCTTTCCGCTTTTTTCACTACTTTTATAATTACAATCAATTTATTTACTGATTATGAAAACATTACGTCTCTTACCATTTTCATTTTCGCTACTGTTTAGCATGTCTTTAATTGCTCAAATAGATGGCTCACCACGACAGTTTGAAAGTACTTCACAAATATTTCAAGAACTCCGTAAAGTAATTAACTCTAAGGAAAAAACTCCTTATGAAATTGACTGGGAAAACGTCAAAGGAAGTCCATACTTGTATGAAAAATATAAGTTAGGGCAGTTTTTTGTTGGCGATAAATCGTATGGAAATGTAATGATGCGTTTAAATACGTATACGGATGAAATTGAGTTAATGCCAGTAGAAGGAGAGGAAGTTGGAGCATTAATGAAAATTGATGATTCTCGACTTACGTTTGAAAATAAAACTTTAAAATTGCTTCCATACAAAGATGAAGATGACTATGCTCAAAAAGGATACTTTTTAGAACTGACTCAAAATAAAGATTTAAAGTTATTACTCAGAAAGAAGTGTTTATTCTCGCCAAACGAAAAAGCATTGACAGCAAATCAAAAAGATAGAGCTGCAAAGTTTACGCAATATGACTATTTTTATATCTTAAAAGATGGAAACTTAACATCTATTGAACCAAAGAAGAAATCGGTATTGAAGATGTTTCCTGATAAGAGGAGTGAAATAAAATCGTATATAAAATCTGAAAAATTAAAACTTAAAAAAGAGAAAGACTTTGCTAAATTAGTAGATTATATTGCTAGTTTATAACACAAAAAATCATTTTTAAAGACAGCTTCTTTTCGTTTAAAATAAATTGAAAGAAGCTGTTTTAACAATACTTTTATTTTATAAATGCTTCAAATTTATGACTTCTTGTGCTGTTAGGTTTCGCCAGTGACTTCGTGGTAAATCTTTCTTCGTCAATCCAGCGAAAACAACTCTATCCAAACGTGCAACTGTATATGACAAATGCTCAAAAATTGCTTTTACCAAACTATTACTTCCTGAGCTTGCTTTGATTCCTATTTCACGTTTTGAAGCTCCTTGAATCCAAGAAATTTCGTCTACCTCGTGCTTTACACCTCTAATGTTGAGTCCGTCTTTGATTTTGTTAAAGTCTGCTTGACTTAAGTTTCTATCCAACTCTACATGAAAGATTTTACGAACTTTTTGGTTAGGATCTGTTAGCTTTCTTGCCAATTCTCCATCGTTGGTAAATAACAACAAACCTGTAGTTTGTCGTTCCAAGCGTCCAACAGGAACAATTCTGGCAGTAGTTGCATTGGCAACTAAATCCATTACGGTTTTACGCCCTTTTTCGTCTTTAGTTGTTACTAAAAATCCTTTGGGTTTGTTCAATAAAATATAGGTTGGTTTTTCTGGATTAATAATACGTCCATCAAAACGTACTTCATCTGTCAATTGTACTTTATAACCCATCTCTGTTACGACTTTGCCATTGACAGTCACACTTCCAATAGAAATGTGCATGTCTGCTTCACGTCGTGAACAAATACCTGAATTTGAAATATATTTATTTAAGCGAATCTCATTTGGATTGCTTGAAGATTTTGATTTTGGCGTTGCTTTCTTTTTATAACTTGAATTTGACTTCTTTTTATCAAAAGATTTTTTCCCTTCAAATGACTTTTTACCATCTGATGATTTCTTTCCTTGAAACGATTTTTTTCCTCCATGATCCTTTCCTCCCGAAGAAACTCTACTTTTGCCTTGTCGTTCTTTTGCCATTGTTTTTAGCTCTAAAAATTTTTGCAAAGATACTTTTTAATTTACGATAACCGAATCTTGATTCAATTATTCGTTTTAGGATAATGTATTCAGAATCAATATTGTGGTACTTATAGAAAAGTAAGGAGTATAAAATGAGTATTTAGAAGTGTGTGAAATACTTATTTTATTTCTTCTTTCAGTAATTTTTTCACCATTTCTTCCAAATACCCTTTGTATTTCACTTCTGTTTCAACACTATCTTCGCTATTCAAATTAGATGTAATTTTCATTTTATCATCTCCTAAGAAATATATGCTTATGTGCGGTATTTTTTCATGATTAGTCTGTCTTTTGGACCTCGATAAAATTAAATGAGATAAACTAGTTCCGATTCTCAATGATTTATCAAGTTGGAAAGTTCTCATCTCTTTGATCAATTTAATTATATACTTTTCAGCATGATACTGATTTGGATCTAAAGAAAATAAATCGTAACTAGTTTCTTCTGTTAAATTCCAGCTCTCTATGAATTCACCTTTGATTCCTTCACCTCTTTCATAGTACCTTGCAAGTTCGCTAAGTTTTATTTCTGGAAATTGACTCTGCATAGTTGAAGGCATTGACTTTTCTAATACCCAATTAATTATTAGTTCTCCTTGTCTTTGAAGATTTGTACTGGAAATTTCAAAAATTGGGCAACCATCCCATTCAAAAACATATTTTGGAATTTCACCAAAAAAGAATGGATAAATTTTACAACTCCTTTCTTTATCTTTTAATTCAATATTAGATTCAAACGTAAAATCAGGTTCAACCGTTATTGTATTGCTTTCTATTTTATATAGTTCACTACAACTTTTATAAAGTTCCGATCGTAAAATCTCTAATTCTTCTCTCATCTATATACAGAATATTTTTTATTTGATAAAATACAACTAACTCAAAAATAGAAATTTATTAATCATTAATTTTAATGGTGCTCTGACGCTCTCTATTCACCAACAGTTGTGTAACATCTGGACGCGAATAATGTCCAACAGCATCAAAGTTTTGGCGTTCTTCCAAGATTCGATTAAAATCTAAGGTTGCAATGATCAAACCTTCGGTATGTAAGACTGGTGGAATTAACCATTCGCCATCTGGACTTGCAATACACGATCCGCCATTTGCCAATTCATCTGGAACATTGTTTAAAATTTCAGCTACATTCGGAATGTCTGCAGGAATGTCTGACTTTCGCATCAAGCTTGACACAGAAATCACATATGAACGTGATTCTCTTGCAATAAAACGCGTGATATCTTTGGTGTTGACTTCACTTCCTGGCCAAACTGCAATATGCACATTTTCGCCCATTCCGTATAAAGCGGCTCTTGGCAAAGGCATCCAATTTTCCCAACAATTCAATCCGCCAACGGTAAAATCTTTTAACGGATGTACTTTTAAACCATTTCCATCACCACTTGCCCATGTTAAACGTTCTTCATAGGTTGGCATTAATTTTCGATGCATGGATTCTATGCTTCCTTCTTGATTGATGTATGCTAACGAACAGTAAATGCTATGTCCGCCACGATCTGCAGCACGTTCCATCAATCCTAAATAAATGGCAATATTGTGTTGTTTTGCTAAGTCACAAATCTCATCTAAATCGCCTTTTTCAACCTGGATGGAATTTTGAACATAATGTCTGTGAATTTCTTTTTGTATGATTGAATTGAAAGCAGCTCCGTTGGTATTGGCAACCCAAAACGGATATCCTGGCAATAAGGCTTCTCCAAAAACGATGAGTTCACAATCTTGTTGACTCGCATCGAGAATTTGTTGTTTTATTTTTTCGATAGTTTTGGATTTATCTAACCAAACTGGTGCAATTTGCGCGAGTGCGACTTTTAATTCATGTGAAGATGCCATAGATTTTTTTGATTTACTATTCCTTAATTCTATCTGTCGATGAAACCTTAAGAACCTTTAAAAGTTTAACATTTAAGTTGCTATAAATTACCAATTTTAGAGAAGAAAAACACACTTTAAAGTTGCTTTAACAATTTTTAAGCGTCTGCGAATTTTTATCACAAAACTCTAGTAATTTTATTTAAAATCACATCAATATTTAAGAGTGGAATGCTGAAAACGCCAGAAACAATAATGAACTTTAAAATGTTGTGAAGTAAGATATAATGAGACTTCGCCGTAGATTTATATAGTATAACTACCGAAATAATTAAAAGTCCAATACTGCCGTAGAAATAATACAGCATATAGCTTGTATCGTAACGGGAAATTAGAAAAACAGTAACGGCAATGGCAATTCCTGCCGAGAAGGTTATGAGTCCTTTCGACACTTTTTCGCCATACATTACAGGAATGGTTTTGTAATCTTGTGCCAAATCGCCTTTAATATTTTCTAAATCTTTGATGAATTCACGAATCAGAATGAGTAAAAATAGAAAAGCTGCATGTACAAATATGACACTGCTTAAGTTTTTGTAATAGATAAATACAGCAAAAAATGGCGTAATTGCCAATACTGCCGAAGTTAGATTTCCTATAAATGGAATCTTTTTGAGTTTATGAGAGTAAAACCAAATTCCGAAAATGTAAGCAGAAAAGAAAATAAACGAATTGAAGGAAACAATACTAGCAATGGCTACCGAAATGAAGTTTAAAATAAAATATGTTGTTAGTTTTGTACGTTTACTTACCAAACGATCTAACATTGATTTATTTGGTCGATTGATTAAGTCTTTTTCGGCGTCATAAAAATTATTGATAATGTATCCTGCCGCAATTGCAACTGCCGAAGCTAACACAATTGCTAATAAATGTCCATCTAAAATGATTTCCATAAAGCCTTCTTTTGGTGCCAAGATGTATTTGGCAGCCAAATATTGCGCAATTACAATAATAAGGATGTTGTATACTCTGACAACAGAAAATAGACTGAAGAGTTTGTATAGAAATAGCTTTTGCTTTCTAGAGAGCATTCACGTCCAAACTTTAGAAGTTGTATACTACTTCAAGTTTGTAATCTTTGAGCGTTTCTTTTGTTTTTTCAATGTTTTGTGTAAATCCAAGAATGTATCCGCCGCCGCCAGATCCACAAAGTTTCAAGTAATAATCGTTGGTATCAATTCCTTGTTTCCAAAGTGAATGGAATTGTTGTGGGATCATTGGTTTGAAGTTATTGAAAACTACTTTCGACAATGATTTTAAGTTTCCAAATAAGGATTTTACATCTCCTTTTAAGAAATCTTCCACACAGGAATCTGTATGTTTTATAAATTGATCTTTAAGCATTTTACGGAACCCTTCTTGTTTCATATTTTCCATGAATATATTAACCATTGGTGCCGTTTCTCCCATAATTCCGCTATCTAATAAGAATACTGCTCCTTGGCCAACTTCGTTTTGCGAAGGAATTCCTGTAGGTTCAATATTATCTTTAGAATTGATTAGAATTGGAATGCTCAAATAACTATTTAAAGGATCTAAACCAGAACTTTTTCCATGAAAGAACGATTCCATAGCACCAAAAATTTCTTTCAATGTTAAGAGCTTCTCTCGTGTCAAGTTCTCTAAAACTGTGATTTTATCATACGCATACTTGTCGTAGATAGAAGCTACTAAAGCACCTGAACTTCCTACTCCATATCCTTGAGGAATAGACGAATCAAAGTACATTCCTTTGTCCAAATCACGATTTAAAGCAGCAATGTCAAATGTCACCAATTCAGCATCTAAGGCTTCTAAGTGGTTGGCAAAACCTTTTAAACTTTCGTTAGAGTCTTTTGCTTCATCTGAAAGATTCTCGTCAATTTTTAATGCTCCTTTGTAAAAGTTGTATGGAATGGATAATCCTTTGGAATCTTTGATGATTCCGTATTCTCCGAAGAGTAAGATTTTTGAATAAAAAAGAGGTCCCTTCATTTGTTCGTTCAATTTGCGACTATTGTTATGTAAATTTACAACTTTTTTGCTCCAAAACCTATTCTATCACAGATATGATGTTCGTTTTGGCAAAATTTTGTTAGTTCTTGCTGAATAAATGGATATACGATATCTTTTTCATTTTCAGGATATAACACATGTACATTGGCTCCTGCATCTAGCGTAAAACAAACGTGCGTTCCAGATTCTTCACGAAATTTCCAAATTCGATTGATAATTTCCAATGTGTTTGGTTTCATCAAAATGAAATACGGCATTGAAGTCATCATCATCGCATGAAGTGTTAAAGCTTCACTTTCAACTATTGCAATGAATTCTGTTAAATCGCCTTCAGCTAACACAGATTGCATTTTTGTTAAGTTTTCATGTGCTTGCGCAAAACGCTGAGTAGCAAACGGATGATTGTGCATCAAATTATGTCCAACTGTACTACTGACTTGCTTTTCACCTTTATCCACTAACAGAATTGTGTCGTGATAGTTTTTAAAGACTTCATGTACTTTGTACGGATATTTTATTCCGAACAAGTCTGAACTTCCCACAGTATCTTCATGTGTTCCCCACACAATTAAATCACCTTCAATACTTCTGCTTGCACTTCCTGAACCTAAACGCGCCAAAAATGATGCTTTTTGGTTAAATGCTTCTGCTGTCATTGATGGATTGAGTTCTTTTTCCAAACTCATTAAACACAATGCCAACGCACTCATTCCAGAGGCAGACGAAGCAATTCCACTACTATGCGGAAAGGAATTTGAAGTTTCTATCGTAAAATGATAGTCTTTTAAAAATGGAAGATATGATTCAATTCGTTGTAAAAACGTGTTGATTTTCGGTTTGAAATCGTCTTTTTGTTTCCCTTCAAAAAACAAGTCAAATGAAAAATCATCTAGTGCAGTATCGTGCTTTTTATATGTCAATTTTGTAGTTGTAGCACAAGCATCCAACGTAAAACTGATGGATGGATTTTGTGGAATTTGATCTTCTTTTTTTCCCCAATATTTGATGAGTGCAATATTACTTGGCGATTTCCAAGTGACTATTCCTGAGGCAACATTTTTTGTATATGCTTTGGGCAGAAATGCAGCTATTTCCATAGACGATTTTAAAAATTTAGGCAAAGATACGGTTTTTTTAATGTGCTAATTTGAAAATATCCCAATGGAATAATTACTTTCTAACGGAGTCTTTAATGTTAGGAAACGTGCTTACGAAAGTTTTGAGAAAACTTGAAACAATTTTTTTGTCAAGGAATAAATTACTTCGTCATTATTCCTCGTAATGACGTTTCAAAAAATCTAACTATCAAAGATTGTTTCAGAAATAATATGACTTCCTGTCCAAGCGTTTTGAAAGTTAAATCCGCCCGTAATGGCATCTATGTCCAGGATTTCACCTGCAAAGTACAGATTTTCGTGTTTTTTACTTTCGAAAGTTTTGAAGTTGACTTCTTTTAAATGAATTCCTCCAGCCGTAACAAATTCTTCTTTGAATGTACTTTTTCCTTTTACATTAAAAATTGCTTCGGTTAGCTGACTTGCCAATTGTTCAGTTTGTTGTTTTTTCAAATCTGCCCAGCGCGTTTGCTCTTTGACTCCTGCTGCTTGAATAATACGTTGCCACAGACGTTTTGGCACCTCAAACGGATTGTTTTTGTGTACTGCTTTTTTTGCGAGTTCGATTTTAGAATCTTTGATCATTTCCAAACAATCTTCTCTAGAAATATGATCTAGCCAATTGACTTCTATTTGAAAGTTGTACTGTTTGTCTGCTAAAATTCGTGCGCCCCAAGCAGATAGTTTTAAAATTCCTGGTCCGCTCATTCCCCAATGTGTAATCAATAAAGGTCCATTGGATTCTAGTTTTGTGTCCACAACCTTTACGTTTGCTGGTGTTGCAATTCCTAGTAAATCTTTGATTCGTGAATCTTTGATATTGAAGGTAAATAATGATGGGACCGCAGGCACAATTGTATGACCAAGTGTTTCTAAGAGTTTCCACATTTTAGGGTTGCTTCCTGTAGTCATTACAATTTTCGCAGCCTGTAGCTTTCCTTGACTAGTTTCTACTTGCCAAACATCATTGGTTTTTGAGATATGCTTAACCGCATGATTTTTTCTAAAATCAACTTGATGCTTTTTCGCTTCACACAAAAAACAATCAATAATCGTTTGGGAAGAATCAGTAACAGGAAATATTCTGCCATCATCTTCAATTTTCAATTCCACACCGCGTTCTTCAAACCAACCCATCGTATCGCCACAACAAAATTGATGAAAGGGTCCTAAAAGCTCTTTTTGGCCCCTTGGATAGTAATTTATAAGTTCTTTCGGATCAAAACATGCATGTGTTACATTACATCTTCCTCCCCCAGAAATACGAACTTTGGTTAAAAATTCTTTTCCTCTTTCTACAATCACAACTGATTTCTCAGGATGTTTTTCAGCGATATTAATAGCTGTAAAAAAACCTGCTGCTCCGCCGCCAATGATTAGAACATCGATAACTCCCATGAATATTTGTTGATTTGATTGAAAGATTTCCTGTAAAGAAATGCTTTTTAGTTTAAAATTCAACATTTATCATCTAAAATTTAATGAGTCTTAAACTCTTCTTAATTGAACTTGAAAATTTTATGTTTTCTACTAAATATTTTATTTTTGATCAAAATCCATGTACATGAAGTTTGATTATCTAAAATACTGCCTGTTTCTATTGTTGTTTTCTAATTGTACTGTGAATTACGGACAATTGAACTACACTGGAAAGATTTCAAGTGATTTAAAAGAAGTCTCTGGAATGGAATCAATTCCAAATTCTGATAGTTTTTGGATGATTAATGATAGTGGAAATGATCCCAAAGTCTTTGAAGTCAATTCTAAAGGAAAGATTTACAAAACTTTACACATTAAAGGTAAGAATAGAGATTGGGAAGATTTGACCAAAGACTCAGAAGGTAATTTATATATTGGTGATTTTGGAAATAATGCTAATGATCGAAAGCATCAAAGAATTTATATGTTGTCTGCGAATGATTTGGCTACCAAAAAGAGCATTGATCCGGTGAAGATTGAGTTCTCATTTCCTGATCAGAAAAAATTTCCACCTAAAAAGAAGAATAGACATTTTGATGTAGAATCATTTTTTTATCATAGTGGATATTTGTATTTGTTTACAAAGAGTCGCACAAAATCAGCCTACGGACGCACAAATTTGTATAAAATCCCAGCTACTAAAGGAAAACATAAAGCCCAGTTTATTAGTACTTTCAACACTTGCGATAAACTTGAATGTTGGATAACCTCAGCAGCGATAAGTCCAAATGGAAAAAAAGTTGTGCTGTTATCACACAATTCTGTTTGGCAATTTACCGATTTTAAAGGTGATAACTTTTTAGGCGGAACGGAGAAAAAATACGATTTAGGACATACTACTCAAAAAGAAAGTATTTGTTTTAAAGGAAATGACACCGTATATATTTCTGATGAAGAATCACACGGAAGTGGACGAAATTTGTATAGCTTTCAACTTGATTAAGTCGTTTCTTTCTAAGACACCACATATTTATTTTCCGTAGCTTTGCACTTTGAATGCCTTTTAGATGAGTGAAGTACAATTGACAAGAATCAACAAGTTTTTAAGTGAAGTAGGTTACTGTTCGCGCAGAGCCGCTGATAAATTGATTGAACAACGACGTATAACTATTAATGGGAAAGTTCCTGAAATGGGAACGAAAATTGCGCCAGGAGATGAAGTACGTGTTGATGGTGAATTGATTTCTAATCCGAAGGAAAAGCAAGTGTATTTGGCTTTTAATAAACCTATCGGAATTGTATGTACAACAGATACACGTGTGGAAAAGGATAATATTATTGACTTTATTAATTACCCGACGCGAATTTTCCCGATAGGACGTTTGGACAAACCCAGTGAAGGCTTGATTTTTTTGACAAGTGATGGTGATATTGTGAATAAAATTTTGCGTGCTCGTAACAATCACGAGAAGGAATATAAAGTGACCGTAAATCGTCCGATTACGAGCGACTTTATAAAGAAAATGGGCAATGGAATTCCAATTTTAGGCACACTAACTCGAAAGTGTAAAGTAGAACAACTTACAAAATACACCTTCAAAATTATTTTGACACAAGGATTGAATCGTCAAATTCGTAGAATGTGTGAGTATTTGGATTATAGAGTTGTAAAACTGAAGCGCACACGTATTATGAATGTTTCTTTAGATGTACCCGTTGGAAAATGGCGTCATTTAACAGAGGAAGAATTGAAAGGAATTAACGATTTAACTAGTGCTTCTTCCAAAACACATCGCGGTTAAAATTTACAGTACATGTCTCAAGATATTCCAGCAATAGAATTTCAATCTGGTTATGATAAACTAGATGGTATTGAAATTCTTCGCTTGGAAGATATTTTGGTTCGCTCACACGATCACTATCCTGAACAACCACACCAAACAGCGTTTTATGCTTTCTTTTTGTATACGAACGGAAACACTAGACATTTGATCGATTTTGTTTCGCATGATGTTCAAAAAAACTCTTTGGTTTGTATTCGAAAAGGACAAGTAAATGCCTTTCGATTTGCTGAGAATGTAAAAGGATATGCTATTCTATTTACTCAATCGTATTTTGAGAAACAGTTTAAAATATTGCCAGAATCTATTATTTTTCGATTGTTTGCTTCACAACTATTTTCACCAATGATTCAGATTCCTCAAGATAAAAATGTGGTTTCCTATTTTGACCTGTTGTTTCAAGAATTTTATAATGCTGACCAAACGCACAAGGAAACTATTGTTCGTGGTTTATTCACAATTATTGTTTCCAAAATAGAACAGTTACGCAATCAGCAAATAGAATATAAAACAGCATCTAAGTATTTGTATTTATTTATTCAGTTTGAAAACCTCATCAAACATCATTTTACTACAACAAGAAATGCTGATTTCTATGCGAAGTCTTTAGGCATTACTTACAAGCATTTGAATCATATTTGTAAAGAGGTGATTCAAAAAACAGCCAAACAATGTATTGATGATTTTATCATTCTAGAAGCGAAAAGAAATTTGATAAATTCTGGTATAAAAAGTACAGAACTTACGTATCAATTAGGTTTTACGGAGTCTACTAACTTTGTAAAGTATTTTAAAAAACATACGGGATTGACCCCAAATCAGTTCAAAAAACTTCATTCAAAGTAACCAAGGTTCGACATTAACCCTTTTCATTTCAACTTACACCTACGTTATTCTTTCATTCAGGTATACTTTTGTCTCGTTAAAAATATTCAAAATAATGAAATTTAAAAGTACACTTATTATATGCGCATTGGCAATAGTGTCATGTAATACAACAGAAAAGAAAAAAGAAAATACAACTAAGACAAACACAGAAACGAAGATGGAAAAAACACTTACAAACAAGGAAAAAGCAGTTACTTTATTGGAAAGTTTAGAAACTGGCGATCAGACAGCAGTAGCATATATTAATCCAAATAAATACATTCAACACAATTTAGCTGTTGCCGACGGATTGGAAGGTTTTGGAGCAATTTTACAACACAAACCTGAAGGCGGATTTAAAGCAAATATTGTCAGAGCTTTTGAAGATGGTGATTATGTTTTTACACATACAGAATATGACTTTTTTGGACCAAAAGTTGGTTTTGATATTTTCCGTTTCGAAGATGGATTGATTGTAGAACATTGGGATAATTTATTGGAAACAGCAGCTCCGAACCCTAGTGGACATACACAAACAGATGGACCAACTACAAGTTTTGATTTAGACAAAACTGCTGCAAACAAAGCACTCGTTAAGGATTTTGTAGCAACTATTTTGATGAACGGTCAGTTTGATAAACTTGGAAACTATTTTGATGGTGATAATTATATTCAACACAATCCAGCTATTGGAGATGGAGTTTCTGGTTTAGGTGCAGCTTTGGAAGCTATGGCTAAACAAGGAATTACGATGGTATATACTAAGAATCATATTGTGTCAGGAGAAGGAAACTTTGTATTAGCGGTAAGTGAAGGAACTTTTGCAGGAAAACCAACTTCTTTTTACGATTTGTTCCGTATTGAAAATGGAAAAATTGCTGAACATTGGGACGTTATAGAAACCATTATGCCTGAAGCTGACAGAAAGAATACCAATGGTAAATTTAATTTCTAGAACCTAGTATTTTTAATTATTATATGTAAAAGTCTGACTAACGTCAGACTTTTAGTTCTTTAAAAACCTAATAAGTCTTTGAATTTATATGATTGTCTTCGTGATACTTCTATTTCTTGATTGGAATCTTTGACTGTAATTTTGAGTTTTCCATTGAACCAAGGAACGACTTTATCTACATGATTTAGATTGATGATTTGCTGTCGGTTAGCTCTGAAAAAGGTTTCTTCAGGAAGTTTGGATTCTATTTGATTGAGCGATTTGTAAATTAAGGGTTTGTTGTCTTCAAAATAGACACGTGTATAGTTTCCAACAATTTCAAATACTGCAATTTCTGAAATACGAATGAGCCAACAGTTTTCGCCATCTTTGATAAATATTTGACGATGTAACTCAAATGGTTTTTGCTCCGTTGCTTCCTTTTCAATAGCGACAATGACTTTTTCTATCGTTTTGGAGAATCGGTCTTGATTGATGGGTTTTAGCAAGTAATCGAAAGCATTGTATTCAAATGACTTAATTGCATATTCGTCATAAGCCGTTGTAAAAATAGTGATGGGAACATTGTCCAACATTTCTAATAAGTCAAAACCATTTTTTTCAGGCATGTTGATGTCTAAAAATAAAACCTGTGGTTGTTTTCGATTGATAAGTTCGTAAGCCTTATCTACATTTTCTGCTTCGGCAACCAATTCAATTTGCGGATGCTTTTTTAGAAGCACTTTGAGTTCATTCCGCGCTAGGCGAGAGTCTTCAACAATTATTGCAGTGATTGTATCCATAGTTAGCTTACAGGTATTTTGATGACAGCTTGCACTTCATTTTCCACTTCTTTTAATATAAATGTAGCTTTTTCTCCGTACAATAATTCCAATCGTTTTTTAATATTATCAACACCAATTTTTGTGGAATCTGTTTCTGATTTTAGTGTTCCAGTATTGTTGACTTGTAAAATGATTTCTTGATTATTATCTGTCACAATCAACTTTATTTTTCCACCATTTTTCTGTGCCGATACTCCGTGCTTTATGCCATTTTCTACTAACATTTGCAGAATCATTGGAGGGATTTTGACTTGTAATAATGATTCATCTACTTCTTGTTCATATTGTAAACGATCTTCTAGTTGTATTTTAGAAAGTGCGACATAATTTGCCACTGTTTCTACTTCTTGTTCAATTTGTATGGCATCTACTTTGTTTACGTTTAATGAATAGCGAAGCATTTCCGAAAGTCGCGTTAGCATTTCTCTTGATTTGCTTACATCTTCTAGCATCAATCCGCGAATATTGTTCAAACTGTTAAACATGAAATGTGGATTGAGCTGCCCTTTGAGTGTATTTAACTGAGATTCTTTCAGAGAAGCTTCTAAACGTAAGCGATCCATTTTATTGCGTTGCATACGTGCTATTGATTTGATTGCTACGTACAATAATATCCAGAAAAATATATAAATATAGATATTGACAGACGTCAGGATAATCATCCTAGCAGTAATAGGTAGTATTTCGTCATGAATAGACGTAAATGCTAATTTACTATAGGTAATGATTGTGATGATAAATACCAAACCTACCAATATATATACTATGAAAAGTTTGATATAGTTTTTCTGGGTTTGATTTTCTACAAAATTTATTCGCTTTAGATATAACCGAATCCATGTGGTAAGCCCAATTCCAAGAATTAAAAATGCCAAGCCTTCAAAGAAAAAGTACACAGCCTGTATTTGACTATTTTGTTTAAAGTAGATTTCTGCCCAAGTATTAATAGTAATTAATAATCCCCAGCCAAGAATCTGTAAAATCCAAAATATAATTGTATTTGTTTTTTTTGAAACTGCCATGTTTTGCAAGTAAGTATCAAATGTATTGAAAATGCACTTTCTCGAGGCTGAAAAAGTGCATTATTGTATTGATTGATGATTTAGAATCTTGTGTTGATCCACTCTGAAACAAAGTTTAACGCAACAGGAGCAAATGTTTCTTCTATTTCAGAATATTCACTTAACGCTCCTGTTTTTGAGGTTTGAAATAGGTGGTTTAGGTCCTTAAATTCCTTGATAGTTACGTCTTTATTATGTTGTAAGCCTTTTTTAATTCCGTCTAAATTTAATTTTGGTAATACTTGAAAATCTTTTTCTCCATTTACTGCCAATACTGGACAGTTTACCTTTTTTAATGATGTTTGCGGATCGTATCCTAGGAATGCTTGCATCCATGGAGAAGTAAACATTTTTATTTGACGATTGATTGCTACATCTGTTAATTCTTCTTTTGCTTTTGGCGAAGTCATTCTTGTCTTTAAACTTTCCATTAACTCCTTCATTTGCTTATTGGATTC
Source organism: Kordia sp. (assembly GCF_022447245.1). Lineage (GTDB taxonomy): Bacteria > Bacteroidota > Bacteroidia > Flavobacteriales > Flavobacteriaceae > Kordia. The sequence goes on along the minus strand of NZ_JAKVBC010000036.1, from coordinate 10,991 downwards.
TTCTCCATTATGGTTTGCACAAATATCAAAAACTTTCGCTGACACTTCTTGAGAAATTGCAATATCACTTGCTGGATAACCTTCTAGCTCTGCAGCACGCTTTCCTTGTGTAAGCAATACTTCTTTCCCATCTACACCGGGCCCTGCTAATAATACGCAGAATGCTACTTTGTTGTTTCTAGCTGCTACTATTGGTGCTATTAATCCACCTTCACTATGACCAACTAGACCAATTTTATTTATATCAACAACATCGCTGCGTGTTTGTAAGTATTCCATTGCTGCTTCTACATCGGAAGCAAAGTCAAATGAAGTCGCTGATGAAAAATCGCCTTCTGATTTTGCCGTTCCTCTATCGTCGTAACGTAGTACTGCAATTCCTTGTCTTGTTAAGTGATCTGCCAAGACTAAAAATGGTTTGTGTCCTAGTAATTCTTCATCACGATTTTGTGGTCCAGAACCTGTAATTAAAATTACTACTGGCGGATTCTTTACATTGGTAGGTAAGGTTAATGTTCCTGAAAACTTTATGTTATCCGCACTTTTATTTGTAAAATTTACTTCTTCTGAAGCATACGGATATGGTTTTTTTGGTTCTTGTGGTTTTGCTTTTTTAACCTCTTTTTCTTCTTTTTCACCTTTTTTTAAGTCTAAAGGAAAGGATTGTCCAGCTTGACTAAATGTTCCTTTGAAAGCTCCATCAGAGAATGTAGCTGTGTATTCCATTCCTATTTGACCGTAGGTAATTGTTAATTTGTTTTCTTCAAACGTAGTTTGATCCGTTGGCATATCATACGCTCCTTGTTTTGGACTATCGAGTGTTGTAGTATATCCATTGTCGCTTTGAGATATATTGAATACAATAGGAAGTTCCATTCCTTGTACACTTAATTCTCCTTTCCAAGTTCCTGAGATATCTTGCGCGGACGCAATAATGGATGCCAAGAAAAAAACAAGCTTAAATATGAGTTTGAAAAATGATTGCATGTCTGTCGTTTTTTGATTACGATGTAAAAGTATAGCAGTTTGGAGTTTCTACAATCGAAATTATGACGAACGGAAAATAGAATATAGCGAACGGTTTATTAGGTATTGGGTAAGTTGTTTTTAGTTACTCTTTAAATCAAAGTTTAAATTATTACAGCTGTAAACTTATAAAGCATTTTAGTTTTTATCCCTAGAAAAGTATTTTGAAGCCCACTAATACCAAATATTTATAAAAACTACTTCCAGATATCTTCATAAAGTGTTGGATAGTTTTCTACTTCAATGACTTCTATTCCAACAGATTTTAAGAAAAATTTCTTTCCGACTGTTTTTGGATTATTTTTCTCTTTCTTCATGATGTACCAACCTTTGTGACTGTATTTTGGAAAACGCTTGAAGAATTTGGCGCGTTGAATGAGTAACCATCTAAAAAACCCTTCCGTTTCGTCCAAGCTCAATCCGAAGATGCACAGGGATTTATTGAACATGATATCTATCCACGTATTATTTTTTACCCAAGGATTTGTATCGTCATTTGGAATGTATCCATAATTACTATTAATCATTTTACGTGCACGTTCTACATTTCCCATGTATTCAGAGAGTCCAAGTTTGATACTTCTGTGATATTTTACCATACCATTCATATACCAAACTCCAAATCCGTCTATAGGTGTATTGAGTTTGTCATTTGCATAATAGGTTGCCCAAGGATAGTGATCTGTGAAACTCGTATCTGCAATTCGATGCAGGTTGAGTTTCATAGATTTCGGAATTAAATCATCAAAATTGGTCGTCAATATTGGCGCATTGAATGCTTGTATTTTGTTTAATATTAAGTTTTGTGCATCATCAGGTTGCCAATTGAGCATTTTTGCTTTTACATCTTTTTGTAATTGTGTGGAAAAACCAGATAGTGTTACATTTTGCAAGCCCAACGCATCGTAGAATTCTATAAATGAGATACCTTCTGGGATTTCATCCATAGGTACATCTGCGTGTTCTTTCCACAGATCGAGTAGTAAGTTATACCATGAAACATTGTCTTTTTGGTAATGTAAATTGATTCCATTTCCTAAGATAAAACTTAAATCTTCTTTATGAGCATAAAGAATTTCTTGTATTTCTGAAGCTGTTATGATCATGGTTTTCTTGTATTTTCCCTATCGGTGAAGATAGTTATTTTGAATTGTCCTTGAAAGTTGATTCTTTCTTTCAAGAAACGACTAAAAAGAAGAAAGCCCTAGAGCTAGCGACACTCTAGGGCTTAAATAGACAAGCGTTTTAGTTAAAAATTGCCACGTACTCGAATCGTATTAATTTTCTATGATTATAAATTCACTTCGTCTATTGAGTTGATGTTCGTATTCAGCGCATGGGGCGCCGTTACTACATCTATTTACGTGCCTCGTCTCTCCGTAGCCCTTGCCTGTGAGCCTACTTTTATTGATACCATTGGTTATTAAAAATTGTATGGTAGATTGGGCACGTCTGTTTGATAAGTTCATGTTGTATGTGTCATCTGCTCTACTGTCCGTATGTGAGCGAACGTCAATTTTCATATTTGGATATAATTTCATCACTGCAACTACTTTGCATAATTCTATTTCTGAATCGCCTCGAATGACATCTTTATCTAAGTCAAAATGGATGGGATTGAGTCCTAATATTGCTACCAAATCTGATCCGATTGTTGCCAATATAGGTTTCCCTAATGTTCTCTCTTTTTTGAGAAATAAGGTTTTCTTGACAACTTTACTTAGTTCATTCGTGGTTCCAAATGATTTTTCTGCAGTTGAATATTCTTCTTTTGAACCTCTTAGCAAATATGGATTGTTACATTTTAATCCAAATGCAAAACTGCCATCATTTTGGGTAAAAGTTTGTCCTATTATATTGTTATCTCCATCTAACAACAACACTTTTGCATTGGCAATTAGCGTGTTGGTTTGTTCATCCATCACAATTCCTTCTACTTTTTGGGAGCAAGATAAAATAATTTTTTCTGTGCGTTTGAAACTATAAATATCATCATCGCCTGCACCTCCTTCACGATTGGAAGCAAAGTATCCGCTTCCTGAAGTTTCATTGATGATGAAGGTAAAATCATCCTCAGGACTGTTTATTGGGCGACCCAAGTTAAAAACTTCCCTGTAGTTACTTGCATTTGCCCTGTCGTTGTCTGACACAAAAACATCTAACCCTCCCAAGCCAAAGTATCCATCGGATGAAAAATAAAGCTTGTTGTCCTTACCTATAAACGGAAAGGTTTCCCTTCCTCCTGTATTGATGACATCTCCTAAGTTTTCAGGTTCTCCATATTCCGTTCCTTTGATTGCTATTTTATATAAGTCTGATTGTTCTTTTCCTTCAGGCATGTCAGATGCAAAGTATAATGTGTTACCGTCTTTGGTGTACACTGGTGTAAATTTGAAATATGTTGAATTGATTACTTTTTGCATTTTGGAAATGAGTCTGTTACAAAGGTTTCAATTTGAATAAAAATAAGAAAAAATGTTAAATAATATGGTTAGTTTTTTATGATATTAATTATTATAATACTGGCTTTTGTTTGCTTACCAAAGTTTAATAATTGCGATTTTTTATAAAACTATACAGTGATTTAATTTTCATTTAAACCAATAAAGACAAATAGGTATTTACTTCAGTGGAGTAAATATATTTTGATCATTTATTGAAAATTGAGTTTGAATCAACTTCACTGATTTGGTTCTGTTTTTTTATGTTATTTATGGTTATTAAAATACTTCTTTGTGTTACATTACACCTTAAAAAGCAAAGAAAAAACTATTATATATTTAAGGTGAATAATGATAATCTAGGACTACTAAACCTCACTTTTGTTATGGTTTTTTAATTTCATCATCACGCAGTAAGAATCATTTCATTATTATCTTTTGCCCTTTTTTATAAATTAAAAAAATGTGTCACACAGTGTATTAAACAATCATTTTTTCATCTGTAAAATAGGTAATATTTTAATTAAACCCAATTGATATTTGAAACGAACTCCAAATAACTATGTAGTTTGACTATTAAAACATGTATTTATAGGACTTTAAAAAGTAGATAAAAATCAAATACAAGACATACAATCATAATTACGTTTAGCATTCTTTTTTTCTAACAAATACCATTAACTTACACTACTACTTTTTTTTCTTAAAATATTTCCTATCCAAAGATTAATTTAGTACGATTATTCCTTGTTTGGAATACGTTTTTCAATTGCGGCTAAGATTTTCAAGGCTCGCTTTTTAAAGGTTCTTAATTCTGGCAAGAATACTTGATATGCCATAAAATGCGTTGTAGCTATTCTATTTTTGTAATCGGGATCGTTCAGTGCATAGTCGATGAAGTCTTTGTTAGGTTTTAAAGATATGACATCGGACCACCATGCATAATTATTTTTAAAGTGTGAGTAGTTTTCTTTGATATCATCAGCTCGCATGTCATCATCTATTTTGATTTCACGTAAGCGTTCTGTGTAGAATTCTATGATTTGCGTTGGTAAACTATCTTGAAATTTATCTATGTTGAATGCGGTTAGTTGATTGTATCCACGTTTATTGAATGTAATTTCAGGAAAACCGATCATTATATATGTGTATTGTGGATTAAATGCATAATCGATAGCTTTTACAGAATCCTTCAATATTTTGTTAAATAGTGGTTGGACTTTATCATAATAAAGTTCCATTTTATCGATCTCTTTAATGTCATTATTTAAATCAGCAAAAACAATATTGTAAATATTATACAATTTATCTTGTTCTTTTCTACTTGCATTCCAATTGTTAAGAGAAACCGCTATTAGGATTCCAATCACTACCAAAATAATTTCACCGATAGCATACAATAAGTAGTTTCCTAGTTTTTTATTATTCAAAAGTTTGCTTCTTTGGTTTCTAAATAATTTCATTTTTTACTTAGATTAAAATCCAAATCCAATACCAAAAGCGAAACGTAATCCATCATCCGAATTGAATATTGATATGTTTGCCGATAACATATCTACAGCATTTGCCCAAATTCCACCTCCTAGGGAAGTATTCCATTTATCTGAGTTATCTCCACTGATCCATACTCTTCCATAATCAAATCCTCCAAAAATTCCAATATGAAGTGGCAATATTACTGTTTTTACCTTACTGAGATTTAGGCGTAAATCCGTAGTTTGAACAAAAGAGCGTTTACCTGTAAACGTTCATTCCTAAATCCTCGCAGGCCATTTCTGGCGCCAATACTTGCTCCTTGATAGAATTCAAATCCGTCTCCAAAATTCATATGACCGCGAATTTTAGATGCCAATACCAATCGACCATTTGAAATTAATTTGTGTACAAAAGAGAGTTCAGGAATAAAATACCCAAAACCTCGAGTAGTACTTACATTATTTTTATAGCCTGATTCCAAGCTTATTTCCATCCCCATAGTTGGAAAGGCTTCGTTGTCCACATTTTTAAAATGATATTTGGCATCTACTCCATAAAAATCTTGTTTATCAAAGACACTTGAGTTTGCTGCAAATACTTGTTGAAGGTAGCGCCCTTCGGTGCGTTCTACCTCATTACTTTCATAAAATATTCCTGTAGTAAAACTAGCCCCTAGTTCACCACGCCAGACCAATGTAGGTTGCACTTTTATCGTTCTAATTTTTACACGATTGTAATCTAAATTTACATCGATAGCGTCATTTTCATCAGCTTCAAAATTGGGAGTTTCATTTCCAAAACCAAAGAAGTTCACTGAATAATTAGGACTATTAAATTGTGCGTTGAGCTGTAAATTCCAATTACCAATTACGTGGGCAAATTCTCCTTTATATTTTAAATCAAATCCATTAGTAGCAAAGAAATACTCTGCAGAAATGGTATGTCTTGATGTAAAAGGATTGCGTTCAAATCCATAATTTGTGTAAGTATTAGCAACACCTATTTTGATTCCGTCATCTGGATTAAATCCGATAGTAGGAATTAATTGATTGGTATTGTTTTTTAGTTTCTTGTAATCGTATACATTCGTTTCATAATCGTCCGTAAGCCTCTGGCTTCCTTTATTGGTTAAAAATTCACTTTCTTTTGATTTGTAATCGTAAATTTTTACTTTTTTACCATTTTGAATGTCGTATACATCTTTATTCTGTCCTCCAATTAGACGAATTCGTGTGATACATTTTCCATCGCCAAATACATGAAACTGGTCATCATCATCCAAACCATACACCCAAATCTCTTTGGTTTCTGTATTTGCATACACACGTTCGTGGAATATATCGCTCTTTTCTCCTTTTTTGATACGATATGCTGTTACTTTGGTTTGTCCGTTTGGCAAACGTTCAATATCAAACCAATCGTCTTTGTTGGTTCCTTTGATTACTGCAAACTTGTTAACTAAGACATAGTATCTGTCTGCTATTTTTTGAAGATTGGCTCGTCTTGCTTTTAGTTTTTGTTTGATTTCTTCTACGCGCTCATCACGTACTTCTTTTGGGAATTCTAAAAAGGCTTTTTCAATCACATCATCAGTCAATCCTTCTTGAATTCGTTTTACCTCAGCATCCCAAACAGCTTTTTCTGATTGTTGAATGAGTTCCATATCTAATGGATACGGTTCTACATTTACTCCTTTTACATCTACTAAATCGTCACTGTATGCAAGCAACAATCGAGCAGTAGGAATCAGTTTCACAGCTGTTCCCAATAAGAATCCATCCGACATGATAGAGAATGCTTGATCGCGATCGCGTGGCATAGGACGATATACTTTTTTACCATTTTCTTTAAATTCTATCCAACGCCATTGATCTTGGTGTCTGTCCCAATCACCAATCAACATATCAAATAAACGAGCACGAATATATGCTGCCTCATCAATGACAATGTCTTCGTCTTTGTGCAACTCGTTCATTAGATCATCTGTGCTAATTAACTCATCTTGATACCCAAAACTTGCTTTGTCGCTATGTCCTTCGGAAGTATGTTCTTCAATCATATACAATTCACCTCCAAATTCATCATTATATTGTCCTAAAGCATTTTGTTTTGGTACGTAGTACAATACTGGATTTGTATGATATACTCCAACTGCATCCGCTAACGTTCCTATCGCAAAAGGAGCATACGGATGTGCCCCTGTAAATACATCTAAGATTAAATCTTCAGTGCTTGTATCATCAAATTGTCCTTTGATATATTGATCTTTAAATAGTACCGCTTGTAAATACTGCAAGGCTTGTTTGCGCAACGCTCGCATTACGTATTGGGCACCATTTTTATCTTCTAATCGCAATGATTTTGATTGGTTTCCTCCTCCTTTCCGTACAGGTTTCAATCCGCCATAAAGTGTATCTAAGTTTACGGTTGGTGCTGTTACTTTTGTGCTGTATTGTTTTCGATAACGTTCGCCCCAAAGAAAAGTTCCGAAACCAGATTTTTGTGTTTCCTCTTCGGTGTAAATAGACGCTGATTTTTCTTTTGGAAATTGTGATGGGTATGTCATTTTTGTAAACTTCACATTCGGTGGTAATACTTCTGTTTCAAAAACTAGTTTATCATCATCTGAAGAATAGAAACGCACATGGGAAGAACCGTCTTTGAAAACATCTAAACGTGCATATCCTTGTGTTCCATACGAAAACTGCCCGCCACCAACATTTCTTGTTCCCGATACTTTTGCTCCAGAACCACTTACTATTTGACGTAAATTGTCTTCTATGATATATTGTAAACTGTGATCGTGCCCTGAAACAAAAATGACTTTATCATTTTCTTGCGAAAGTGTAATGATGCGCTTTCTGAGTTCGTTGTAACGCTTGTGAAAGATATCCACATTGGCTATTCCTGTAGTGTTATGCAATATATTTTTAAGTGAACCTACAATCGGAATTGGCGACATGTGACTTTTAAACGTATATTGTCCTCCATGCGAACCATTGGTATACATTGGATGATGTAACGCTACAATAGTCGTTTTTCCTCTTGCCTTTTTGATAAGGCTACTAAACTCATCTAAGAACTTTGTGCGTGTTTTTATTTCACAGTTGTCATTTATGGTTGGATGATTGTCCCAATTCTCAATATACCATTGACTGTCAACCAAAATCAGTTCAATATCTTTGCTTATGTGAATTTTATCAATTGGACAACCATTTTCTGGGAGGAATGTGTCTTTTCCCAAAATCTTTTCAATGTATTTTTCTTGACGTTTTAGTCCTTCCAAACCATCACTATACCAATCGTGATTCCCAGGAATAAAGATTGCTTGTCCTTTAAAATCTTTTACAATACTCGTTTGAGCATCTAATTGATGTGCGGCATACGCTCTATCTTCACTCGATTTTTTTGGCAAACCTGCTGGATAAATATTGTCTCCTAAAAAGATGGCGGTACTGTTTTTTGAAGCTAATTTCAGGTCTTTTTCTAGCATTTCTAAAGCTGCTGTTTTTTCTCCAATTGGAGATTTTCCCGCATCACCAATTAAATAAAAAGAATGTTTGATTTCTTTATCCTTTGGATACGAATTCACGCTTTTTTTCTCTTCATATTGCGCTTTAAAAGTAGCACATGCACTGAAACACAGTAAAAGAAGTATTATTCCTACTGATTGTAAATATCTTATCATTGGTTGTAGTTTTTTCAGCTTAAATATAATCATTCATTTTTAAAATGTTAACATATACTTATGTAGTTTTCTAAAAAGTGTATCACTTTGGATTCAGGCATCTCACAGGGCTTTAAAATTTCTCGTTCATTTGTACAATAATAATTGAGACTTATAAAGTTATTTCCTCCTAGCTCTTTTGCATAAACCTTGTAACTTTTACCTTGATTGAATTCACTTTTTGTCACACCGTATTTTCTGTTATTATACATAACTTCTGAATATCCTTCTGGTAGTTTTTTTATTTTTGACAATAAGGTCATTCAATAATTGTTTTCCATTTTTCACTTCGTTTCGCTACAGCTTTTACATAACTACATATTGCAATAGCTTTGTAACCTTCATCGGTAAGTTTTTCAAATGTTTTTTCAACGAGTACCTTCCCGATACCTTGTCCTCTTAAATTATAAGGAACTTCCGAATGCACGAGATACATTTTATTGTCTTTCAGTCTTTATTGCACTTTTGCCAATTCTCCATTAATATCTAAAGTATACTGATTGTGTTCTTTGTCGTGAACAATTTCTAAACGACTCGGAATTAACTTGTTTAGCCACTTCTCCAATTCTTCTTTGTATGGATTTCTCAATTTCTTTTTCCCAATAGTAATTGTTGGAAAATTGAGTTTTCTATTTTCATAAAGACCACGCAATTCTGATGCATGGTCTTCACTTTTTACTACATCTAAAAATTGATATGGTAATTTTGTTTCTTCAAGCAAAAGCTTGTAATAATTTGTTTTATGACAACCTTCAGTTCCATATAATTTAAGTACTGGAATCGTATTCATAATTATAACGCTTTTAAAAAATCAATTGCAGCATCTACATTTAGATGAAAATCTTCAAATACTATATTATCATGTTTGTCTATGAATATAAACCAAGGAGTTCCTCCTGTTTGATAGTTTTTCATGATGTTTGACCTTGATTTTCCATCATTCCCTGCATCATAACCAAAAGGGATCTTCAGCTCATATTGGTTTTGGATTTCTACCATTTTTTCATAGGTATTTTCATTAAACCCTTCAAAAACAGTTTGAATTGCCAAGAATGTAATGTTGGGATTATCTTGTAAAGCTTCAACCATTTTTTTTAGCGCAGGTAAGCCGCGACTGTGACAACCTGGACACCAACTTTGAAAACAGTAAATGATTTTAAAATTTCCTGTAAAATCAGAAAGTTTTATGGGTGTTGTTGCCTCTCCGTTAGCATCAATCCATTGATTAACGTTGAATTCTGGAGCTTCAAATACTTTATGTTCTTTTGTTTGCTGTGACATATAAATGTCCTTTCTTTTTTTATTTTAAATAATTTCTAATTCCATAGCTTGCCAATACACCTTCTCCTGTAGCGGCTGCTACTTGTGCAATTGCGCCTTCTCTACAATCACCTGCCGCAAATATACCTGGTACAGAAGTTTCTGCCAATCCAGTTGTTTTAATAAAGCCTCTTTGATCGAGCGTTACAACATTTTGAAACGATTGTGTATTTGGAATTAATCCTATAAAGATAAATACGCCATCTGCTGTTACTATTGATTCTTCATTGGTATCATTGTCTTTTATTTTTAATCCTTCAAACAATCCGTTTTCATTAGAAATAAATTCTAATGATGTTTTGTTCATATAAATAGAAATGTTTTCTATGGTTTCTAACTTTTCTACATAGGTTTTGGAAGCAGAGAAATTTTCAGATCGGTTTATAATTTTTACACTTTTACAGAATCCTGCTAAAAAGATACCTTCTTCTAATGCCGAATTTCCTCCTCCAATAACTATAATATCTTTGTCTCTGTAAAAAGCACCATCGCAGGTTGCACAGAAATGAATTCCAGAACCTATTAGTTCTTCTTCATTTGGAATTCCCAGTTTTCGATATGTTGAACCTGTAGATAACACTACAGACTTCCCTAAGTATGTTTTACTTTTTGTCTGAATTGTAAAGATATCATCTTTCTTTTCTATCGCTACCACTTCTTCACCTGTTTTGATAACCGCTCCATAAGTTTTCGCTTGTTCTTCCATTTTCTCCATTAATTTTGGACCTGAAATGGATTGAAATCTAGGATAGTTTTCAATTTTTTCAGTTAAAAAAGCATTTCCTCCAATGCTAGATTTTTCTAATATTAACCCGTTGTGCATTTTAAATAATGCTAATTTTAATATTGTTAATATTTCTTTTGAAAATAAACCTGTTAATGTATTGAATGGTTGTTAATGCTGTTATTTTAGATAGTATTCTGGTCTTAAACCCATCAAAAGATTTCGCATAGTTGCGTCTTATCATGAACTGATCGCACAATTGTGAGAACAAGGTTTC
>NZ_JAKVBC010000035.1 GCF_022447245.1 Kordia sp. | reverse complement strand
CAGAATGGATATGTAGAGCGATTTAATAAAACCTTTAGAGAAGATTATAATGAATATCATCCGCATAAATCATTAGGCAGAAAAAGCCCTAATGAAGTTTTAAGAGAATTTACAAAGGGGCTAGCCCCTTTGTAATCTATTTTGTTTAATTTAGAATTGTCCGAAAAAGGGTAAGTCTTCATAAGTATCTCAAAAAAATGAAATATGAAAAAAACTTCAAAAAAAGTGAATTCAAAAAACTAAACAATAACATTCAAAAAATGAAAGATTGATGGGTTTAATCAAAAATGGTTTGATAAAGAGGTTAGAAAACGAATTATTGCATTGAGTACAATGTATCATAACGAATTGTCAAATAGCGCTAGATATATCTTATCATTAGATATTGATAAATGGCATTTAGAAGAAGATTAATTCTAATAATAAAACTATCTAAGTTTATATTTTTGTTTATCTCATTTTACTCTTAGATATTTTAGGCTGCTTAACTTTTAGACTTGTTCCTGCGGAGACAGGAATCTCTTAAACTACTTTGTTTTTTTTGGATTTTTAGACAAATTAGAAATGCTTCGCCTTTATTTTTTTTACTTAAATTGTTTTCATTAATCATTTAATTCATGCGAAGAACATTATTTTTATTTTTTTTACTAACATCATGTTTTGCTTTCTCTCAAATTCAGCAATATTTTTTTGTAGATGATGTAGATTATGTAGAATACTTATATGTTGAAATATGTATAGGAGAAGATGGAAAAACTACTTCAGTTACTGAAATCCCTGAAAAATCCACCTACAAAAACAAAGAAAATATCAACTATATTATCGAATACAGAAAACAATTTGATTTTTATCCTGAAAGCAAATTTGTAAATCAATGTTTTGAATATAGCTTTAAACTAGTAAATTCGAAATACGAATCATTAAAAGCAACTCATATTAACTGTAAAGAAAAGTTTGAAAGAGGTAAATTCATCTACATATCTCCCGAAACTGCAAAGGATGTTAAAATAATAAGAAGGAAGAGAAAACAGATTGAAAAAGATAAAACTTCTAGATCTGTTTATAAGATTGAATGGACTTCTTCTTCATCCTACACACTTACACATATGAAATTAACAGAACCTGAATCTCAATATCTTATAGGTCAGAAAATGGAAGTGAAGATTTTAGATATTCTTGATGATGGAAGTTATTTTTACTACGCCAATCTATCTGATAGAACTTATGGCTTTGGGATTATAAAAAAGAAATAATAAATTTTAATTAGGAAATATTCCATACAAAAATCTGGTTCACAAAGAAGTAGATTGCCGCGTCACTAGGCTTCTCGCAATGAACGTATCAAATATGTCTAAAATCTAGCAGCGAAGCAATCTTGGTTCTAACAGCGAGAGCGGTCTAAAAATCCAGAAGAAAAGCATATCTAAATTTAACCCATCTTTCATACAAAGTTATTTGTCAGCTTACCGCATTATTTTATCTTTGCGGACTATTCAATACTTATACGAATGAAAATATCATACAATTGGGTAAAGCAATTTATTCAACTTGATTGGGAAGCAGAAAAAACAGGTGATCTTTTAACGGATTTAGGGTTAGAAGTTGAAGGCATCGAAAAATACGAATCTGTACAAGGTGGATTGGAAGGCATCGTTATTGGACATGTCTTAACCTGTGTACAACATCCAAACGCAGATCGCTTAAAAGTAACTACCGTTGATTTAGGAAATGGAGAACCTGTACAAATTGTTTGTGGCGCACCAAATGTTGCTGCAGGACAAAAAGTACCCGTTGCCACAGTAGGAACCACTTTATATGATGCTGAAGGAAAAGGCTTTAAAATCAAGAAAGGGAAAATTCGTGGCGAAGTTTCTAACGGAATGATCTGTGCTGAAGATGAACTTGGCTTAGGAGAAAGTCATGATGGAATTATGATTTTAGATGAAGAACTCGTTCCTGGAACACCAGCAAGTGAAGTATTTGATATTGAAAATGATATGGTGTTTGAAATTGGATTGACGCCAAACAGAGCTGATGCGATGAGTCATCACGGAGTTGCTAGAGATCTAAAAGCTGGTTTATTGCAACAAGATACCAACTTAGAATTGATTACACCTTCTACAAGTAGTTTTAGAGTCGATAACAGAACTTTAAAAATCGATGTAGAGGTTGAAGATAAAACCTTAGCGCCTCGTTATTGTGGTGTGACAATCTCTAGAGTTCAAGTAAAACCTTCTCCTGAATGGTTGCAACATCGTTTGAAAGCGATAGGGTTGACTCCAAAAAACAATGTGGTTGATGTCACTAATTATGTCTTACACGAATTAGGACAACCATTACACGCCTTTGATGCGAATTTTATTTCTGGAAACAAAATCATTGTAAAAACATTAGAAGCTGGAACAAAATTCACAACTTTAGATGAAGTTGAACGTGAATTACATGAGGATGATTTAATGATTTGTGATGCTGAAAAACCGTTATGTATTGCAGGTGTTTTTGGTGGATTAAAATCTGGTGTTACTGAAAATACTACAAATGTTTTCTTAGAAAGTGCATATTTCAATCCTATTTCTGTGCGTAAAACAGCGAAACGTCACGCATTGAATACAGATGCTTCATTCCGTTTTGAGCGTGGAATTGATCCAAACATTACAAAATATGCATTAAAAAGAGCTGCACTATTGATTCAAGAATTGGCTGGTGGAGAAATTACAAGTGATGTTTCTGATAGTTACCCAACTAAAATTGAAGATTTTCAAGTACGTGTTTCTTTTGAAAACATCACCAAAATAATTGGAGAAGAATTACCGAGAGAAACAATCAAAAATATTTTATCATCATTAGAGATTAAAATTAACTCAGTAACAGATGCTGGATTAGGATTGACGATTCCTGCTTACAGAGTTGATGTACAACGTGAAGCTGATGTAATTGAAGAAATATTACGTGTGTATGGCTACAACAATATCAAATTTGATGAAAAGTGGCATACTTCTATTTCAAACACATCACGATTTGAAGATTATAAGTTGCAAAATGTAGTGGCAAATCAACTAGTATCTCAAGGATTCTATGAAATGATGTCAAACTCATTGACAAATGCTTCTTACATTGAACTTTCAGAACAGTTAAAAGCAGAACATAATGTTACGATGTTGAATCCGTTGAGTAACGATTTATCCGTAATGCGACAATCATTATTATTCTCTGGATTGGAATCAATTTCGCATAATATCAACCGAAAAAATGGTGATTTAAAATTATTCGAATTTGGAAAAACCTATCATGCATACAGTGAAGAAAACCGTGAAGAACATAAGCATTTGTCTATATTCATCACAGGAAACACGAATGCAGAAACTTGGACGCAAAACAAACCTGTTGTCACGAACTTTTTCTACGCTAAAGGAATTGTAATGACTATTTTATCGCGTTTGGGTATCAACTCACTAAAAGTTGCTCCCGTGAAGAACGATTTATTTTCGGAAGGAATTAGCTTGAGTTTAGGAAAAATTAAATTGGTTGACTTCGGGATTGTAAAACGTAAAGTTGCCAAATCTTTCGATATCAAACAACAAGTAATTTACGCTGACTTTAACTGGGACAATGTAATTCAGGTTGTAAAAAATAGAAAAATAAAATTCAAGGACATTCCTAAATTTCCTAAAGTTCGTAGAGATTTCGCTTTATTAATTGATGAAAAAACAACCTTTGCTGAAATTCATAATATTGCCAAACAAAGTGAACGCAATTTATTGAAAGAAGTAAACTTGTTTGATGTATATCAAGGTGATAATTTACCGCAAGGAAAGAAGAGTTATGCTGTAAGTTTTACACTTCAAGACGAACATAAAACCTTGACAGACAAACAAATTGACAAGATCATGAACAAGTTACAGCAAAGCTTTGAGAAACAATTAGGTGCTGAATTGAGATAACTTTTTACTGTACACTTCGACTCCGTTCACTGTACTCAAAATATAATATTTAAAACGCTTCTTGTCATTGTAGGAAGCGTTTTTTTAATTGAATTATTTTTGATTCGTCATTGAAAACGTAGTGAAGCAATCTTATTCCAAGAAAATACGATTTTTATTGGAAACAGACTAACGCGTCGTAAACTCCTCATAGTGACAAATCATAATTTACTTTTCTATATGAGTTATTTGATAATTCTTGGTGTTATTTTTGTGTTCAGATAGTCCATGAAATTACATTATATTTTACTATTTTTCAGCACTTTTGCTTTTGGTCAAATCAACACAGAAAAATTAGTAGATTACACTTGGTATAAAACTTCTAGCTCTGATAATCATATTATCTTTTCCTATATTAAAAGATATAAAAAAGGTAATTTTCAATTTAAACTCAACTGCAATCAATCATTTAGCTTACCACTTCCAAGACATACACGATGTGGGAACGAGAAAAGATAGATTGAAAAAGACATTTGGAGTATTGAGACTATTGGAGATGACACAATATTAATTTTAGATGGCGAGCAATACTACATTCGACATAAAATACTTTACGCAAATTCAGGCATTTTAAAACTACAAGCATACAGATAAGAATAAAGAATAAACTTACTTTTTTATACATATTTTTTTTGTACTTTTAAACCTCATGAAAAAAAGTAAGTTATGTTAGATAAAATTTCAAATCTTGACGGATTTAGTTTTATTAATAAAAAAGGACAACGAAACATTGTTGGAGGTTTGCCGCGCTTCTGCACAGATGATAAGCCTTGTGACTATCCTTATAAGTGTTATAGTGGAATTTGTAGACTTCCTTAAAATCACTATCTGAAAAAATATATTTTTATATTTTAAAGTTGAAGTCAATCCATCACTTTAACAAACTTCATACACACTATCCTTACTTGTTACAGTGAATTTTCTATAGATATATGTGTGCTTTTGTCAATATTTATTTGACACACCAATACTACATACATATCGAAATCTATAAAATGTAACTTATATTTCTTTTTTTTATCTTTTAACTACTTAATCTAAAGAAAGTTAAAAACCATAAATCTTTTAATAACAACAAAAAGAAATGTAAAATCATTACAGCTTTCCAAAAAGGCAGTTTCAAATTTAGGAGCTGAGGAATTAAAAGGTGAAACTAGTAGAACATCCAATTTATGTTCAGTATTTTGTACGTTACAATGTCCGCCTCCACCAGAAACACACACTTGTGACTATACAAACAATAGTTTCTATTTATTCCTGTAAACTAAGAAGTTAGAAACAAAAAAAGTCCCTTGAAACAATTTCAAGGGACTTTTTAATGATATAGTTTTTGTGAATTATACACCTACGCTGTACATTTTTTCACGTTGCTCTTTGATTTTTTTATCGTTCATATAATCATCAAACGTTAAATATCTGTCGATAACTCCTGTTGGCGTCAATTCAATGATTCTGTTGGCAACAGTTTGTGCAAACTCATGATCGTGCGTTGTAAATAACACTGTTCCTTTGAAGTTTTTTAAAGAGTTGTTGAATGCTGTAATACTTTCTAAGTCCAAGTGGTTTGTTGGTTCATCAAGCATTAAAACGTTTGCTCTCATCATCATCATGCGCGATAACATACAACGAACTTTTTCTCCTCCAGAAAGTACACGTGCTGTTTTTAACGCTTCTTCTCCACTGAAAATCATTTTTCCTAAGAATCCACGAACGTATACTTCTTCTCTTTCTTCTTCGGTTGTTGCCCATTGACGTAACCAATCAACCAATGTTAAGTCGTTGTCAAAATATTCTGAGTTATCAACTGGTAAATACGATTGCGATGTGGTAATTCCCCATTTGTACGTTCCTGCGTCAGCTTCAATTTTACCGTTAATAGCTTGATAGAAAGCAGTAGTAGCACGTGAGTTTTTAGATATAACCGCAACTTTATCTCCTTTTGCCAAGTTGATATCAATGTTTTGAAATAATATTTCGCCATCAACACTAGCTTTTAAGCCTTCTACATTTAAAATTTGATCTCCAGCTTCACGATCTCTATCAAATATAATTGCAGGATAACGACGGCTAGAAGGCTTGATATCTTCTACTTTCAATCGCTCTAACATTTTTTTACGAGAAGTCGCCTGCTTGGATTTTGCCACATTCGCACTAAATCGTTGAATGAATTCTTGCAATTCTTTTGCTTTCTCTTCTGCCTTTTTGTTTTGTTGCGCACGTTGTCTTGCCGCTAGCTGGCTACTTTCGTACCAAAATGTATAATTACCACTGTAGTGATTTATTTTTGCGAAATCAATATCTGAAATATGTGTACAAACTGCATCTAAAAAGTGTCTATCATGCGAAACCACAATAACACAATTGTCATAGTTTGCTAAGAAATTTTCTAACCAAGCAATTGTTTCAAAGTCTAAGTCGTTCGTAGGCTCATCCATAATCAACACATCAGGATTTCCAAAAAGTGCTTGTGCCAATAACACACGTACTTTTTGTTTACCATCCAATTCGTTCATCAACGAATAATGATTGGCTTCTGAAATTCCTAAGTTTGATAACAAAGCTGCTGCATCAGAGTCGGCATTCCATCCATTCATTTCTTCAAATTCAATTTGCAACTCTCCAACGCGTTCTCCATCTTTATCTGAAAAATCTACTTTTGCATAAATTTCATCCATCTCCTTTTTTATAGCAAACAAAGGTTTGTTCCCCATAATTACAGTTTCTAATACAGGAAGATCGTCATACGCAAAGTGATCTTGTTCTAAAACAGACATACGTTTGCCAGGCTCTAAATGTACGTGCCCAGAAGTAGGTTCCATCTTTCCAGATAATATTTTTAAAAAAGTGGATTTACCAGCGCCATTAGCTCCGATAACACCATAGCAATTTCCTGTTGTAAACGTTGTATTTACTTCATCAAATAAGATACGTTTACCAAATTGCACTGATAGATTAGATACAGATAACATTCTTTTCGTTTTTTAAACTTTTTTATATATTGCGCAAAAGTAAGAATTAGATTGAATATTACTAAGATTTACAACGAATTTTACTTAGGTTAGTCTTAACGTTTTAACAGATATTTTTAACAGCCTATTAACACCGTATTGCATTTGTGATGGTTAGTTTTGTTAAAATCGGAATGTGGAGACCAAATTGCTATGAAATATTTTACCCAATTATTACTCATATTAATTTGCTTTGGTTGTAGTGACTCGAAGAAAACAAGCGCAGAAGATGTCGTTTATTTTGGTGGAGAAATTATAAACCCAGGTGATGAATATGTGGTTCTTTATCACCAAGGCGAATTCGTAGATTCCTTAAAGCTAGATGATAACAACCGTTTTATGGCAAAATTGAAAAACCATAAAGACGGATTGTATAAATTTTATCACTATCCAGAATATCAATATATCTATTTAGAAAAAGGTGACAGTTTATTGTTGCGTTTGAATACTTTTAAATTTGATGAATCGCTAGTTTTTACTGGAAAAGGTGCTGAAAAAAACAATTTTTATGTTGAATTGTATTTGTTGAATGCCAGTCATGAACGTCCAATTTATCAATATACAAGATTAGATAGTGAACAATTTCTCAATAAAATAGATTCGCTTCAAGGTATTAAACTAGAAAAACAGCGTAAATTTTTGGCAGCGAATCCAAATATTTCCAAAGCTTTTAAAACATTTACGGATAAAGCAATTCAATATCGAAACTTTAGATATCGTGAAACCTATCAAAATAGCTTTTACAGACGTAAGAAAGAAGATTCTACTCTCAAAATTGCAGATAATTTTTACAAGTATAAGTCAAAGGTAGATATGAACGATTCTACGATGAGTTATTATCGTCCGTATGCACGATATATTATGCAATATATCAACAATTATTCGTACAGCGAATGCTTGCAGAAGTCTTGGAAAGGTAATAAACCTTTGAATACTTCTTTGACGTATAATAAAAATAAATTGAAACTTATTGACAGTTTAGTAACGTATCCGTATTTGCGAAACGAACTGCTTCGTTATACTGCGTATTCGTATTTTAGGAATAATACAGAAGATATTATAAAGAATAATGAGTTCTTTAAAATGTATCAAACTGTAGCAACCGATAGTAAATCAAAAGAAGAAATTACCAGTCTTCACAATGGAATTAAGAGTTTACAATCTGGGAATAATTTTTCAAATCAAATCTTTGTGTATGATGACAAACATGCACGCATTCCTGTAAATCGTTTGAATTCCAAACGTGGAAAAACGTTGTTTTACTTTTGGACTTCGTCTCAAAAACGCCATAAGTATTTGATTACTAAAAAAATCAAAGCACTTGACAAACAGTATCCTAATTTGAATATTGTAGGTATCAGCTTAGACGAAAATCATAAACGTTGGAAGAAAGAAGTAAAAGAATTTGAATTTCCAGAAAGTGGGCAATACCGTGTAGGCAAAAGAGAGAACGTACTTCGTGATTTTGCATTAATTAGCATCAATAAACTTATTATCACAGATCGCAGTGGTAATATTGTAGATGCTTTTGCTAATATATACGACACTAATTTAGAAGATCAATTAAAGTAATTGTACATTTCTCCATTATACTTTGATACACACATTTTTTATTTTTATTTGGTAGTATCATTTGCATGTCCAATTTAGGTTAGAGAACCTCAATCTTTGGATTTTAAGGATTCTTACTTGTGCATTATCTATAAAAAAAGGAATAGCTGCTACACTATTCCTAAATCTATGTATTTATTTTTCTGTAATTACTAACGCACTGTTACTTTAGTTTCTGCCTCAATAGCTGCAGATGATTGCCCAATGTATATATTAAATTTCCCAGCGTTTGTTTCCCATTTCTTTGTGTGTGGACTCCAATATGAAAAAGCGTCTTGTTCTAGATATAAATCTATCGACTTCTTCTCTCCTGCTTTTAACCATACTTTTTTAAAGGCTTTCAATTCTTTTACAGGACGTATAATCGTTGCTTTTTCTTCACCTACATAAAGCTGTATTGTTGTTGCTCCATTTACTTTTCCAGTATTTTCTACTTCAACCGTAACTTTTAGAGTTTCGCTTTTTGCAATTTCGTTAGAAGAAAGTTGTACATCGTCTAATTTGAATGTTGTAAAGGATAAACCATGACCAAATGGAAACAACGGCGTTATATTTTTAGTGTCGTACCAACGATAACCTACCAATACACCTTCTTTATATTCTACATCGTATAAAAGATCTTTTGCTTCATCAATACTTGTATCAAAACTCCAACGATTCAATTCTGATTCAGGAATACTTGTATCTAAGTATTTTTTATGATCACTTAAAAAAGAGGTTTCTTCTGATACATATCCGTATGCTGGAGAATCACTGAATTCTTTTTCTATGGTCATTGGTAATTTTCCACTTGGATTAGTAACTCCTGTCAATACTTCTGCAAGTGCTACATTCCCTATTTGCCCAGGATACCAATTGTATACAATTGCTTTGACATGATTCCAATCGTTCATTCGAATTCCTCCTCCAGAATTCACGATAACTATTGTATTGTTATTTAATGTTGAAGCTTTTTGAACCAATGCTTCTTGTTCAGTTGTCAGTGCAAATCTTCGGTCACAACCTTCCCAATCCCACGTCCCAACACTTACAATAACTACATCTGCACCTTTTAAATCTTCATCTGTTGCTTCAGATTTGTAAGTAAGATTTGGATATACTTTTTGTAAAGCATCTAACATCGTTACTTTATTATATCCTTTTACTTCACCAGATCCACCTCCATAAATGATTTCATCTATATAAATTCCTGTCAATAGTATCTTTTTGTCGCTATCTTTAGTAATTGGCAATACATTATTTTCATTTCGTAATAATACAATTCCCTCACGAGCCGTTTGTAATGCAACTTGTTCATGTTGATCAAATTTTTCAAAATAAGAATTGTCTTTAATTGGCGCATCCAAAAAATTCATCTGCGCAAGAGTTTTAATGATTCTAATACACATCAAGTCTATTTTCTCAATAGCTACTTCTCCATTTTCAACATAGGATTTTAAGTTTGTCATGGATTCTCCTCCTGGCATTTCTAAATCCTGACCAGAATTTATCAAAGCTTTACAATCATTAATACTCCACCAATCTGACATTACTAGATTCGAAAAACCGAGTTCGTCACGTAATAAATGATTGATTACAAAATCACTTTGTCCAGCCCATTCTCCATTAATTAAGTTGTAAGAAGTCATCACAGCCTGCGCTCCAGCATCTACGCCCGATTTAAATGCTGGCATATAAATTTCGTGTAATGCTCTCTCATCTACTACTGAGTTTGAAGCTCTACGCCTATAATCTGTATTATTTGCAATAAAATGTTTTAATGTTGCAATAACACCAGTATTTTGAACACCAACTACATATTGTTCAACTACACGTGCTGCTAAATATGGATCTTCTCCCATGTACTCAAAATTTCGTCCGTTTTGTGAATTTCTATACATATTCATTCCTGGACCTAGTAGTACTCCAATTCCTCCTGCTCTGCATTCCTCTCCAATACTCTTTGCATAATCGTGAGCTAAATTAGGGTTCCAAGTCGCTGTTAAACATAAAGTATTTGGGAATGCCACAGATTTTGGCAATGCGTAATCTGATAAATCTAACCCTAGAAAAGATTCACGAATGTGTACTCCTTGTGAAGCATCTGATAAATAAACTTTTGGAATTCCATATTTTTCATAACCTTTAATAAAAAAGCTATTATGTCCTTTTATCAAATCAAGTTTTTCATCAAGTGACATTAATACAACAATAGAATCTGCTTTCTTTTGTGCAACTTCTGTAGATATAGGTGTTTCAAATTTAGGCTTCTTGACTGGATTCATTATTCTATTTGTTTGAATATTCGTTTTTTCTGAGCAAGCAGTTATAAAAACAAACAGGCAAGCAGAAAGATATATTGTACAGAACTTATTCATGGTAAAAGGTTTAGGGTTTGGCTAAGAGTAAGTTAGTTGTATTATAGAGCAATTATAAGAAAAATCTATGGAGAAGAAATGTACGATTATGACTAAACTTAATCATAAATTGTCAAAAAATAAAGATCATAAAAAAAAGCGTCTTGGAAATGTCCATAACGCTTCTATATATTAGTGTTGAAAGTTTTCTTTAGTTTCCTTTTTTATAATCTGCCAAGAATTTTTCTAAACCGATATCCGTTAATGGATGCTTCAATAAGCCAACAATTGACTTTAATGGTCCTGTCATTACATCTGCACCAATCTTAGCACAGTCAATTACGTGCATCGTATGACATACAGAAGCTGCTAAAATTTCCGTTTCAAAAGCATAGTTATCATAAATCATTCTAATTTCTGCGATTAGGTTTAAACCATCTGTAGAAATATCATCTAAACGACCAATAAATGGCGATACATACGTTGCTCCTGCTTTTGCTGCTAACAAAGCTTGCCCTGCAGAAAACACTAAAGTTACATTCGTTTTGATTCCTTTATCCGAAAAATATTTACACGCTTTTACACCGTCAGCAATCATTGGTAATTTTACTACGATTTGAGGATTTAAAGCAGCCAAAGCTTCTCCTTCTCTTACCATACCTTCAAAATCTGTTGAAATTACTTCCGCAGAAACATGTCCGTCAACAATCTCACAAATAGCTTTGTAATGATTTAAGATATTTTCGGCACCAATAATACCTTCTTTTGCCATTAATGAAGGGTTTGTAGTTACACCATCTAAAATACCTAATGCTTGTGCTTCACGAATTTGATCTAAGTTAGCCGTGTCAATAAAAAATTTCATTTGTTATCTATTTTAATATTTGAAAGTTGTGTTTTCTGTTTTGTAGCGTTTTCAGTTTGAACGCAATTTGGGGTAAAATTACAACATTATCAGATGTGAAAAAGAAATTGTTTGAGAGAATAGTACGCGAGTTATTAACATTTAAATAAAAAATTACACTGTTTTCTCCTATCCTATAATAAATCAAAATAGACACAAATCAGTGCAATTGTATCAAAGAAACCGTGTACTGCAATTACAAACCATAAATCATATTTACGAAGGTAAAATATGGTTGCTAACAAAGCACCAATTACTCCCGTAACAATTTGTCCAGTAATTCCTTGATATGCATGTAAGAAGCCAAAAAAACAGGCAAATACAATGATATTTATGATGATACTAAGCTTACTTTCTCCAAAAAGCCTTGTAAATTGCCTCATAAAATAACCTCTAAAGACAATTTCTTCTCCAAATCCTGCTGTAACCCAAATATAAGGTAAGGCAATTAAGCACGCCGGAAGATTCCATTTAAACTCTTCAAAACCTGAATAATCAATTGGAACACCCATTATTTTTTCAACACCAGGAACTAAGATAAAAGTATAAAATAGGAAAAGTATGAGTGCTACTAAAAGTGCAAAAAGCACTATGTTTTTTGAGGTGAATTTTTCTCGTTGAAACCCTAAAGAAGAAAATAGTTTTCCTTTGTATTGGACATAACTTCCAAGTACAATAACTAAGGCTGCAACGATCATTGTAAAATAGCCTAATCGTAAAGGTCCATACCAAATAAAGCAGGCAGAAATAGTTGTAATAAAAGGGAAAAGTGGGTTTTTAAAAGTCTGTGTATTCATTGTTTTTCGATTTTAATTTCAAAGCGAAGTAATGAACTTTATCCCTGAAAAACCCTATAAATACTACTACTTTTACTGAATGGTAACAAATTTACTACTGAATAGTCGTTTGTTTTTTTAGGTTTTTTGTTCAAACCAATCCATGAATAATTTTCGCTTGTAACGACTAATCGTAATTTCTCCAATTTCTGTACTTTGGATTGATGATTTTAATCGAACACGTAGCTTTCCGTTCTCAATTTTTTCAATTTGATCTATGGAATTTAGATGCACAATAAGTTGTCGATTTGCTCTAAAAAATAATTGATCATTTACTTTTTCTTCTAAAGCATTTAGTGTAAAATCTGTCGCAATGGTTTTACCATCATTTTGCACGGCATATACAATTTTGTTTGCACTAAAAAAGCATGCAATATTTTCATAGGTGAGCAATGTTGTTTTGGCGCCATGTTCTATAGCTATTTCGCCATCTTTGATAGACAATTTGTACAAATCGTAAATATCATAGGCATAATATACACTAACTCCAATTGCACTTATTAATAATGTAAGTAGTAAGCCTGTTAAGAAATAATAGAAAACAAGATCTCCACCAGTCAATAGTGTTAATATTATATATGTAGGAATGTAAACTAAAATGATATATCCTAAAGTAGATATTAAAAAACGTGCAATTGTAGCGACTTCTATCTTTTTGGAAGAGTATTTTTTCTTGTGAAATTTAAAATTAAAATGAGCTATCAATCCTATGATAGCTCCTAAACCAATGGATGATAAAAAACCTTCCATAGGGAAAGTATACTCATCATTTCCAGGGAAACTTTCGCGGGTTATTAAATGATTTACAACTAAAGAAAATAGAATCAGTATACTCACTTTTTGTAGCCCGCGCCACGAAATTTTTCGTATTGAATTATGAATCAATGTACTAACTACATTTTTGTCGTTTTGTGTTGTACTCATAAATGAGAAGTCCCTTTTTCATTGGCTTCTAAAGTAAAAAATAATTTTATGTATGATATTTTATAAAGAAGAATTTCAACTCACTTGACTAATTTCACCAAGATTTAGTTTCACAAAAAAAGCCTGCATAACGCAGGCTTTCCCAATACAAATTTCAAAGTATGCTACTGTTTTTATGATAGTAAAGACAGTAGTATGATGTAATTGTTATACACAATGATTCTTTGTTATATCAAAGTACGCGAAAACTTGTGAGAATTTTACCAAAACATGTATAGATGTCACGTTCTAGTGTAGTAATGGTAACTTACGATGTTTACATTAATTTGGAAGCTTCAACAAGGAAGCTGGAAACTTTTTCTCTACATCTTCGGTTAGATATACATTGTGTTCAGATTTTTCAACAAGTATTTCTAAAAAACGTCTAAATTCGTCAGGCTTGTATTCTTTAAATGGTAATCTAACATCTGATTTTTTGATAAAACCTAATTCTAATTCTCCAGTAAAAGAAGGTATTCCAATATAATTAAGCTTTTTTAAATCACGCTTTTCTGGCCAGCGATTATTGAATACCAATACATCTTTATCTATATGAATTGTTACAGGTTTTCTAAATTTATAAAGTATATATACTATAATATCAATGCTTACGAATGTAATCACAAAGAATAAAAGACCATACTGAAAACTATCCATATTACTCCTATAATTATCTTCAAAAAAAACAGAAGTCATAAACGGAATCATTCCAAGATACTTCATAAGTCCAATAGTTTTTTTATGGCTCTTCATTTGAAAACCTCCACTAAAATGCTGTTTCAAAACAGTGAATTCCCAAATTAGGAATAACACAAACAATAATATAGTAAGTCCAATATAACTCCAAAGTGGTAATTCAAAGAACATTCCGGATAATATGGAAATAGTAATAATTAATATTGCAATGAAGTATTTCATACATAAAGGTTTATAGAAAATATGTATTGAAAAAATAGGGAACGTTACATTATAGTTTGAGCATATTTTTACACCTATAAGTTTCGTTTTTTATATTGAAAGATGCGTTGTGAAGAGTCCGTAGTTGTTTTTAAAAGCAGCCTATCCTCCGTAACTTTTAAGATCCCATATTTATATTTTCCGATAGTAAGTACTGAATCTTTAATTGTATACTTCGCATACATTATAAAATCTCCTATTTCAAAACCTATAAAATTATCAGCTTGAAAAGAAAGGATGACATCTTTTTTTATGAATGGATCGTCGAGGTTTTTAACTTCTATATTTTTAGATACTTCTTGTCCATTCTTTTGCATAATTTCAGATGCTTGGACAAATTGCCACTTCCCAAGAATCTCTTTCTCTACACTAGTTTGTATAGCTATTGAAGAAATGATGAAAAACAGAAAGGATATAATATGAATGCGCATGCCTGCAATGTATGAAATTAATTTCCAATCGTACGAATAATGAATGCTTCATAAGTTTCACCTCCCGTAGTATCCAAATTTATTTGTGGTGCATTATACATTCCCTCAACTCCTTCTTTTTCAGCTTGTTGCTGAATTGTTTTTACATGTAATGGATGATGGAAAACTTCGCTCATATTGGTTGGAACAGCACCTGAAAACTGATCTGTTTGCAAATAAAATGCTGGATCATCTTTTGATAACATTCTTAACATATCGGTTTGTTGAAGGTATAGTTTTGTGGCTTCTGAAGCTAAATCAGCTTTATTTTGAATGCCATAATACAATAATATACGATACTCTTTTATCAATTCTTCCAAAGATTCAGCCGTAAATCCTTCTTTTTGAAAGTATGAAAATACGGTTTTATGCCACTCAGCGATGTCATAATTGGCTTGTGTAGAAATTCCAACTAATCCTTGTATTCGCGTAGATTCTCTTTCTATTAAATCTTTTGAAGTTTCAATAGCTCTATCGTCTCCAAAGCCTATCCACATAGCTGCTGCAGATCCTGCTGAACTTCCATATAGCATTACCTTTTTTTTGTTAAAATGTAAGCTGTCTGCATAAAAACGCATGTGTTGTAATGCGCGTTTTACATCATGTAAACTATTCAGAATTCCTTTATCTTCAAGCGGATCAACAAATCTGTAATTGATTGTTGCAACTGCTATATTTTTTTCGAGTAATCTATTGATGAATCCTCGATAGCTATACGAATCGTAATATTTAGATTTATCTCCGTTGACAAATCCGCCACCATGAACCATTATTAATAAGGAAGAAGGTTCTTTTTGATTCGGTTTAAAAAAGTCATACCCATTGCGTGCGTCATCACCATATACAATATTTGCGTGAAAACTAGTAGTATGTAACGAGGTCGAAAATGGTAATGTTGTAGCTTGCAAACCGTTTTTTAGATGTTGCGGAGGAATCGAATTGATGTCTGGAGAACAAGATACTTGCACCAAAAATACAACCAGCAACAACGTGCGGAATAGTATTGGAAATATTTTTTTTGCAAGCATCGTAAGCATTTATACGTTTAATTGTACATGTTCTGTAAAATAGTTTATAAACCAATGCATATCATCTAGTAAATATTGCTCAGTTTCTGCCTCAAGTCCTAATAATGCATGTTTTTGTTCTGTTGTGTCAACTGAAAAAAGTGTACCGTAATAGACTTCTTCTTCTGCCTTTTTTATAGAATATTCAAACTTTTCAATCGTATTGGCATCAAAACGGTGTGAATGTTCTTTCGTCTTGATGATAATTTCCTTGTAACCTAAGATTTTTATCGCTTTATTTTGTTTTTGTTTGATACGCATACGGACAAAACTTCCAACTGCCACAGAAAATAAAAATAAAACTCCTAAGTATACTTTGGTGGTATATAATTGGCGTGTTTCTTCATCACTAAAAATTAAAAACAATAAAATACTTGTGCCTAAAAAGAGTGGAAAAAATATCAACGCTATTAAAACGGTATAATCTCTTTTAGCTTGGGCAATAATTAGCTTTCCATTTTGTTTTGAAAATGAAATTTTTAATCGTTTTAATTTTGATTCTAGTAAAAAAGTATTTGAATTTTGCTGCATATAATTAAAGTTTGTAACACAATACTATCTTTACATATACAACTGTAAGTGTTACAGCTTATAATGGTTCATCAACATTTTCTCATATACTTTATCTGGCAACGCACGTTTCAATACAATAGAGAACTTCTGCATAAATGCACCAACTTTGTAGTGAATTTTAGGCTTTTTAGTTTCAATAATTTTTAAAACCGCTTCTGCCATTATTTTTGGGTCCGAACCACCATCAACATGTGCGTCCATTTCTTTGAGCATATTTCCATAAACCTCTTTGTATGGTGAATTTTCATAAACTGGTGTATGATAACGTCCAGCAGCAATATTGGTTGCAAAATCTCCAGGTGCAACATTCGCGATTTCAATTCCAAACATTTTCACTTCCATTCGCATGGCTTCTGTCACTAGTTCTAAAGCACCTTTGGTTGCTGAATAAATTCCTCTGTAGGGCAATCCCATATATCCAGCAATGGAAGTCACGTTTACAATATGACCTCTTTTTTGTTTGCGCATTTGTGGCAATACTGCTTTCATAACAGCAATTGGCCCGTACAAATTGGTTTGAAAAGCTTTGTGGATTTCTTCGTCTGGTGTTTCTTCAATCGGACCCGTAATTCCAACACCTGCATTATTAATCAATACATCCAAACGTCCTTCAGCTTCAATAATTGTAGAAACCGCTTTTTGAATCGTTTCTGTATCACGCACATCCAAGGCGATTAATTTAAAAGCTGTAAAATCTTTAAACTTAGCTGGATTCCTGCTAGTTCCATATACAGTATGACCTTTCTCTGCTAATAAGATTCCAATAGATTTTCCTATTCCTGATGAACCACCAGTAATCAATACAACTTTTGACATTCGTTTTGGTTTTGGTTAATTTTTTACAAATATGCTTAAAAAAAAGGAGAAATAAAGACTTGACTTGATAATAGAGAGGTAATATACAGAAGCTCGTCTCATTACTCAAATTTGAACTTCTTATGAATAGTCTATGGAATTAATTTATGATCTTTGACTTTAGCGCATAAAAAAAGGCAAGCTACCTACATCACACCGCTACGACCGTTTACCTTTGCTGCGTTCCCGCCCTGGAGGATTCAACAGGAGCTGGTTGTGTAGGACTTGCCGCTGCAAAGATAAAATGTTTTTACATTTAAGCAATGATTTTTTAAACTGATTTTAATACTTTAGCTCAATAAAAATAATGCAGTCTAATGAAGTTTTATAAGCTATTCATAATCACATTTTTAAGTTTGACTATTTTTTCTTGCGGAAGCGAAAAAAAACCAACACCTTCTAAATTTTCTTTAAAAATTGATGGTAAAAAGGACAAATTCCAATTAAATGCTGCTTTAAAAGCAACGTTAATTAATGTAAATAATGGTCCTGTTGAATCCGTTGAGTATACTTTGAACGATCAAAAATTGGAAAATTCGAGTTCAGATCCTTCTGTTTTAGAAACGTCAGTTCCTACAGACATGTTATTAGGAAAGCAATTATTAAAAGCTACAGTTACGTATGGCGGCGGAAAAATTGCTCCAGTAGTAAAGAATATTACCGTTTTATCGAATAGCAAGCCTAAAATTTATACTTATAAAATTGTCAACACGTATCCACACGATACTGGAGCATATACACAAGGGTTAGAATTTTTTAGAGATACTTTGTTTGAAAGCACTGGACAACGTGGTCAGTCTTCTTTACGTAAAGTGAATTATACAACTGGTGAAGTGTATCAAAAAGTTGATTTAGATCGTCGCTATTTTGGTGAAGGTATTACTGTTTTGAACGATACTTTATATATGCTTACTTGGCAAGCGAATACAGGTTTTGTGTTTAATCCTGATAATTTAAAGCAAATCCGAACTTTTTCATATCAAAAAAGCAGACAAGGTTGGGGATTATGTACCGATGGAGAAAAGTTCTATAAAAGTGATGGTACAGAGAAAATCTGGATTTTAAACCCGAAAACATTACGAGAAGAATACGCTATTCAAGTATGTGATAATAAGCGTACCTATGTAAAATCTAACGAATTGGAATACATCAACGGGAAGATTTATGCAAACAGCTATCAAAACCCAAGTATAATGATCATTAATCCTAAGAATGGTGCTTTGGAAGGAATTGTTGATTTTAGAGGTTTAAAAGAAAAAACAACAGTGTTACCAACTACAGATGTATTTAATGGGATTGCGTATAATTCAAAAACAAAAACTTACTTTGTTACTGGTAAATACTGGGATAAAATGTTTGAGGTTGAGATTATGGAGAAGTAGCACTTCGACTCCGCTTAGTGTAATGCTTTTCAGTTTATATTTATAATTTCTCAACCACGACATTCCAAGCAATTTCATAGGTTTTGTTTGGAGCTAAAGTTTGTAAACCAATGCCATTGTTAAAACTATTGGAAAGTCCAACAGTAGGTTCTATGGCAATGATACTTTTATCTTTTGGTGTGTAAAATTGTACATAATTCTTTTTGGCGTTGCCTGTAATTTTTAGCTTATACGTTGGTGTTTTGAATCCAATCGTATCATCAAGCATTTTATATGCCGTATCAAACGGATGATTTTTTAATTGAAAAGGCATGCGCAGCTCATGTGGTTTTGTACCATTAGTGAGACTTCGATCGTCGGTTGTGGTATATTCTTCTTCACCATTAAAATCGATCGTGCTTTCATATAAGTTTTCTGAATTAAAGTACGGATGCCAACCAATGGTAAACGGAAATGTTTTTGTACCTGTATTGACAACTTTCATTTTTACATTTAACTCTGTTTCTGCAAATGTATAGGTTATATAAAAATCAAATGGAAAAGGAAATCCTTGTGAAGTCCCATCATGTTGATAGCGAAGTGTTATGATGGTAGCACTTGAAAAGATTTTTTGTTCATATACTTCAAACGTTCTTGTATATAACAATCCATGAATAGCATTATTTTTTTCGGGTTCATTACATGGAATTTGATAGGTTTCGCCTTCAAAGGTATAGGTTCCGTCTTCAATTCTGTTGGCAAAGGGAAATAAAATTGCCGATGCGGAAGAATGATTGTATGGGAAATTCTCATATTCAGAAATGATAGTTCGATCGTTTAATCTAAGATCAAACAAGCGTGCACCTTCATCCAAGTTAATAGAAGCAGATGCTTTCATATGATCGCTTAAAATTTCTATGATGTTATTTTTTTCTTGTATTTGAAACACGCTGTGAAACTTTTATAAATTTGTGATCGAAAATACTGCGAAACTTCAAGTTTTACGAATACAATAATGACTTTTTTTGCGCCATTTTATTTTCCAAAAAATGATTTGAAATTTATAAATCTTACACAAATAAAATTTCTTCAACCTTATCTTTTTATTAGATTTATCAACCTCAAATTCATTAAAACTTTATTTATTGTGAAACACAAAAAAATTAAATGGATTAAAATTAAACAAACAAGCAATTTCAAATTTTGATGCTAGAAAAATAGTTGGTGGAGAAACCTGTGAATCTCCATGTGAAGGAGGAACAGGCTTTTGTGAAACTGGTATTCCTTGTGAACTTCAAAAAGAGTATTCTTACGGTAAGTATTGTGACTGGTTTGATTATACTGTATTTTTATGCAACTAAATGGAGATAGCTTATACTAAATAACTCACAATACAAGATTTTTGTAGTCATTGAAAAATAATTATAAAAATCTTGGTTTCATCTTTTCTTTACACTCAAAAGAGTATCAGTAATAACACTAGAATAAATGAGTTTAAAATGACTCAAAAGCCATTATTGCATGACCTAAATCTTCACAATTTCATTCTATAATGCAAATACCACCAAACCTGCGGTGTTTCGGACATTAAGTTTTGCTAATAGTTTTTTGCGATGTCCTTCTACGGTACGATAGCTGATGAATCAATTCTCTCCTATTTCTCGTTCTGTAAGATCGTATGAAACACTTTTTAAAACTCCTCTTCCTTTATACATCATCACTTTACGCATAATTTTGGTAATTTTATTGTTGAAAGAGTAGTCATATTCCATTACATTTTCAATGCATTGTTAAGACAATAATTTTCATCTCAGGATACTTTTCTGAAATAAATTTTGTTGTTACATAACCATCCAGAACTGGCATACGAATATCTAATAGTACAATATCAGGTTTTACAATAGTATTGCGCAGCGCTTCCAAAAATTCTTGCCTATTAGAAGACTCCATGATGATTTTTATATTGTTTTTTTCATCTAAAATGACTCTCAGACCTTCTCTTAAGAGTTTGTAATCGTTCACTATTGCTATGTTTATCATGAGTTTTGCTTATTAAAATCTATTTGTATGGTTGTACCAGAATGCATTTCTGAAGATATGTATACTTTTCCTCCTAAAATTAATGTGCGATCTTTAATATTTCGCAGTCCTGCATCTTTTTGAGTTGTTTCCACATCAAATCCTTTTCCATCATCTTTTACGAATAATTTAAAAGTATCTGTAGTATTCTCTATATTGATTGTAATTGTGGTAGCTTCTGCATGTTTTACTGCATTTACCAATATTTCTTTGATGATACGATAAAGAGCTAATTCTTGAGAAAAATCCAGTCGTTGTGCATCGCCATTCCACTCATAATTTATCTTCAAACTACTAGATTCTGATATGGAATAACACAAATCGCTAATGGCTTTATGCAATCCAAAATCTTCCTAAGTTGGCGGCATAATGTTATATGATATTTCGCGGACTTTTTGCAACAAATGATTCAGTTGATCACGTATATGTTGTGATTTTGAAATAATTTCTGGTGGCGCTGCTTGTTCTTTTTTAATGCTTTCTACGCTCAATAAAATGTTAGAAATTCCACCACCAATTTCATCGTGTAAATCTGCTGCAAAATGTTTTCGTTCTTCATGTTGGATTTTGATGGCACTTTGCAATAGTTGTTGTTGATGTATGATTTTTTGTTCTTGTAACTTCATTTGCTGTTTTAGCAAACGTCTTTTGTAAATAAGAACAAAGCCAACAATAGCAATAGCTAAAAAAACATTCATAGCATGCCCACATATAAAATTAGAGAAGTTCCTTCTTGTACTTTATCAACCATATTCCTATCGCTATGAAAAGATAGTGAATTATTAAGAATAGTCCATGTAATGCCCAAGCTTCAAAAAACTCTTGTATGGTTGATTCTAATAAAAAGTTATTGGAAATGAATAATAAAAATGAGCCTAAAAAATACACTAAAACACCCGCGTGAATCCAAAAAATAGGATGTGATTCCAATTGTATAATTCTACGATTCACAAAAACTTTATAAAATCAAGCAATTGTCATACATAACAAAAATGCTCCTTCTATAGACCTACCACAGGAATTATACATTTCCAAAGGTTGCCAATACATTGTATTTAATACTGAGAAAATGACAAATACTATAAGTGAACCTAATATTATTTTTTTACGATTGGTTTTTGAAATAATTGATAAAAAAATAGACTCCAACCTGTATATTCTAAAACAGTATATGTATGCAGTAGATATATATTATTCAACCGATTTTGATATAATACATAAGGACTATAAGAGACTATGGCAGCAAGAATGAGTAGTATACACTAGGTTCAAAATAGTTTGGTAAAACGTTTAAACCGAAATACTACCGCCAAAAAAGGCAGTAGTAGAGATAACCGTGCAATTTCAATGATTATTGCTAAATTAATAACGAAATCATCTTCTGTAGAATGTTGTATTGTTTTCATTGTTCCTCTAGCATTGGCTGGTGCTGTGTCACTATTTGAATTAAATAAAGTACGCTTTGGATCACAAAGTTTTGGACAAGGTAATTCAAAGTCATAAATACCGCTGATAACAAGCTCATTTTTAGTTACGGTATCATCATAAATGATATCTTCGTTATCGCTGTTTACGCCAACAACAATCATATCTGGTTCGTCACTTCCATCTTCATTTTTAATAATACCAATATAAAAACGCACACAGACAACATCCCTATGTTGTGCCAAACATGCTATATCATTTTTATGAAACAAAAATGCTTTTATAAAATTCTCTTTTTGCCAATTTTCTGTCAATACAGATACTCAAGTAGTACTTATTAGCTCAAAATTATCAATTGGTTATGAAGTCATAATTAATAGTTTTAAGACTTACACTAAAGTACTGTAAATTAAACATCTAACCACACGTGTTTCTAGGTATTTGGTATACAGTAAACACCTATTGTAATTCAGGTAAAAGCTATCTTTTATAGTAACAGCATGCATCCTAATTTTAAACTGTATCAATTTGTTCATTATGACGTCAGGAAAAATTGAGCCATAAACCTTAACTAATATTAATCATTTAAAACCTCATCATTATGTCAGCATTTTGTGGAACTATCACTTCAAGTAGTCAATCAACAAGTAACGGAAATTTTTCATATAAATACGATTCTGGGCAACAGAAATACACCGTAGATTATAACGGAAATGTAAATGCAGGAGCCGCTGTAGTAGTATCTCCTACACAACAAATTCCAGTATTAACGTATATGTTACCTACGTATACAAATGGTTTTACGCTACAAGTATTTCAAGACGCAAGAGGCGAATTAACACCAGCTACTAGTGGTTCTAGCTTTATTGAAAAAGATTTATAATCGAATAAATACATTTTTCAAACTCCTTTATTGTAATTGAAGTAAAGGAGTTTTTTTATGCATGAAAGTTAACTCATCCAAAACGATCATTTACTCATTGCTGGTTTCTCTATTATAAGATATGTGCTTTTTTTGAATTGTAATTAAAAGCGTAAACCATCATGAAATATCCTGAAATCACTGTACAAATTACGAAACCTTGTCATGAAGATTGGAACAAAATGTCTCCAACAGAAAAAGGAAAATTTTGTAAAGTCTGTACTAAAGAAGTGGTAGACTTTACTGCAAAATCTGACGAAGAAGTATTGCGCTACTTATCTAACAACGGAAATATTTGTGGGCGTTTCCATGGTTCGCAACTCAATAGAACCTTAATCGCAGATCGAAAAAAGCGTAATCATTGGTTATCGTATGCAGCTTCACTCCTATTGCCAATGATATTATTTTCACAAGGAAGTACATCTTCTAAGCATGAAACAACCTTAACAGAACAATTAACTACTCCTCCTCAATATAAATCACTAAACATAGGTTCGCTTAAAAGAAAAGCACAATTAGATGCTAATATGCAAAATGATAGCATTAATGTAAAAGGAACGGTTATGGATGATAGTGGAATGCCACTTCCAGGAGCTTCTATTTACATAAAGGGGACTAACCAAGGAACAATCGCTGATTGGGATGGAAACTACAAGATTAAAGTTAAAAAAGGTGATCATTTAGTTTTTGCCTATGTTGGATTCAGATCAAAAACTGTCAAAGTAACTCAGGTTACTAATTATGTAATTTTAAACGTTGAAGTATGCGATTTTCTTGGTGAAGTAGTTACGACAAGCCCAAAAGATCGATACAGAAGTAAATTCACAAAGAAAGTATCAAAATCAACTGAGAAGCAAATTACTAAACGTGAAAAAATCACACAAAACTATTTTGCTTTTCAACGAAAAAAGTGGTTAGAGAAACGTGCCGCAAGAAAAGCAGCAAAACAAACGAAAAAATAATTTGGTATGAAACATTCTAAGCTACAACTACAAATTTCTGAACCATGTCATGAAAACTGGAACAACATGTCTCCTACTGAAAAAGGTAAGTTTTGCCGAGCTTGTAAAAAAGAAGTTGTCGATTTTACAAGCAAAAGTGATGAGGAAATTATAAAACATGTCAATAATCATGGAAATGCTTGTGGACGTTTTTATGCTTCACAACTGAATAGAAAGCTGATTGCAAACAGAAAAAAACGGAATCATCGGTTATCGTATGCAGCCACTTTTTTATTGCCAATGACGTTATTTTCACAACAAACTCAATCTAATGAGAAAAAAGCTGCAAAGACAACACAAGTAGATTCCTTAAAGTTTAAAAGACTCGACATATATGCTCTTAATGCAAAAGTAAACCGCGTAACTCTAAAACAGCAGCAGTCTTCAAACTCCAGAATTATATATGGCACTGTAACGGATGATACAGGCATGCCACTGCCTGGAGCAACTGTGCTAATAAAAGGTACCACTACAGGAAAAACAACCGATTTTGATGGAAACTTTTTTATCCCAGCTAATGTAAAAAACACGCTGGTTATTAGTTACGTTGGTTATAAAAATCAGGAGATTCGCATAAAAGAAGATACGTCTAATTATAAAATTCAACTAAATCCAAGTGGTGAATTTGAAGAAGTCGTTGTCGTTGGTGGATATCATTCTTGCGATAGTAATGGGTATCATTCCACTCATATTGAAACGGAAGAAACCAAGGCATTAAAACAACGTACAAAGAACTATTTCGAATTTCAAAGAAAAAAATGGAAAGAAAAACGTGCTAAACGTCGAAAAGAACGTGCCGCTAGAAAAGCCGCGAGGCAAGCTAAAAACAACTAATGTACATATGAAACATCCAAAAATACAGATACAAATTCCAGAACCTTATCATGAAGACTGGAACAAAATGACTCCGACTGAAAAAGGTTAGTTTTGCAAGGTATGTTCCAAAGAAGTAGTTGATTTTACAGCAAGTTCCGATGGAGAAATTATAAAACACTTTAGCACTCAGGGGAATTTATGTGGACGTTTTCATGTTTCACAAATCAATAGAAAACTTATCGTCGATAGAAAAAAGCGAAACCATTGGTTATCGTATGTTGTAACACTCTTGTTACCAATGACGGCTTTTTCACAAAGCAAACCCAAAATGACTGAAAAAATTTCTAAAACGAAACAACTAGATACCTATAACTTTACCCGATTGCATATTGGTTCGCTTCATAGAAAAGAAAAAAACAAGATTCAAAAAGATAGCGTACACATATCAGGTTTAATTTTAGATGAAATGAATTTACCTCTTCCAGGTACAACTATCAAAATAAAAAACTCTTCAACGGAAAAAAGTACTGATTTTGATGGAAACTTTTCATTAAGAGTAAGAGTAAAAGATACTCTCATCGTTTCTTATGTTGGATATGAAAGTCAAGACGTCAAAATTTCAGCTAACAAAACAACTTATAAAATCACACTAAAACCTGGAGAACCTCTAGAAGAAGTCTTAGTTGTTGCAGGATATGCCGTAGAACGAAAACATCTCGGAGGAGCCGCAATTGCTGTACATGGAGACGATATCGCCACTATTACTGAGGAAGATAATAAAACTATAATTCATGCTTTAAAGGAAAGTCTAAAAAAATTTAAAAAAAAGACCAAAAAGAAGAAAGAATAAGTTACTTTGATTGTATGTAAAAATCTATGTTTCTGTATAAGTTTCGATACTTTTATACGACACCAACCATATTATTATCAGTGAAAAAAAGTATTCTTTTTGTAGTTCTACTTCTTATGCAGTCTGCACCGTGTCAAATACAAGCAACATCAGATATTAATTCTTCAGTTCAAAAAATTCGTGAAACCAATAAGGATTCCGTTCAAAGTCAAGAGTACTTCAATCTTTCCTAAAATTCGGACCCTATCAAGGATTTTAGAACACAGCAAAAATATGCGTATTCTACAATAAAAATACCCTTTCCGCACAAAAAATCCTGCGCTCTTTATAAAAATTATATATGCTCTCATTCATCATGAAAGTGTTACCAAGTACACTACTTGTTTCAAAATTATTTAAAAATTTATTTTCTTAGCTAAAACAGTAAAGGTACCAAACTCAAACGAAGGTTATATCACCAACAAATTAAGCTGTGTTATTTTTTTAACACAACAAAAAAATGTAAGTACTAATAGTATTCTTTATACAATATGATGAAATTCTTGACCAAATTAAACACACTGACAATTATGTCTGAGTTAGGGAAAAGCTTAGCCGAATTACTATATTGTACAGAAATCGCAAAGAACATGGAAAAGCTTTAAATTATAATAAGCAGGAAATCAACTTTGCAGAAAAAAGCAAAGCCCCTTATCGAATTGGAAAAGCAAGAGTGACAGAAATCGATCTGTTGTACCAACTCATTCCAAGACCTATAAAAGCCGAAGATGAGCGTCCACTCATAGAAAAAGCACTTGTGGCTGAGAAGTTTATGGAAAAACACGACTAACTGAATATTGTCAATAAAAATAAAATAAAGTCTATTAGCGGAACGGTTTTATACATACATCAAGATATTGAAATTCCGATTTCCGGAACCTTCAAAAAAAAATGTGATTTCCTAATCTTTTATAAATCTCAAAGAAAATTAATCCTCTGAAACAATAATAAGAACTTCAAAAAGTTATATTTTTACCACACCATATATCTACAAACGATATCTGACAACTAAAATTGTACAATGAAGAAACTTTTATACTCGTTTTTAATTCTTACCACTATAATACTTTGGAGCTCTTGCCGAAAGGACTTTGTAACAGTTCCGAGTTCTGGACAACTTCAATTTTCAAAAGACACAGTGTATTTAGATACTGTATTTACCAATATTGGTTCTAGCACATACAATTTAAAAGTATACAACCGAAGTGACGACGATATTCGTATTCCGACCATTCAATTGGGAGAAGGTGAAAATTCAAGATATCGCTTAAATGTAGATGGAATTGCTGGAAAAGTATTTCAAGATGTAGAATTATTAGCAAATGATAGTATGTTTGTCTTCGTTGAAACTACTTTAGACATCAACGATTTTTCAAGTGGCGATCAGTTTCTATACACTGATGCTATTGAATTTGACACTGGAAACAATCAACAAAAAGTAGAATTGGTTACTTTGGTACAAGATGCTATTTTCCTCTATCCACAACAATTTGATGATGGTACAATTGAAACCTTATTACTCAGCGTAGACGATGAAGGTAATGAAACCCGTGTAGAAGGATTCTTTTTGGAAGATTCTGAATTAAATTGGACCAACGAAAAACCGTATGTCATCTATGGATATGCCGCCGTTGGACAAAATCAAGTACTCAATATCGAAGCTGGTGCACGTGTGCATTTTCATGCAGATTCTGGTCTGATTGTTGGAAACATGGGCTCTTTGCAAGTAAACGGAGCGTTAAGTACAACGGAAGATCTTGAAAACCAAGTTATTTTTGAAGGTGATCGTCTAGAACCCAATTTTGCCAATATCCCAGGACAATGGGGAACCATTTGGTTTACTGATGGAAGCACCAACAACAAAATGGATTACGCAACCATAAAAAATGCATCAGTTGGAATATTATCAGACAATAACGATGGCACCGATAGTCCAACCTTGACGTTAAATAATTCTCAAATTCATAACAGTGCTACTGTTGGCTTATTAGCACGTACAGGGCATATAGAAGCAAACAATTCTGTCATTGGAAGTGCAGGGCAATCCTCTATGTATTTGAACTTAGGAGGAAAATATACCTTTAGACATTGTACATTTGCCAACTATTGGACTAATAGCTTTAGAACACTTCCAACAATTTTAATAGACAACTATTTGGATGTTGGTAATGGAACTATATTTACTGCGGATTTAGAACAAGCTAATTTTTCTAACTGTATTATCGATGGAAGTAATAGTATTGAATTGTTGTTTGATCAAGCACCAAATGATTCCATGGTCTTGTTGGAATATAACTTTGCAAACTGCTTGATTAAGTTTGACGATTTTCAAAATCGTTTTACAAATGATCCATTATACAATTTTTCAAACGATACCATTTTTGATGCTGTTACGTTACTATTAAACTCAAATACTGTAGAATATAAAAACATAGACAATAACGAATTCAACATAGGAGAAAACTCTGCTGCCATTGGTATTGGAAATACCTCAAGTGCTCCTGAAGTTCAAAATGATATTCTAGGAAATCCTAGAACAAATCCTTCTGACGTCGGTGCCTATAACAATGTTACTTTTGATGATGATTAGTACATTCAGCTAAAAAATATACAATACACCGAAAAGAATCATAAAACTAGTTCGCTATTTTATGATTCTTTTTTTATACGTATATTTAGGAGAACTTATTAACATACAAAAAACAATTAAACAAAAAAATTAACGACATGATGTTACTATTAATCAAAATCGCAGGAATAGGTGCTGGAATTCTACTTGGAATTACGGCATTAGATAAATTGGATGGAGAAAGCAATTTCTTCAACGATATTGCCAAAAAACTGATGCCGTTTTCAACACTTATTGGTGGAGCTGTTCTAGCTTTGGGACTTTTTGAACTTTTAGGAATATTTGGCTTTAATGATAGACATTTTATTTATGACTTAGCTGCTATGGTTTCTGGATTGCTTTTACTAACTCATGTATTAAGTCAAGTTCCAAAAGTTGGTGATTCACTTGTAAGTATTTCTAAAAAACTAATGCCCTTTAAAGTGATATTCGGAGTGGGATTACTTGTATTATCGGTATTACGCTTTATTTATATTCATCCACTAGGATAAGATAAAATTATTGAATGACCACTTTTTGAACAGTTTTGGTAGTTTCGGTGCGAATCTCTACAAAGAAAAGTCCACTAGCAAGTGAAGAAACATCCATTCTAGCGAGTTTATTTTGTTCCTTTTGAACAAATACTTCTCTTCCCAAGCTATCAAAAATTGAAATTGTATACGGTTCAGAAATCGTGGTAGCAATCATCATATAATCCGATGCCGGATTTGGGTAAACGCTGAATGTATCGGCGTTTTCTTCGTTTATACTCAACGTACTTCCTTCCACTACATTCATTACTTGATTTGCGGTTACATTACTTATATTATCAACCAATCCGCTTGGCCAAAAAATAGTCAAATCATCAATGTTAGTTTCTGTTCCAACTCCAAAAATTTCCGTTGCAGAATTTTGTCCCAAGAATGCTTCGCCACACAAAGTATAACGGTACATTGTTTGCCCATTAATAGTTACTGCTATCCAAGAACCTATTCCGTTTCTATTACTTACAGTTCCTTCTAGTTTTACTTTTAACCAATTATTAGAACCACCAGTATTTCTCCACAGAGTATGGTTTTCTGGTGCTTGATTTACCACTACAAAATCTTGGTAACCATCATTGTTAATATCACCAATCGCATTAGAAAAACTTGTATATGTATCGTTGGTAAAACCTGCTGTTGTTGGAACGGTATAATTAAATCCAGTATCACATTCATAAAAACCAGAAGTCAACAATCCAGAAGCAGTATTGTTCACCATACTACATACATACAAATCCATATCGGTATCATTATCAGCATCAAAGAAATTTGCGCCCCAACCGATGCTATTAAAAATAGTACCGGAACTTGTGGCAATATCTGTAAAAGTACCGTCACCATTGTTTTTTAATAAATGATTTCCTTCTACCGTATTGGTCACATAAATATCTAAATATCCGTCATAATTATAATCGTCAATTGTGGTAGACATTGCATTTGCAGCAACACCTGCTCCAGAAGATAAGCTTACATCTGTAAACGTGCCATCTCCGTTATTTTTATAAAGAATATTGGTGTTTAAAAATCGGTCATTAGAAATGTAAATATCTAAATGGCCATCATTATTATAATCAAAAAAGGAAGAACAGAAGGATAAATGACCTACATTACTGATTCCTGCTGTGAGTGAAACATCAGTAAAAGTGCCATCGCCGTTATTTCTGTATAACTTATTCGGAATAATTTTAGCATCGTCTTTATTACTCAAAAACAAATCCAAATCACCATCGTTGTCATAATCTCCAAAAGAAGCTCCAAAAGTGATTAAAACAGTATCTGGAATTCCCGCAATCGTTGAAACATCCGTAAAGTTAAAGTTTCCGTCATTATTGTACAATTTGTTTGCTGCATCTTCACGTGCTACAAACAAATCATTATCACCATCATTATCGTAATCAACCCATAAGACTTGTTTGGAATGTCCAGTCACAGTCATATTGAAGGCTTCTTCAACAAAAGTTCCTGCATTATTTTTAAAAAATCGAACTGGAAAATCTCCTTTACTGGCAAAAGTAATATCGTCCCAACCATCATTATCGTAGTCGTAAAAACTAACACCTCCAAGTTGTGCACTAAAGTTTCCAGTAATATTTATTCCCAACTCAACCGCTTTTTCTTCAAAGAGTATTTGCGCTTGTACTAATGGGAAATATAGAAAATATAAGAGTACAATCGTGTAATTTTTCATCTGCCAATTTTTTAATAAGTATTGAATTCTGATGGAAACCGCCAAATATGGCTCGTTTCATATCTGCAGCTTTTGATAGAAACAAATATAATAAATCTTAATTTTATGTTAAAAAATCACACGGTTGTAAGTATTTTATAATTTAAGCTTGAAATAAAGGTTTATCAGACATCATTGTATTTACTTTGAATGCAATGTTTTCTAATTTTCCTTCATCTTCAAAATTAGTAATGGCTTCGTCTATATATTCTACGATCAATGCCATATCGTCTTCTTTTAATCCTCTTGTAGTAACTGCGGCAGTTCCGACACGAATTCCAGAAGTTACAAATGGACTCTTATCATCAAAAGGAACCATGTTTTTATTCACTGTAATATCAGCTACACCTAAAGCTTTTTCAGCTTCTTTTCCTGTAATGTTCTTATTTCTAAGGTCAATCAACATCATATGATTGTCCGTTCCTCCAGAAATGATATTATATCCTTTTGCAACAAAAGCAGCTGCCATAGCTTGTGCATTTTTCTGTACTTGTAAAATATAGTGCATGAACTCGTCTGTTAGTGCTTCTCCAAAAGCAATTGCTTTTCCTGCAATAACGTGTTCTAATGGTCCACCTTGGTTTCCTGGGAATACAGCTCCATCTAATAATGAAGACATTTTACGCAATTTTCCATTCTTTAAGGTAATTCCGAGAGGATTTGGAAAATCTTTCCCCATTAAGATCAATCCTCCACGTGGTCCACGTAAGGTTTTATGTGTAGTTGTCGTAACAATATGACAGTGTGGAATAGGATCATTTAAAATTCCTTTTGCTATCAATCCTGAAGGATGCGAAATATCAGCTAATAATAATGCATCAACACTATCTGCAATTTCACGGAAACGTTTAAAGTCAATATCTCTTGAATATGCAGAAGCACCAGCAATGATCATTTTTGGTTGCTCTTTGGTTGCAATTTCTTGAATTTTATCATAATTCAATACACCTGTCTCCTTTTCTACTCCATAAAATACTGGCGTATATAATTTTCCTGAAAAGTTCACAGGAGAACCATGTGTTAAGTGACCTCCGTGCGACAAATCGAATCCTAAAATTTTATCTCCAGGTTTTAAACATGCTGCAAAAACTGCGGTATTTGCTTGACTTCCACTATGTGGTTGTACATTTGCATAAGCAGCTCCAAACAATGCTTTCGCACGTTCAATAGCAATAGTTTCTACCTCATCAACGACTTCACAGCCACCATAATAACGCTTTCCTGGATACCCTTCTGCATACTTATTTGTTAATACAGAACCTACTGCTTCCATTACTTGCTCACTTGTAAAATTCTCAGAAGCGATTAACTCTAACCCTTCAATTTGTCTTTCTTTTTCTGCTTGAATTAATTCAAAAATTTGTTCGTCGCGTTGCATTGTTTTGACTCTATGTTAATAAAAACCAAAAATATGATTTAGATTCCATAACTCATATAGAAAACTCATATATTTGACTAGAAATAACAAAAAACCTTAAAATTATAAATATTCCACACAACTATGCCAGATACAACCAATAATCCCAACCGAAGAACTTGGCTAGAAGTTCCTGAGAATAGTGATTTCCCTGTTCAAAATATACCTTTTGGAGTTTTTCTTACAAGAGATGACGTAATTACGATTGGAACTAGAATTGGAGACTTCGCCATTGATTTAGGCGCATTACATCAATTAGGATATTTTGATGGAATTCCCTTAACTGATGATATTTTCCTTCAAGATAGTTTAAATGATTTTATCTCTGACGGAAAGAAAACATGGCGTTTGGTACGTAACCGTATTGGAGACATTTTTGATGCAGACAATGCAAGTTTACGCGACAATGCAGAACATAGAAACACCGTTATTTTCACTTTAGATGAAATAGAAATGCAATTGCCTGTACAAATTGGTGATTACACAGATTTTTATTCAAGTATAGAACATGCAACAAATGTTGGTGTAATGTTTAGAGGAAAAGAAAACGCATTGATGCCAAACTGGCTTCATGTGCCTGTTGGATATCACGGAAGAAGCTCATCTATTATTCCTTCTGGAATTCCAATTCACCGTCCACAAGGACAAACATTACCTGCTGGAGCAGATACACCAGTATTTGGACCTTCAAAGCGTGTAGATTTCGAATTGGAAATGGCGTTCATCACAACAGATGCTAATCATTTGGGAGAACCAATTCCTATTGAAGAAGCAGAAGATTATATTTTTGGTGTCGTACTATTCAACGATTGGAGTGCACGTGATATTCAGAAATGGGAATATGTACCATTAGGACCTTTCCTAGGAAAGAGTTTTGCTTCGTCAATCTCTCCTTGGATTGTAACCATGGACGCATTAGAACCATTTAGAGTAGAAACACCAAAGCCATTAAAACCACAATTAGAATATTTACAGTACACAGGAAAGAAAAGTTATGATGTACATTTAGAAGTTGGAATTACACCTGAAAACGGTGAAGAAACGATTGTTTCTCGTTCTAATTTTAAATATATGTACTGGAACATGGCACAACAGTTAACACATCATACGGTAAACGGTTGTCCTGTAAATTCTGGAGA
Organism: Kordia sp.; assembly: GCF_022447245.1. Taxonomy (GTDB): domain Bacteria; phylum Bacteroidota; class Bacteroidia; order Flavobacteriales; family Flavobacteriaceae; genus Kordia. Next base: position 23,959 of record NZ_JAKVBC010000035.1, on the reverse strand, counting down.
TATGATGGGAAGTGGAACACTTTCTGGTAAAACACCAGATTCTTATGGTTCTATGCTAGAATTGACTTGGGCTGGAAAAAATCCTTTGAAATTAAATGATGGTTCTGAACGCACATTTATTAACGATGGCGATACGGTAACTATGCGTGGGCATTGTAAAAATGATCATGTTCGTATTGGTTTTGGAGAAGTAAGCTCAAAATTACTACCCGTTTTTGAACCAAAGAAAAAGTAACAAAAAACTATTACTACATAAATAAGGTTGTCTAATTATTGTTTTTAGACAACCTTTTTTATAATTAAATTATATATCTATTTAATCATAATTATTTAATAACAAAATGCACTATTTGTATAGTTTAAGGGATTTAATGAACCTCTAGATGAATGTGGAATTGTTCTTCCTCATTTACAGCTTTTGCATTTAAGGTTGCTACTTGTGATTTTTTAAGTCCTAATGATTTGAATGATTTTTGAGTTTTCATAATGGTTTGTTTTTAAAATTAAATAATTTCTTTTAAAGAATTTGCTTTCTTATTTCTTGCGATTTTTTGATAATGAATTTTACTAAAAAAACAACTCCAAACTACAGTTTAGAATCGTTTACATAGTAATTAAAATAATTAAAACTAGTGAGCACAATATGCGCTCATTTTACAATTTAATGGATTGATAGTTCCACAAGCTGCGACTAAAACTGAAGTTAAAACTGTTGATCCTCCTACAATTTTTTACTGTGTCTTATCGCTTAATTCAGCTATTACTGATTTATTAAATGCTAAATTGTTTGAGATACTTTTTTTTTCATAATAATAAAAGATTAAAGTAAATTCCCTACTCGATCAGCTTTTCGGGTTCCGCTATTGCGAATGTTTTTGTCCATTAACAAATGCCGATCAAAGGAAGTTAAAAGTCTAAGAAATGACACATGAGCCGACAAGGATTGACAAAGCGTTTAAAAAAATACTATAAATCTTCGGAAATCTTTTTTACGTATGAAGTTGGAGTCATGCCAGATTTCTTTTTGAAAGCTTTATAAAATTAAGAATAATTGTTAAATGCTGTTGCATCAATAATTTCATTAATATTCATGTTATTCGCAGTATCAGAAATTAATGCAATAGCTTCTTTCTTACTATAATTATTAATAAATTCGAAGAAATTTGATTGAAAATATTTATTGATAATTTGCGAAGTGTGATGCTTGGAAAGGTACAGCAAATCTGCAAGTGTATTAAGTGCAAGTGTATGATCTAGATATACCTTTTCAGTTTCCATTAAACTTTCTAGCTGTTGTTTCATTTCAAGTGTAAAAGATTCTAACATTCCATTTTTGCGGTATTTAAAATACGGAATGATTTTTTTCCTGAAAAAATATCTGGTTGCATAAAACTAAAACATGTAACAACACCAACAAGCAATACAATAACCAATAATATAATCGCAAGTAATGGTCATCAATCTAAAATAATTCAAAACCATGTGTGAAAAAAAATAGTAATTATCAGAAAAAACTGCTGTTTTTTATAGTAGTTAAAACTATTTATAGTATTGAGATCCGTAAAATTTATTCATAGCAGTAATTATACCAAATAAATGATAGCTATCGAAAGTAAAATAATGCCATAAATAAGTGTAAAAGCTTTTCCTGAAATCTTGCTTCCCATTTTGGCTCCAAAAAAATTAGCAATAAAATAGGTTCCAAAAAGAATACCTACCAATTGCCAATCTACAGGATTTTCAAAATTATATTTTAAAAATGCTCCATAGCTCACAGGTGGAATCAAAATTGCCAAACTCAAAGCACGTGCATATTCTTTTTTAAATTTAAAAACTCCTATCAAAATTGGCACCATCAGTACACCTGCTCCAATACCAAACATGCCTCCTAAAATTCCTGTAATAGCTGCTAAAAGCGCAATCCAATAAACAGAAATATGATCTTTATGTGCTGCTTTAGAATTTTTCTTTAAGTAAGATCTAAATTGCAATAATGCGATAAAAATTAATAATACTGTGAAGTAATATTTTAAGTCCGTTTCCCCAATATAAAAGGCGAACACCGCTCCAAAATACGAGAATACACAATAGGAAATAACGCCGATAGCAATATTGAGCCATTGTTGTTTTACATATCCATACAGTGACATCACACCTAATAAACTCATAGGTCCCAACATCATCGTAAGTACATTACCTTGCGCCGCTAATTGTGACATTCCACAGTATAAAACTAAAAAAGATACCAAAAACGGACCACCGCCAATTCCTGCAAAACCTCCAATATAACCAACAACTAAACCAAGAAGTACATAAATAAGTGGATCACACATGCAATAAAAATTTGACTGCAATTTACTCTAAAAGTTTAGTTTCGAATAATATTGTAACAAAAAACAGCTCCAGACCGAAGCCTGATGCTGTTCAACTATAGTTAAATTAATTAAAATAATACATGTAATAAAGCATTCGTCGTATACTCTGAGGGATTAATAGTAGCATACAATCCTGCCAATACTGAGGTGGAAAATGTAGATTCGCCTTTGTATGAATCTACTAGCTTCTTAGTATAGTTTGACTATCACAGCTTTCTTAATTTACCATGATGAGTTTAGTAATTTTCTTCTATAATGTTATGAATCTAATACTTAACTATGGCGGAACAAACATTTCATTATGCTGGACAAGTTCTAATAGTCTCAAGACATCTTCTTGGATCTATAGTTTCTTCACCACATACAAATCCGCAAGTGTATGCACAGGTATTTGCACAAGTATTAGCATATGTCGGATCCTGTGTTGGTTCTGGACAACATGAATGCCCGTGACAAGTATATGTTCCTCCTACTCGAAGTTGACCTTGTATTAAATGAGCTACAGTTGATTTATTTATTTGCAATGACGATTTTCTGATTTGTTTTTTCATAATGTTTCGGTTATAATGATTTTTAAATTACTTTTTTTATGCTGGACACGTACGATACGTTTCCGAATAGGTGCAAGAACGATAGGTAATTAAATAAAGGTGTGGGATGAATGTTGGACACAATTGTGGTACTGCAGATGCTCCTTTTAACATATCCATTTTTTTGTCTGATAAACTTGTAATATTAGATTTATTAATCTTTAACGTTTTTTCTATCTTTTTTTCTTGATGATGGTTAGCTTTAAAATTTATTTACTTGATATTTTTTATGTTAACATGTTGTTTTTGGACATTGATAATAATTGGTTTGTAAAATGGTAATACAATCCTGCGTCACACAATCTTCTGTTTCACAATTCAATCTGTCAACAGATTCAATTCCTATAGTTCTTCCTTTTACTTGCGAAGTTTCGAAATTTGAAATCACAGACTTATTTAAAGTAAAATTTGACTTAAACTCTTGTTTTTTCATGATGTAATACTTTAATAATGAATACCCTATTAGTTTTTCAGCTTCCCCTATTCGATATAAATGGCCGTTTATTTCTTTCATAAAGCAAATCATAAAAGTCTGTAAAAACATCCCAACCGATAAAGGTTGACAAATTTATATTCGGTCTTTTTTCTGTATTTTTTCTATTTGTTTTATACCGTGGGTTTTATACGTTATATAGTTATTTTTTAAAAAATCAATGTATTTTTGAGAGTTTGGTATTCATATTGTATATACCTATAAAACCTAACATATAGCGTATGAAAAAATTACTACTTACCACTTGTATCGCCTTATTGCTAATCGCCTGAGGCGGTGTAAAAAAAACACAGGAAGCATTAAATACCGGGAATTATGACTTAGTAATCAATAATGCTATCAATCAGCTTAAGAAGAATAAAACGCGAAAGCGTAAACAGCAATTTGTGCATTTATTAGAAACGGCATATTCAAAAGCTGTGGCCCGCGATTTGGAGGAAATCAAATTCTTAGAAAAAGAAGGAAATCCAGAAAAATTAGAAATCCTCTATAACATTTATATCGGGTTGGATAACAGACAAGAATTGATAAAACCATTACTTCCACTACCTATTTTGGAAGAAGGAAGAAATGCTCGTTTTAAAATGAACAATTATTCTAAAGAAATCATCAGCACCAAAAACAAACTGGCTGAACACTTATACAACAAAGTTTCTTCATTAATGTTTGAAAGCGGAAGTAACAAATTTGCATACCGCAAAGCTTTTGAAGATTTGCAATATATTGATGAAATTTCACCAAACTATAAAAATGTGCGCCAACTCATACAAGAAGCGCATGCAAAAGGAACCGATTTTGTACTCGTAACACTCAATAATGCAACTGATAAAGTAATTCCTAGACGTTTAGAAGATGATTTATTGAACTTTAATACGTATGGTTTGAATGATCTGTGGACGGTATATCATGGAACAGAAATTGCAAAAATCAGCTATGATTTTGGATTGATACTTGATTTTAGAGACATTCAAGTATCACCTGAGCAAATCAGAGAAAAACAAATCATCAAAGAAAAAGAAATCAAAGATGGTTGGAAATATGCACTTGATGCTAATGGAAATGTGCGAAAAGATAGTCTTGGAAATGATATCAAAGTTGATAAATTCAAAACCATTCGTTGCGAACTCTATGAGTTTACACAATTCAAAGCTGCACAAGTCAATGGACAAGTTCGTTATGTTGATTACAGAACAAAACAATTAATTGAAGCCTTTCCTATTAGTACAGAGTTTATTTTTGAACATGCTTATGCAGATTTTGACGGAGATAGAAGGGCTTTAGATGATAGTTATCGCGATTTAATTTCTGTGAGAGCTGTACCATTTCCAAGCAATGAGCAAATGATTTATGATTCTGGAGAAGATATAAAAGCAAGACTCAAAGCAATTCTTACACGGAATAAATTTAGGCGTTAACCATATATTTTAACTTCAACCAAAAAGGCAAAAGTGAGTATGTTTTACTCACTTTTGCCTTTTTTAGTTCACACATCATTCTATAAAACTTGCTTTCATTCCTTTATTCAACCGTTCATCAATTGAAGTCAACGCAGAATCAAGTCACTCTTATGTTGGCTATATATCTCAAATATATTTGAATCAGAATTTTACACTTAACAAGCATGCAAATTGAAAATTCAGTTTTAAATAATAACTTTTAAATAATCAATTATGAGATATATACAACTTATAACAATAGCATTACTTTTTTCGATTACAACTACTTCACATGCACAAAACCTTAGTTTTAATTGGTCCGAACCTGGCACAAATTCTTTTAGCAACGCAAATATAGATGTTTGTGGAGCCAGCAGAACTGTAAGACTTGGAGTATCATGAAATAATGATCCCAATTGTCCATAAAGAAGTTGGGGAAGAAATCGATATCGATGGACTGTGAAAATATTCAAAGACAATAATGTAATCTCTACAAGAAGATTCACTTCTAGTAGTTGTTGGTTCAATAAATTTTATGATAATTTTCAAGTATCATCAGTAGTTTACAGAGCACATATACAACTTGATGTAAGAGGCTTCTTTTGGAGTTGGAGTATTCAAGCTTCTGAAAATGCTGGTATTATAAATGTCACCAGACAAGAGGCTACACCTTCTTTTACAATTAACGGAATTATCCCTAATCCTGAAATTCCTACAGAAGTTTGTCCAGCAAAAATACTTATAAACCCAAGTGATACTTCGTGTGAAGAAAATTATTATATGGATGTTTAGGAATTTGATTACACTAATTGGGATAGACCTCAAAAATATGAATGAGGAAAATGGTTTCAAGTAGAAGCGCCACAGGAATTAAATCTCCAACAACTTTCGGCAACTTACAGTTATGGAAATGACTTTTTAGGAACTGATCAAACAAGGCAAGGAGAAATTCTAAATGGAGTAAATCTACCAAGCAACAATAATCCAAGGTGTTATTATATCAAAGTTTGTTCTGGCTATCCCGAATGGAAATGTGCCGCTGCTGTCATCAAAGTAAAATGTGATTGTCATTAAAGTAGAAACACAGATACAAACTCTATCAATAGTTTGTATCTGTGTTTTTATAGTTAAATACTGTGTAAAAAAACAATCTAGGCTAGCCTATTCTGACTCCAATACGATTTAGGTGAAATGCTCGTTTTCTTTCGGAATGCGTTATAAAACAAAGTCCGATTGTTAAATCCGGTGGCATAGATGATTTCGTTGATATTCAAATCGTTTTGTTTATCCTGCAAAAGTCGAATTGCTTCATCAATCCGACAATTATTGACAAACCCAAAGAAGTTTACCTGAAAATGTTCGTTAATCAATCGTGACGTATGATGTCGTGACAAATTCAAATGTGACGATAATACATCCAGCATAAGCAAACTGTCAAAAAATAATTTATCAGATTCCATTAAAGAAATCAACTTTTCTTTCATTTCTGCAGCAATCGAAGAAGACAAACCGTTATTTTGATACTTTATAAAAGGAATCTTTAAAGTTCCAGAAAAAATACTTGGCTGCATATACCAGCATTAAAAGTGTGAAAACATCTACCAAATATCGTCTCGGAATTAGCCACCAATTCACATAATCTGCATGTGAATTTGCACTATCAATTTCATGTTTCAATTCTATCAGTAAAAATAATAGCTTCCAAAGACAAAAAAGATCCAAACTAAAGGAATTACATGCCATAAATCACGCCTAGTAAACGGGCTTTTATTAAGTACTCGTTTTAAATATATATACATCAAAGGACCATAACAAACCCAAGTAATAAAATTGGTAAACGACATGTCCCTATATAATAACCGTCGTAAGCAGACCAAAATGGACAGTTAAAAAACTGATTATAAGAAAATAGTAACGAAAAAACGCCAAATATACTATTGGCAACGCGATCACCTTTACGCTTTAAGAAAAATAAAATTCCGAGTGCAAAGGCTTGTATGGCAAATGCCAAAAAAAAGCATTATCCTTATATTAATGGTAGTTTCCATCGGCAGTAATTTTTAAGAACGAATTTTGATTGATTGAATGATGTAAATTAAATGCACAAAACAGCCCCTAAAATCTGTCTTAAAAACTCTTAATTCTTAATTTTAAAAAGTTAAAAAAGAAAAATCACACAAATTGCTCTAGTGGAATTGCGTTAATTTGACTGTGAGAAGCATGTGCTACCGTAATTCCATTTTTTATTACAATTAATTGTGGACTCTCATGCCATACTTGGAAACGCGCTGCAATCTCTTGTGAAATTGGACGGAAACTCAATAAATCCAAATAATATACTTTCATTTGATTTTCTTCTAAATCATAAGTACTTTGAAACTGATTAATCACCATTCTACTAATTCCACAACGTGTACTATGCTTAAAAATAGCAACTGGCATTGTTTTCGATTCCTCAACAATAGTGTCTAACTGTGACATATCTGTCAATCGTGCCCATTGTAGTTTTGAAGGTTCTTGAGCTTCTGAAGGTTTAGAACTACCAAATAATTTATTGAATATTCCCATAAGTATCTGTAAATTTAAAGTATCGGTCGTATGCTTTTATTAAAACTTGCAAAAATGTCAAAATGTCTTACAAATACTAGCATTAACCGCCATTTTGTCTTGTATTCTCAATTGGAATAACAATTGCAAAATTACTATAAAATTACAGAACCGAACGCTATGAATTTTAACAATTATACTTTAAAATCACAAGAAGCTGTACAACAAGCACAGCTTATTACGCAAACATACGGTCATCAACAAATTGAAAATGAACATCTTTTCAAAGCCATCATGGATGTTGATGATAATGTATTGCCTTTTTTATTAAAGAAACTCAATGTAAATGTTACACTACTTTCTCAAATATTAGAAAGTACACTCAATAGTTTTTCAAAAGTCAGTGGCGGAAATATTATGCTATCTCCTGCTACTGGAAAAACCTTGACAGATGCTAGTATTGTTGCCAAAGAAATGAATGACGAATTTGTATCAACTTCGCATTTGGTATTAGCTCTTTTTAAATCGAATAGTAAAATAGCACAGATTTTAAAAGATCAAGGTGTTACTGAAAAAGCATTAAAAACTGCCATTCAAGAGCTTCGCAAAGGTGAACGTGTAACTTCTGCTACGGCGGAAGACACCTATAACTCGCTGAATAAATACGCCAATAACTTGAACCAATTGGCAAACGACGGAAAACTCGATCCAGTGATTGGTAGAGATGAAGAAATCCGCAGAGTTTTACAAATTCTTTCGCGTAGAACGAAAAACAATCCGATCTTGGTTGGTGAACCTGGTGTTGGTAAAACAGCTATTGCGGAAGGAATGGCACATAGAATCATACAAGGCGACGTCCCTGAAAACTTAAAAGACAAACAAATTTATTCGCTTGACATGGGAGCATTAATCGCTGGAGCCAAATTTAAAGGTGAATTTGAAGAACGCTTAAAAGCAGTGATTAAAGAAGTAACTTCGGCAGATGGTGATATTGTCTTATTTATTGATGAAATACACACACTAGTTGGTGCTGGCGGCGGACAAGGTGCTATGGATGCAGCAAACATCTTAAAACCTGCCTTAGCTCGTGGAGAACTAAGAGCCATTGGAGCAACTACATTGGATGAATATCAAAAATACTTTGAACAAGACAAAGCCTTAGAGCGTCGTTTCCAAAAAATTACCGTAAGCGAACCAGATACGGAAAGTGCAATTTCTATTCTGAGAGGAATCAAAGAAAAATACGAAACACATCATAAAGTACGTATCAAAGACGAAGCAATTATAGCAGCCGTTGAGTTGTCGCAACGTTATATTACCAATAGATTTTTACCAGATAAAGCCATTGACTTGATCGATGAAGCTGCTTCTAAATTACGTATGGAAATCAATTCAAAACCTGAAGAATTGGACGTGTTAGACAGACGTATCATGCAGTTAGAAATTGAGATTGAAGCGATCAAACGTGAAAACGATGAGGCAAAATTGAAATCATTAAATGCAGAATTGGCAAATTTGAAAGAGGAACGCGATGAAATTTTCTCCAAATGGCAATCTGAAAAAGATGTAGTAGATCAAGTACAAGCAACGAAAGAAGCCATAGAAAATTATCGTGCAGAAGCCGAACGTGCCGAACGCGAAGGAAACTATGGAAAAGTAGCAGAATTGCGTTATGGGAAAATTAAAGAAGCGCAACAACAATTAGATGTGTTGCAAAAAGAATTAGAAACACAAGAAGAAAACGCACTCATTAAAGAAGAAGTAACCAACGAAGATATTGCTGAAGTTGTAGCCAAATGGACAGGAATTCCAGTAACTAAAATGTTGCAAAGTGAACGCGAAAAACTATTGCAACTCGAAAAAGAATTACACAAACGTGTAGTTGGGCAAGAAGAAGCCATTATTGCAGTTTCTGATGCAGTTCGTAGAAGTCGTGCAGGATTGCAAGATGTCAATCGTCCAATTGGTTCGTTCCTTTTCTTAGGAATGACAGGTGTTGGAAAAACGGAATTGGCAAAAGCTCTTGCCTCTTATTTGTTTGATGATGAAAACGCCATGACACGAATTGACATGAGCGAATATCAAGAATCACATTCTGTAAGCAGACTAGTTGGTGCGCCTCCAGGATATGTGGGATATGATGAAGGTGGACAACTGACGGAAGCTGTCCGACGCAGACCATATTCGGTTGTTTTACTTGACGAAATAGAAAAAGCACATCCAGATACCTTCAATATTCTATTACAAGTATTAGATGAAGGTCGTTTGACAGATAACAAAGGAAGAGTTGCCGATTTTAAGAATGCAATCATTATTATGACATCTAACATGGGAAGTCATATCATCGAAGAAAAATTCAAGGCAATGCAAGACATGTTTAGTGCTACAGAAGCTGCCAAGGTAGAAGTCTTAGGCTTATTAAAAAAAACAATACGACCAGAGTTTCTTAATCGTATTGATGATATGGTCATGTTTACACCATTAACGCAAAGCGACATCAAAGAAATTGTGCGTTTGCAATTAAAAAGCGTGACAAAAAGACTTTCTAAACAGCAAATTACTTTAGATGCTACTGAAGAAGCCATTCAATACTTAGCACAACAAGGATTTGACCCACAATTTGGAGCTAGACCTGTAAAACGTGTCATTCAAAGAAAAGTGTTGAATGAATTATCTAAAGAAATTCTAAGTGGAAAAGTGTCTGCTGAGAGTATCATTTTACTAGATGAATTCAACGATGAGTTGGTATTTAGAAATCAGACTAATTTGATTGAAAACTAATAAGAAGTTTACATAAAATTCAATTAAAGTAATCAAGAGCAGCTCGCAAAAAAGCTGCTCTTGATGTTTACTGACAAAGACAGGAAATATTCATATCTCCTGAACTACAAGATTCAATACTAAAACGTCGTAGGAAAGGCTTTATTTTAATGGAAAAAGTTAAAATTTGTAAAAGAAATTGTTCAGTATTAGTGCTAAAATCGTATCCGTTCTTTTTTTTTTGTTAAAAAAGTTTCTTCATTAATTCTATTTATCGTTTATATTATTTTTTAATAAATTAATGTGATGAAAAGATTTAAAATACTATTAAATATCTTTGTAATTTGTTTAACAGCAACACTCTCTAGTTGCTTTACTCTTATAATCCTGAAGACAAGAAACAATTCGTTTCTAATTTTGAATATTTTTTTGGATTCATTCCTCCAGATTCAATTAAAAATGCAAAAAAAAAAGCAATATTTTATACCGAAAGCTTATGAATGATGTGTGAAAGTGATCAACACTTTTTAAATAAAATAATTGCTAAAGATTCCCTATTAAAATCAATCAGAAAAGAAAACAACCAATTTTATTATGGTATAAAATCTATTAAGGAAATGTTCGGTACTCCTAGTTGGTTTAAAAAGCCTTCTAACAACATACAAACTATGTATTCCAAATTAAATTCCTAAACCATACTTACAGTGAATGCTATATATGGCATGACAAAGAGCATAAAAAAACCTACATTTTTATAAGCTATTTTGATTAAGAGTAATTTTTCTATCTACAACAATAACCATAACTTTAAGAAGTTTATTACTAAACATTAATAACCAAACCATGCAGCAAAAAATAATTTTCAGTCTATTTCTAATTTTCAGCGTATTCGCAAAAGCTCAAAACGAAAAGCCAGATAGAGAAGCTTTCACTTTAAAAGTAGCCATAGATACTATAAATTTCTATCAACAAGAAGTACCAAAGTCTCCATACTTTGTCAGAGATAAAATCCTTCAAATATATCCTTCTGAAAAGCTTTTTATTGAAACAGAAATTAAGGGAGATTCTATTCACACTATGAAAGTAGTTACAGAGAATGTTAACCCTGAAAAAACAATTACACTAGAATTTATCCAAAACGTTGAAGGCAAAAAACATACTAATATGATGTTGACGGTAAAAAATCCTTTTGAGAAGCAATTAACCTATGAGGCTTTAATAAACATAAACGGAGGATCTGAATGGATTCCAACAAGTATTATTCCTGTAAGACCAAGGCTTGCTAGTTTTGAATTTTGGAATGATGTTATATTATCATTAGTACTTGTAGAATGGAAGCTTAAATAAAGTGTGTTTTGCAAATTTGAATGTATCAATAATAAAGCAAAAAAGATAGAAGCATGAACTAATACATACTTCTATCTCTTCCTTAACTAACTCAAAATATTTAATTATAGTAGGATATAATTCAGTTTTAACAATTAAAAAGTGTGTTTCCACAACCTCTCGGCGTACAACTCAAAGCGGCATCTGCAAAACAAGTTGCTACGGTTGGACAACTATTAGTATCGCAATTATTTGATCCGCAATTATTTGTTCCACATTGATGGGAAGGTGGCGCACAATCTGCTGCGTTTGCAGTTCCTCCTTTTAATGTTTTCCTATAAAAAGAAGCAACATTACGCTTTCCCAAATACAACTTTGTATCAAAATTCTTTTTCTTCATGGTGTCCTTTTTTAGATTTGACAATTAACCATCGATCCACAACCATCAGGAGTACAACTTATAATCGGATATGTATAGCAAGCATCTTCTCGCATAATGATACAATGATAAGGACAGGTTTCTTTATCAGAACATATATCCGAAGGTTGGCAAACATCCTTCTCTACTGTGATTGGTGGAATATAGGCTATTCCTCTATGACTGTTTTGGAGTTAAATGAAGTAATCTTATGCTTTTTAAAACGCAACTTTACATGTAAATTCTTTTTTTTGATATTGATAGATTTAGCATTTAACAATGAAATACGTTAAACACTTACAGGCTTACAATTATCAAATTTTGGATCTGTACACGAACATGTTTAAATTGGGCACAAACTGTTATGTGTTAATGGATCTGGTTCCTCTGTATTCACATTCACTAAGCCTCCTGTGAGTTTTGTAGCATCTAAAGCAGCAATTACTTTCTTTTTTAACTCCAATCTATTTGTTAAATTTCTTTTTCTCATGATATATAACTTAAGTTAATTACATATAAACCCGCTAAAAACCAAACACTTACCTACACACAGAAACTACACTTCGGCTACGTTTTTACAATAAAAACATATTTTATACCGATCGGTATATTTTTTTATATACCTTTGAAGTATGATCACAAAAGCTGAAAAAACCGCCGCTTTTATTATAGAAACTGTTGCACCTATTTTTAATCAAAATGGATATGCTGCAACAAGCATTTCTGATATTACCAAAGCCACTGGTTTGACAAAAGGTGCGATTTACGGGAATTTTAAAAATAAAGAAGAACTCGCAATTGCTTCGTTTAAGTTTATGGTAAAGCTTTTATTGAAAGAAATTGTAAAGCACATGGACAAAAGTGATTCTCCTATTAGAAAATTATTTTTAATGACCGATTTTTATCGCAACTATTACTTATACACGAACAAAATGGGTGGTTGTCCAATTTTAAATGTAGGCGTGGACGCGAATAACCAAAATACGTTACTATTACAGAAGGTACGAACCATTATTCAACGCATTCAAGATCAATTAGCTACAATTATAGAAGAAGGAATAGAACTCGGAGAAATCAGTACTAAAGTGAATGCTATGCATACGGCAAAACGTATGGAAACAATGATTCAAGGCGCCATTTTTATGGCATATACCATGGATGATGATTTTTATATTAAAGACACCATGGATCAAATTGATAACATGATTGAAAAAGAACTAAGAGCATAAAACTATTTTTTTAACTATAAATATACCGATTGGTATATTTTAAAAACAACATGAATTATGACCGAATTACCAAAAATTTTAACCAGCAAAACCAAAATCAGATTCCAAGATTGTGATCCGTTAAATCACCTTAACAATAGTAAATATTTAGATTACTTGATTAACGCAAGAGAAGATCAATTAATAGAACATTACAATTTAAATATCTTCGAAAATGCTAAAAAAACAGGTACAACATGGGTAGTTGGTTCGCATCAAATTGCTTATATACGTCCTGCCAATGTGATGGAAACTGTAACTATTGAATCACAATTATTGCAATACGGAAAGAAACAACTATTGGTAGAAATTCGTATGTATAGTGAAGCCAAAACTGAATTGAAAGCTGTTATGTGGAGTTCTTTTGTGCATTTTAATGTATTAAAAGGAAAAGCGCATGAACACAATGAACAGTTTTTATCTTTATTTGAACAAGTACAACTTCCTGTAACAGAGTCGCATTTTGACGAACGTGTAAAAAGTTTACGAATGGTGAGTATTTCTTGATAATTATCAGTTTTCAAAGTTTGCTTTTTAAGTATCTTTACCTAAAATTGAAAGTTCATGAACATTAGCCGTCACATAGATCATACATTGTTAAAACCAACTGCAACAATTCCTGATATAGAAAAACTCTGTGAAGAAGCGTTGGAACATAACTTTTTTTCTGTTTGTGTAAATAGTTGTCATGTAGCATTGGTAAAAGATTTTCTATCCAAAAGTGATACCGTAAGCGTATGTAGCGTAATAGGTTTTCCGCTTGGTGCGATGAGTACTGAAGCCAAAATAGCTGAATTACAACAAGCCAAACACGATGGGGCTGACGAGTTTGATATGGTGATCAATTTGGGCTGGCTAAAATCTGGGAAAGAAAATTTAGTCGAAGACGAAATCAGACAACTAAAAAAAGCTGCTGGAAATTTGACTTTAAAAGTGATTATAGAAACCTGCTACCTATCGGATGAAGAAATTGTAAAAGCATCTAAACTTGCCGTAAATGCAGGAGCCGATTTTGTAAAAACATCTACTGGTTTTGGAACGGGCGGTGCTACTTTAGAAGCTATCAAGCTTATGAAAGATACCGTAAACGGAAAAGCAAAACTCAAAGCTTCTGGCGGTATTCGCGATTATGAAACAGCTCAAAAATATATTAATGCAGGCGTTTCTCGTATTGGAACTTCCAATGGAATTGCTATTGTTACAAGAACTCCATCACAAAACAGCTACTAATTATGAGCATACATATCAATGCAAAAAAAGGCGATATTGCGCCAACAGTTTTACTTCCAGGAGATCCAGTTCGTGCCAAGTGGATTGCAGAAACATTTTTAGAAAATCCAGTTTTATACAATGACGTTCGCGGTATGTTTGGATATACAGGAACTTTTCAAGGGAAACCGGTTTCTGTACAAGGAACAGGAATGGGAGCGCCATCAATTTCTATCTATGTACATGAACTTATCAACGAATATGATGTTCAAAAACTCATTCGTGTAGGAAGTGCTGGTTCGTATCAAAAAGATGTAGAAATTCGTGATATTATTGTGGCAATGTCTGCTTCTTCCAATAGTTGCACCAACCATTTACCGTTTCAAGGTGAAAATTTTGCTCCTACTGCAAATGTCGAATTGTTCTTAGATGCCATTGCTACTGCAAAAGACAAAAACATTCCTGTAAAAGCTGGAAATATTTTAACAAGTGATATTTTTTATCAAGAAGATCCTGACTATTATAAAAAATGGGCAAAATATGGCGTTTTATGTGTAGAAATGGAAACTTCAGCTTTATATACCATAGCAGCGCGTTTTCAAGTAAAAGCATTATCTTTACTCACAATATCTGACAGTTTGGTAACACATGAAACCACAACTTCAGATGAACGAGCGCAAACGTTCAAAGAAATGATCGAAATTGCGCTTGCTATTAGTTAATCAAAAAACACAAATACCTAATGAAAAAAAATATTCTATTTGTACTGAGTTTATTCTTAGTAGTAAACTGTTTTGCTCAAGAAGGAAAAGAAAGTAAAAAAGAGAGAGAAACGGGAACTTCCGTATACTATCTAATTCGCCATGCAGAGAAAGATCGTTCTGATAAAAGCAATAAAAATCCTGATTTAACAAAACAAGGACACAACAGAGCTGAATATTGGGCTTCTGTCTTTAAAAAAGTACCTTTTGATGCTGTGTATTCTACAAATTATAATAGAACAAAACAAACGGCAAAACCAACAGCAAAAGCACACGAGTTAGAAATAAAAACGTATAATCCTTTTGGAATAAAAATGGATGACTTTTTAAAAGAAACCAAAGGACAAACCGTGCTAATTGTTGGACATAGCAATACAACACCAAACTTTGTAAATCGCTTGATTCAACGAGAAAATTATGAACCTATTAAAGATGATAACAACGGTAATTTGTACATAGTTACCATTTCTGGAGATTCAAAAACAGTACAATTATTGACAGTAAATTAATCCTTGTCTTTAAAAACTACTATAAAAAACGCCGCTATAAAGCGGCGTTTTCATTTCCCAAACTATGTGCAAACAATTAAAATTTCATTCCAATACCGAATCCTATGACCAAAGGATTGATATCGATATCTGCTCCTAGTGCTGCATTTGGATTAACAGTAGCATCTGTTTGAATGAATATCTTTTTCATATCTAAATTTAAAAACCATGTATCATTTAGTGCATAATCAAATCCTGCTTGAAAAGCGAATCCGAAACTATTATCATAATCAATATTATCTAATATAGGACCTTCATAAGCACCATAAAAAATGGTATAGTTCACCCCAGCTCCTACGTAAGGCTTAAAATCGCCTATCGGATAATGATATTGAAACGTTAAAGTTGGAGGTAATAACCAAACATCACCCAAATCAATTGTCCCTCCAGCAGTATTGATAGCTTCAACATCATGATTTGCCGTTCCTAAGATTAATTCAGCCGCCCAATTTTCCGTAAAGAAATAAGTAAAATCCAATTCAGGAACATAGGCAGTAGAAATAGAAACATCGCCTCCAATAGCTTCTATAGAAGCACTTTCATTTGGTATGATAGAAATCACACGTGCGCGCACTTGCCATTTTTTAAACGTATTTTTATCTTGTGGTTGAACATCTTCCTGTGCTGTTAGTTGAACAATTCCTAACAATAAAAAAACACCGAATACTGCTTTTTTCATAAGTCTATTATTTAATAATTATAGTACAAATGTATGTGCGACTTTCTCGGATAAAAATGACAAAAGTCATAGTATATTGAAAGATATTTTTTGGAATTGCTAAAGCTTAGCTATAGATATACTTGTGATTCTAAGAAATGTTAGTAACTTTGGCAATTCATGCAAAAAAACATCAACATACAAAACAAAAAAGCGCGTTTTCAATACGAAATCATAGATAAGTATACGGCTGGAATTGTACTCACAGGAACGGAAATTAAATCCATTCGATTGAGTAAAGCTTCTATTGCCGAAAGTTTCTGTGAATTCAATGAGCGCGGCGAACTTTTTGTGGTAAATATGTATATTGAAGAATATGCTTTTGGTACACACTACAATCACAAGCCAAGAAGCACTCGTAAACTTCTCTTGAATAAAAAAGAATTGAGAAGTCTGCACAAAAGTGTCAAAAATGCAGGACTAACCATAGTTCCGTTGCGTTTATTTTTAAACGAAAAAGGCTTGGCAAAACTATCCATTGCTTTAGCTAAAGGTAAAAAGGTTCATGACAAACGTGAAACGATCAAGGATAGAGATAACAAGCGTAACTTAGAGCGTATTAAAAAGAGTTTTAATTAATTCTTTTTTGATTCAATCTGTAAACGATTGTACTTCTTTAATATCTTAATGACTTCCTCGTGCGGTAGTTTATACACTTTATTTCCATTCACTCCTTCCATTGTTTCAGCTGCAATCATTGAATTAATTACAGCTTCTTCAACAGCTTGAATTGTTGCATCAAAAATATCATTCATCCAATCGTTTGAAAGAACTTCTACTTCTGTTTTTCCTTTTCGTATATACGCATTTTGATTTGCTGTAGAAAACGCGATAAAGATATCTCCAGAACCATTTGCACCTATTCCTCCTAAACGTCCAATTCCAAGTGGAACTCGTTGTGCAACTCTTTTTAACTGATGTGGTAACAAGGGAGCATCTGTAGCTACAACAACAATAATAGAACCATCGCCGCTCTGTCTTCTAAATTGTGGCGGAGCTTTATAGTCTACACGTAATGTATCTTTTAATTCTTCTCCAACTGGAACACCCGCGATTTTAAATCGTGGTCTATGTCCAAAATTTGACTGAACCAAAACTCCAACAGTATAAGTAGTATCTGGAAATTTTAATATTCTTGACGAAGTCCCAATTCCGCTTTTAAAATCAAAACTCATCATTCCTGTACCGCCACCAACATTTCCTTCAGCAATAACACCTGAAGAAGCATTTTTAATTGCTTCTAATACATGTGTATCTTTTACCTGAAATCCATAAATATCATTTAAGAATCCATCATAAGTTTCGGCTACCACAGGAAATGCCCACCACCAATCCTCTGAACTCCACGAGGAATCTACCATCCATTGCAAAGTTGCTTTTTGCACTGTTCCTACACTAAATGTATTGGTTAACATAATTGGAGTTTCCAAAAAACCAGATTCTGTCAACCACGTAGTTCCTGTCATTTCTCCATTCCCATTGAGCGCATACCAATTAGCATATACAGGCTTTTTTTTCTTTCCAGCAGGAAAAATTGCTGTAACACCAGTTCTTACAGGACCGTTGCCTAAGCTAATTTTTCCTTTTCCAGATATAATCGTAGAATGCCCTACCAAAACACCCTTAACATCTGTAATAGCATTGTAAGCTCCTGGAGTTCCATCAAAAGGAATTCCTAAATCTCTAGCTCTATGAGTTTGCGCAAAAACTTGACTTACACACAGTAGAAAAAAATAAAAAAATAATCGTTGCTTTTGCTTTGTTATAGTCATGGCGTTGAAGTATGGTATATCAGTTTTGTCATGCATACTTCAAAAATACACAATAGATTTTAGTTTTTATCTTCTAACATCGGCACAAAACGAAACTCTCCAAATTCTTTTTTGGTAAATGACTTTTCTGAAGTTCTAATGAATAAAGTCATGATTTGTACCTTATTGTTTTCACCAACAGGAATCACAAGCTTTCCTCCTACTTTCAACTGTGCTAATAAAGGTTTTGGAACAAATGGCGCGCCAGCGGTGACCACAATGCCATCAAAAGGCACTTCTTCTGGCAATCCTTTATAACCATCTCCAAAAATGAGTCGTTTCGCTCTATATCCTAATTTTGGTAAAAATAAGCTGGTACGTTTAAACAGTTCTTTTTGGCGCTCAATACTGTAGACTTTTGCACCTAATTCGAGTAACATAGCTGTTTGATAACCACTTCCTGTACCAATTTCCAAAATTTTTGCACCTTTTTCTATTTAGCAATTGTGTTTGAAAAGCTACTGTATACGGTTGTGAAATGGTTTGATCGGCACCAATTGGAAAAGCTTTATCCTGATACGCATGATCTTCAAAACTTGAATCCATAAACAAATGACGTGGAATATTTCGAATTCCATTCAATACTTTCTCATCAGTAATTCCTTTGTTAGCAACCACTTGTGCTAACTGATTTCGCATGCCTTTATGTTTAAACGTATCCTTCATCTTGTCGCAAAAATAACAGTATTTTTTATCTATCAACACAAATAATTCACTAAAAATACAACTAATTGATTACGAATACCTTTTTAGTCAAAATAAAAAATCACAGACGTTTTTACTAAAAAAAGCAATATTCCAACAGATTTGTTTGTCATAAATCTAAGCGTTTTAGAAAAATAAATTATTTTTGTGCAAAACACTTTTTTTATGCTTAAAGCTGGAGTTTTAGGTGCTGGACACTTAGGGAAAATTCATCTTCGTTTATTACAACAATCTTCCAAATACGAACTAGTCGGTTTTTATGATGCAAATCCTGAATATGCAAAGCAAATTGCTGCCGAATTTGGATATACCTATTTTGAAACTATTGATGCCTTAATTGATGCTGTAGATGTAATTGATATTGTAACTCCTACGCTTTCGCATCACGAATGTGCAAAAAAAGCCATTACGAAAGGGAAACATGTTTTTATTGAAAAACCAATTACCAACACAGTTGCTGAAGCTGAAGAGTTAATTGTATTATCAAAAAAATACAATGTAAAAGGGCAAGTAGGACATGTAGAACGTTTCAATCCTGCATTTACGGCGGTAAAAGATAAGATCAACTCGCCTATGTTTATTGAAACGCATCGTTTAGCTGAATTTAATCCGCGTGGTACAGATGTTCCTGTGGTTTTAGATTTAATGATTCATGATATTGATGCCATATTAAGCGTGGTAGATTCTAAAGTGAAACAAATCAATGCTAGTGGTGTTTCTGTGATTAGCAACTCACCTGACATTGCCAATGCGCGTTTGGAATTTGAAAATGGCTGTGTTGCCAATTTGACGTCAAGTCGAATATCCATGAAAAACATGCGAAAAAGTCGTTTCTTTCAACGTGATGCATACATTTCAGTAGATTTCTTAGAGAAGAAAGTTGAAGTTGTAAAAATGAAAGATGCGCCAAAAGAAGCAGATGAATTTGCATTGATTCTTCAAAATGCAGAAGGTGTTAAAAAGCAAATCTATTTTGAAAACCCTGATATTGATAGCAACAACGCCATTTTAGACGAATTGGAAACATTTGCTGACGCCATTCATAATGATACTTCACCAATTGTTTCTTTAGAACAAGGAACAGAAGCCTTACGTGTTGCAATTCAAATTATAGATACATTCAAGAAATAATTTGCAATGACAACACTAAAAAATACATTCCTGTGTCTTTGTCTATTTACGATAACGTTTGCGTTTTCTCAGGAAGAAAAAATAGTTCCTGCTGAAAAAGTAAATTTATCTGCACTGATAAAAAATGTACAGATCATTAAAAAGGATAAAGAAACTTTTAAAATAATTTGGTGGATTCCTACCGAATATTGGAAGCTCTCACTAGAAAATAGTAGCATGGCAAACTCTAGTTACGCTGATGAGATGATTGCCACTTTTGAAGCTTTTACCTTAGTCTGTATTATCAATACTGAAATGCTTCCATTCGGAGGTTTTGAGGCTAGGAAAACATCTAAAATTCAAATCAAAGATAATAACGGAAACACGTATAACACTGTTGATGAAAGTCTTATACCCGAAGAATATGGAGCTGTATTATCAATGATGAAACCAATGATGGCTGACATGTTTGGACAATTTGGAGAACAAATGGAATTTCATGTTTTTCCCAAAAAAGCTAAAGACGGCTCACTGATTGCCAATCCCTTAAGTAGAGGAAAATTTACCGTAATCCTAAATACAGAAGAATTTGATTTTCCGCTTCCTTTAAGTTCAATGGTAGAAAAGAAAATATGTCCTAAAGACAAAAAACTATACAACGGGACCTGGAATTACTGTCCAACAGATGGTAAAAAACTAAAATTACAGACTAAATAAACTATAAAATATGAAAAATGTAGCTGTTATCGGAGCTGGAACTATGGGCAATGGAATTGCGCATACATTCGCTCAATTTGGCTTTAAAGTTCAACTAATAGATATCTCTCAATCTTCTTTAGACAAAGGAATAGCAACCATTACGAAAAACTTAGATCGTATGGTCGCTAAAGAAAAAATTTCCGAAGAAGACAAACAAAATACATTAAGCAATATTACCACATTTACAAGTTTAAAAGATGGTGTAGAATATGCAGGTTTGGTCGTAGAAGCTGCTACGGAAAATGTAGATTTAAAACTGAAAATTTTTAGAGACTTAGACGAATTATGTCCAGAGGACACCATTTTGGCAACCAATACTTCTTCGATCTCTATTACACAAATTGCTGCCGTGACTTCTCGCCCTGAGATGGTGATTGGAATGCACTTTATGAATCCTGTACCGATCATGAAATTAGTTGAAATTATTCGTGGTTACAATACTTCTGATGAAGTAACAAATACGATCATGGAACTTTCAAAGCAATTGAATAAAGTACCAACAGAAGTAAATGATTATCCAGGATTTGTGGCAAACCGTATTTTAATGCCAATGATCAACGAATCTATTGAAACTCTTTACAATGGCGTTGCTGGTGTTCAAGAAATTGATACCGTAATGAAATTAGGAATGGCACATCCAATGGGACCTTTACAATTGGCAGATTTCATCGGATTAGATGTATGTTTATCTATCTTAAATGTAATGTACGAAGGTTTCAAAAATCCAAAATATGCACCGTGTCCATTATTAGTAAATATGGTAATGGCAGGTAAATTGGGAGTAAAATCTGGAGAAGGATTTTATGATTATGCAGAAAGTAGAAAAGCGGAGAAAGTCGCAAAAATGTTTAGCTAATGATTGATACCAAAACGTATCAACTGACGAGTAAAAAGTATCGAAAAATCTTCTTTTTTATTTTTGGAAGAAGCTTATTACAACTATCACCATTTTTAATTGTGTGGACCTTATTATTAGGTTGGCAACTTGGGCGTTTGATAGCTTTATATAGCTTGATTGCACTTGTTATACTTGGTTTTAGTTATTTAATTCTAACGTTTGTAAAAAACTTAGAACCGTTTTTTTCAGAAACACAAGTACAGTTTAATGACGAAACATTACAACTTACTAGCAATGGTAAAAGTTCCTCTTGGAGAATGGGCGAACTAAAGAATGTAATTATCAAAGAAGATTATTGGTTGGTATATGTGACAAAAATAAAATACACATATATTCCTCATAATATTTTTTATTCGGAAGACGATTTCAAAAAATTCAAAACGTATATAAACGCTTGAAGCAACTTATACTAATACTATGTTTATGTTTGCTTGGTTGTAAACAAACTGAGCAAAAAAGCGTGTCCAAAAATCACAAAGAAAAGACAAATGTATCGAAAGATTCGTTTGTCTTTTTTGATTCCCTATTCAAAAAAAATCCTAACTATATTGTCAAAGGTTTTGACTTTCCAGTTGGGAAACCAGATGCAAAAGGCTATTACAATGCGCAAAAATTTACGGTAAACAATCATTTAGGAGACGATTGGAACGGAACAGGTGGCGGAAATTCCGATTTTAGGAGATCCTATTTACGTAATTGGAAATGGATATGTAACTTTTGCTGAAGACTATGGCGGTGGTTGGGGAAATGTGATTCGTGTGGTTCACAAATACAAGGGCAATTATTACGAATCCTTATATGCGCATTGTGACAAAATTTCTGTAAAAAAAGGTAGCTTTGTGACAAAAGGTATGCAAATTGGAACTATCGGTAATGCCGATGGCGTCTATTATGCGCATTTACACTTAGAAATTCGCGATGATATTTTTATGGAAATCGGAGGCGGATATAGTAAGAATACGAAAGGGTTTCTAGATCCTACTAAATTTATCAAATCTAACAGAAAGTAACGTGGCAAAAATACAACCATTCAAAGCAGTACGACCAACACGCGATAAAGTAAGTCTTGTGGCGGCACGTTCGTACCAAAGTTATACACAAGACGAACGCGAAGCACGTTTGGATTACAATCCGTTTTCGTTTTTACACATTGTGAATCCTGGTTACAAATACCACAAAGAAATTTCTGGAAAAGAGCGTTATGGCTTAGTGCGCAATCGTTATTTGGAATTTAGAGAAGATGGTATTTTTGTCCAAGATGAATCACCATGCTTCTATATTTATAGAGTTGTAAATCGTGAGCAGCAAGTATTTACAGGAATTGTGGCTGCGGCCAGTACCGAAGACTATAAAAATAATGTCATCAAGAAACATGAAGATACAATAGAATACAGGGAACAAATTTTTAAAGAATACCTAAAAACGGTAGGTTTCAATGCTGAACCTGTACTCCTAACCTATCCAGATTCTGATACTATTCGTTCCATTTTACAAAAATATACAGAAACACGCGCCGAATTTGAATTTACTACTACCTATAGAGATACACACTATTTGTGGTTGGTAAATGATGCATCTGACATTGAAGTGATTCAAGAAGAATTTACGCGCATGGGCGATATTTATATTGCGGACGGACATCATCGTTCAGCTTCTTCATATTTACTAAGTGTAGATTCTAAAAGTGAAAATAATGCACATTCAGGAACGGAAAGCTACAATTCATTTATGAGTTACTTAATTCCTGAATCTGAATTACGTATTTATGAGTTTAACCGATTGATTAAAGACCTGAATGGTTTATCAAAAGAACAGTTTCTATTAAAACTCGATCAAGTATATCGTATTGAAAACCGAGGACATGAGCTTTATAAACCTTCTAAAAAACATCATTTTAGCATGTATTTAGATGGTGAATTTTACTCACTATACTTACGAAAAACAGATTATAAATTTACAGATTCATTAAGTAGGCTTGACACTCATATTCTCTTCATTACTATCTTAAAACCTATTTTGGGCATTACTGACTTACGAAATGATAGCAGAATTGATTACGGATATGACAAACACAATGTCATTGAAATGAAAAACCGAATTGATTCTGGTGAATTTGCCGTTGGTTTTGGACTCGTTCCTGTGAACGTTGACGAAATGAAACAAATTGCTGACGAAGGTTTAACTATGCCTCCAAAAAGTACATATATAGAACCTAAGTTACGTAGTG
>NZ_JAKVBC010000034.1 GCF_022447245.1 Kordia sp. | reverse complement strand
ATTCTTACTAGCACCTTTACCACCGAGCTTTTGTTCTAGTTCGTAATAATCTTCAAACAATTTTACACGTTCGTTATCATCTAAAATACGTGTCAATTCTTTTTTGACATTTTGAGTGGTGAAATCGTGTTGTATCAATTCCTTGACAACTTCTCTGTCCATGATTAAATTCACCAAAGAAATATACTCTAAGGTAATAATGCGTTTGGCAATTTGATAGGAAATATTGTTCGCTTTGTAGCATACGACTTGCGGTACTTTATACAAAGCTGTTTCTAAAGTAGCGGTTCCAGAAGTGACCAAAGCAGCAGTAGCAACACTCAATAAATCGTATGTTTTGTTACTGATAAATTGCACATTTTTTCCACTAATAAATTGATCGTAAAATGATTTTTCCTGACTAGGTGCACCAGCAATCACAAATTGATACTCAGAAAAATCATCCACAACAGAAAGCATAATCGAAAGCATTTTGGTAATTTCTTGCTTTCTACTTCCAGGTAATAAAGCAATAATTTGTCTATCGTCCAGCCCATGTGTTGATCTAAACTGTGTTTCATCCACAGGCTTTCTATCGGCAATGGCATCTAACAACGGATGACCTACAAAATGCACATCATAGTCATATTTTTTATAAAACTCCTTCTCAAAAGGAAGAATGACATACATGGCATCAACATCGCGTTTAATCTTTTGGACTCTACTCGCTCTACTTGCCCAAACTTGAGGAGAAATATAATAATTGGTTCTAAAACCAGCTTCTTTAGCCCATTTGGCAACACGAAGATTAAATCCTGAATTGTCAATAAAAATTATAACATCAGGTTGAAACTCCGCAATATCTTTCTTGCAAAAAGAAATCATACCCAAAATTTTACGAAGATTCATGATAATTTCAATGAATCCCATAAAAGCACGTTCCTTATAATGCATCACCAAAGTACCGCCAACTGCTTGCATCAAATCGCCGCCCCAAAACCGAATATCGGCTGAAGGATCTTCCTTTACAATAGCTTTCATTAAATTAGAACCATGTAAATCTCCCGACGCTTCTCCTGCAACAATATAGTACTTCATGCGAGTGTTTATGCGAATAATTTATGGATCAATACTGCAATTCCAGTAATAATTGTGATAATCAATACACCTTTTGCATGTGCTTCTTTATTATATCTCAAGAAACCAAAAAATGCAGCAAAATTCAAAGCAGTACCAAAAACTACTACGGAACTAATTTCACTTCCGTTCATAGCAAAATCCCAAACAGCACCTATGGATGCGTTTCGTTGATATGCCACAAATATCAAATACAAAAATGTTCCTACAATTGTAGTGCCAAGCCCAACTAGAGCTCCAACAATAACCTCTTTATTATTATTTTTCATTGAATCCTAAACTATTAAGTTTTTGTATTGCATGATGAGCTGTTAAGTCAAACTTTACAGGCACAATAGAAACATAACCATTTGCCAATGCCCATTCATCGGTGTCTTCTCCTTTGTCTTGGTTGATAAAACTTCCAGATAACCAATAATATTGTTTTCCATGTGGATTGGTGCGTTTATCAAAATCTTCTTTCCAACGCGCTTTGGCTTGTCTGCAAATACGAATTCCTTTAATTTCCTTCGCTTTTAACTTTGGAAAATTCACATTAAGTACAACACCTTCTGGCAAGCCATTGTATAATACTTTTTGAGTAATCTTTTTTACATACTCTTTTGTAGCGTCAAAATTGGCTTCCCAATCATAATCTAATAGTGAAAAACCAATGGCAGGAATTCCTTCCACACCAGCTTCAACCGCTGCGCTCA
The DNA here is from genome assembly GCF_022447245.1 of Kordia sp. GTDB lineage: Bacteria > Bacteroidota > Bacteroidia > Flavobacteriales > Flavobacteriaceae > Kordia. The sequence continues at coordinate 57,999 of NZ_JAKVBC010000034.1, read as the reverse complement.
TGGTTCCAGAATAAATCACATTAATAGAGGAGTTTGATCCATGATTAATTCCTGAAACACAGATGTCTGGTTTTTTATTTAAAATTTCATTTACGGCAAGTTTAACACAATCTACGGGTGTTCCTGAACTCGAATATTCAATTTGTGGTCCGTCATCAATAGTAATTGCATTGCAATAAATTGTAGAGTTTACCGTAATCGCATGTCCCATTCCACTTTGAGGGCTATCTGGAGCAACAACAATTACATCTCCTAATTCGTTCATTACATCAATTAATGCGCGTAATCCCGGAGCAGTAATGCCGTCGTCGTTGGTAACTAAAATTAAAGGTTTTTCATCCATAAAAGAGGTACTTCATTTTAAGTTGCTAAAGTACACAATTTACCGTTTAATTGCATACGGTTTTGTCTTTAACAAAAAATTAGTAACATTGTTAAAAAACGGCATAATTTTTTCTTTATTTTAGTAAAAAATTAACGGTATCGGTATGAATGCTCCTTTTCGGAAGAAAATAAGCCCCAAATTCATGCTGAATTATGAAAATGAAAAAACTTAAATCTGTGAAAATTAGAGCTTTTATGAGAAGGAACAGAATATATTTAGTGGCACTATTGGTCTTTGCAATGGTGTCTTGCGGTTTTGCAAAAAAATCTTTTGACGATCCTGGACAAGATAAAACATTAGTAGACTTAATTTCTTATGTATTAAGTAGGTGGCATTTTGATCCTCAGGATATTAATGATGATTTCTCTGAGAATGTATACAATGACTTTATCGATGCAGTTGACCCAATGAAGCGTTATTTCTTGGTGTCAGACATTGAAGAGTTTAGTGAGTATAAAGATAAAATCGATGATGAAATCAAAAAACCAGGAGTTGTATTCTTTAGTTTGGTATATGATCGTTTGATGAAACGAATGGAGGAATCTAAAAAGTTTCAAGAAGAAGTATTGAAAAATCCGTTCGACTTTACAAAGAATGAAACAATCAATAGAGATTATGAAAAGCTAACTTTTGCTAAAAACGTCAAAGAATTAAAAGAACGTTGGAGAAAAGAATTAAAATTTTCTACACTAGCAAACTATGATATAAAGCTAGAAGTAGAAAAAAATAAGAAGAAAGAAGATGCTGCTCATAAAATTAAGGATGATGTTGCCTTAGAAAAAGAAGCTCGTGAATCTACCGCAAAAACGTATGTTGAGTTTTTTGACTTAATGGATGATTTAGAGCGTAAAGATTGGTTTAGCATATATATAAATGCAATTGTAGAAGAATTTGATCCACATACCTCATATTTAGCGCCACAAGACAAAGATCGTTTTGATATGAACATGTCAGGAACTTTAGAAGGCATTGGAGCGCGTTTGCAAAAACGTACAGAAGGAGCTAAAATATTTGAGGTAATTTCTGGAGGACCAGCTTGGAGAAGTAAAAAAATTGAAGCAGGAGATATCATTCTAAAAGTAGCACAAGAAGGTGAAGAACCAGTAGATATTGTTGGAATGCGCTTAGATGATGCTGTAAAATTGATCAAAGGTCCAAAAGGAACAAAAGTAACCTTGACGATGAAAAAAGTAGATGGTTCTATTGAAATCATCACAATCAAAAGAGATTTGGTTGAGATTGAAGAAACCTATGCTAAATCGGCTGTTGTAAAAAAAGGAGAACGCACGTTCGGAATCATCAACTTGCCGAAGTTCTATGTGAATTTTGAAGACTATAATAAACGAAATGCTGCAAGCGACGTGAAAAAAGAAATTGAGCGTTTAAAAGATCAAGGCATGGAAGGTTTGGTATTAGACCTTCGAAATAATGGTGGAGGATCGTTAAAAACTGTTGTGGATATGGCAGGATTCTTTATAAAAGATGGACCAATTGTACAGGTTAAGAGTTCTGTAGATGGAAAAGAAGTATTGAAAGATCAAGACAGTCGCATTCAGTGGGACGGACCATTGGTAATCTTAGTAAATGAATTATCGGCATCGGCTTCAGAAATTTTGGCTGCAGCATTGCAAGATTATAAAAGAGCTATTGTAATAGGAAGTAAGCAAACCTATGGAAAAGGAACCGTTCAAAATATCGTAGACTTAAACAGATTTGTTGGAGGTTCTGACACAAACGTAGGAGCTTTAAAATTGACAACTCAAAAATTCTACAGAATCAACGGTGGATCCACACAATTAGAAGGTGTAAAAAGTGATGTAGTTGTAGTTGATAAATATAGTTTTATTGATGTAGGAGAAAAAGATCAAGAAAATCCATTACCTTGGGATCAAATAGATCCAGCTACGTACGATCTTTGGGATGGCTATATTGACTATGAAAAAACAATCAAAAAGAGTAAAGAGCGTATGGCAAATAATGCGCAATTAAAGTTGATTGAAGAAAATGCAAAATGGATAAAGAAACGTCGTGATGATAATGAATATCCTTTAAATTATGTGGAATACAAGAAAGAAGCAGATGCAGATGAAGACTATGCAAAGCGTTTCAAAGCAATCTCTGATTATGATACAAAGCTAGTATTTACGTCTTTGCCGTATGAAGAATTATTAATGCAAAAAGATTCTACTTTACAAGGGAAAAGACAAGCTTGGCATGAAGATCTTTCTAAAGATGTATATGTAGAAGAAGCGATCAATGTATTAGGAGATATTCAATTAAACAATATCAAAAAGAAGAAAAGAGCCGTTGTAAAAGGCTAATCTAAAAGATATACATGAGTAAAAACTCAAATTCACTAACAAAATTAGCGCTCCAGAAATTCAAAAAGAATTTTTGGGGCGTTTTGAGTTTTAGCTTTATTGTACTTTGTGCCTTTATCGTGATTTTTGCGTATGTATTTGCACCTGATGATACTCGAAATGCAAATCAAATGCATTTGTCTATTCACTCAAAAAAACCAGGATTTTCTGTACAGATGCTCACAATACCTTCTACAGAAAAAAAGGAAGAAAGCTCTATCAATACACTTTTTTTTGGCAAAGAAAACACTGCTACCGAAATTCCAATTGAGAATTATAGAATAGCTGATAATAAACTATTCATTACTGAATATACGGATGAAGCCATTACAGGTAGAGAAAAGGAAATTCCACTCAGTTCTTTTCCAACGCTAACACAAGCAAGTGAAGTGTCAGCACAGTTTATTCAGCAAAAAACCTTTCGTTTAGGAACTGACAAATACGGGAGAGATGTATTGAGTAGAATGTTGGTTGGCATGCGAATCTCGTTTACCATAGGTTTTGTAGCCGTGTTTATTTCATTGCTCATAGGAATTACATTAGGTGCCTTAGCAGTATACTTTGAAAGTAGAACGGATGCTGTCATCATGTGGATTATCAATGTAACGTGGTCTATTCCAACATTACTATTAGTTATTGCAATCACATTAACGTTAGGAAAAGGATTTTGGCAAGTGTTTGTGGCAGTAGGATTGACCATGTGGGTAGAAGTTGCCAGAATTGTACGTGGACAAGTACTGAGTGTAAAGCGGATGCAATATGTAACCGCAGCACGTGCCTTAGGATATCATGATATCAGAATCATTGTAAAACATATATTGCCAAATATTATGGCGCCAGTCATCGTAATATCGGCAGCAAACTTTGCAGCAGCCATTTTAATAGAAAGCGGATTGAGCTTTTTAGGAATTGGAGCGCAACCACCAATGCCAAGTTGGGGCGCTATGATAAAAGATCATTACAGTTATATCATTTTAGGAAAACCCTATTTAGCTATCATTCCGGGTCTTGCCATTATGAGTTTGGTAATGGCATTCATGTTGATAGGAAATGCTTTGCGAGATGCTTTGGATGTAAAAAGCTAAAAAAAAGCGAACCTACTAAGTTCACTTCTTTAATATTTATCGTTTAACGATTAGCCATTTCTTACTCCATGTCTTTTTACAAGACCGTTTCCAACTCTATGTCCAAAGGCAATACCACTACCAACGCTGCCTCCGCTGTCACTCATAGAAATAATTCCATTTCCTTTGTCTCCTCCAGAAGCAAAACCATTTCCTCCTCTGTGACTTGTAGCAAAAACTAGTACTATCATTCCTAAAATTGCCATTGTTGTATTGAATACATTGTTTTTCATATTCTTAGTTTCATGGTTAATGCTTTAACTTTTTCAAATACTATGCCAAGTAACAAAATAGATATTTTCCCTTGCTCAGTATAGCACTGTAGCATTTATGATTACATTTGTGTTTGTAAAAATTGATCCTTTTGAAAAGAAATAAAATATATCTTGTTTTAGTACTGCTGATTGGAGCTGCGGTAACTATTTATGAAAAGTATGGTGAGAACTTTAAAACAAGTTCTTACGATCCTAATGTTGAGGTTCATGGTGCTAAAAAACAAACTACGAATAGTAAGCCCAAACCCTTAACAAATAAGTATTATCTGCCAAGTTCTACTACAGGACAAATTGTACATCATGAAGGCTATTCTTTATCGTATCATGAGGCTTTTGAACAGGCAGAATGGGTGGCGTACGAATTAAAAAAGAATCAAGTCGTATATACCGATTTCAAACGTCCTTATTTTGTACAAGACAAAGCGGTGTCTACAAAATCTGCACATTGGAGAAACTACAAAAAGTCAGGTTATGATCGTGGGCATTTATGTCCTGCAGCTGATAGAAAGTATAGCAAAGCAGCGTTTACAGAAACTTTTTTAACCAGTAATATTTCTCCACAAGAACATGAATTTAATGCAGGTGTTTGGAACCGACTGGAGCAAAAAGTGCGCTATTGGGCAAAGAAATACGATGGAGTATATGTGGTAACAGGTGGAATTTTAGAAAACAATCTTAAAACCATAGGAAGTGAAGATGTTGCAGTGCCAAAGTATTTCTATAAAATCTTACTAGATAATTCGGGAGGAAACACAAAAATCATTGCTTTTTTAGTGCCACACGAAGCTTCCAATAAACCTTTATATGAATATGTGGTTTCTGTAGACGAACTTGAAAAACGTACAGGAATTGACTTCTTTCCAGCATTGGATGATACTAAAGAAAACAAGTTAGAAGCAATGACTACTTATAAACAATGGAGTTTTAGAAACTAATCTTAATTTTATAATTGGACAAACGATGAATGTTACATATAAAATACACGAACACGATTTTGTTGCCCTGTATCTGTTTATCTTTTCAAAGTCGCAAATCATTAAAAAGAAAAGGAGAAACGGTTGGATTGTATTGGCAATTATTTTTGCGTTAGGTTCTTTTTACTTTTTGGCAAAGAAAGATACTTTTATGTGTATTAGTACTGCTTTTGTAACTATTATGACGCTACTGTTTTATCCAACATATTTTAATTGGCGTTATAAAAAGCATTATCAAAAAGTGGTAAAGAACACCTATGCAAAACGTTTTGGGCAAACGGAGCACATGGAAATACATTTAGATGTAATCGTTGTTAAAAATGCAATTGGAGAAAGTAAAATAAAGACTTCAGAAATTAAGGAAATTGATGAAACAAAAGATTACTTCTTTTTAAAAATATCTTCCGATGATTTGTTTTTTCTTCCTAAAAAGGAATTGACAAGTGTTGACGAACTTCGAACAAAACTTAAAGATATTGGGTTTGTTATAAATGATAAAACGAACTTGGAATTATAGTGTGTTTACAAACTGTTTAGATAACACTTCAAAAATATCAAGACAAAAAAATATTTTATCTTGATAAAGTAGACAAAACATCTTGATAAAAAATAATTTTGTCTTGATAAAATTTTAGACTTCTCAAAGTGTTTTATTTACAAGGGTTTACGGATATGTGTCTGATGAAAATTATAGTTCAAAAAGAATAACCTTTATTCTACATTATTATCTTGTTGCGACTCTAAAATCATATCTTGAATAAACAATGGTAAATCCTTAATCTCATAAGTTTTTGGGAAGAATTGATCGTTCAAAATACTAGCAGGTGTATAATGTACATCATTAATATTACACCATTCTCTATGTGTATTTATGATTTCGATAGCCTTTGCATTCTCTGAAATTCCAAACTTTTCCTGCCACGTTTCTACATCTCTATTTGCAAACCAATTTTTTAATGCAGCATATGATTTTGCAGGATCTTGCGTATACAAATCAACCAAACGAGCAGCAATCTGAGTACTTTTATGTTTCTCATCAGGCGGAACGTTGAAAATAAACTCTAATTGTATGTCATTTCTATATGTGCTTATCAATTTATCATACGATTCAAAAGCAGCCGTACAATAACCGCACAACGGATTGGTTACACCTTGTAATTTAATAGCTCCATTTGGATTTCCAAATACAACGCGTAATTCTTTAGAAATCACATTAAGATTTAAAACACTTTGCTCTTGAAGTAATGTTTTAAACAACTCTGGATTTCGTTTAAACTTTAAGAAGTCGGTTTCAGTAGTAGCTAATTTTTCATGACTTTCCCAGTACGATTTGCAATATGACCATACAATATAAATTAAAGCAAAAATGCTAATCAACTTTACAATATATGGTGTGTCTAAATACCATGAATAATTATAAGTAGCAAGCAATAAACCTGTTTGAAGTAGCAATATTCCAGCAATCAATAAACAAAGGGCACACCATTTTTTTAACACAAAACCTTGTCTAAAAAGTGCATAGATCACCACTGGGACGCCTGCTAAAGAAAGCATTAATAACGTTCCATTATGAAATCCGATGGAAGATAGTATTAAAAATAGTCCTCCAAAAAATACAAAAGAAGCATCACTCAATGATATGATTCCAAAGATTTTATTTCCTTTAGTATTAATGACTTCTCCACAAGTACTATTTTTAGAAATAGCGCCACAAACTTTAGCAACTGCTTTGCTTTTAATGCCTAAATCTTCTCGTATGATTAAAATACTAATATATAAGCCAACTAACGTTAATGCAGTATATAACAAGTAAGGAAAACTAAAATTCAAAATCACATTTGCCGAAGCAACAGCAGCTACAATAAAGTAGGGAAGTGCTTCTTGAATAGATTGTATGTTGCTTGTTTTTTCTTGTTCTTCAACAGCGACAATAGTTCCTGTCCAACATTTTGTAAAGGCTTCTTCCGTTAACTTCTCCTTCTTTTCATCTGCATTTACAAGTTGAATGGCATTGCGTTTCTTTTCCACTAGCACAACTTCATCGCCGTGCTCTCTGTTGACCAACGCCAAAAAACAATCGGGCATTTGATCCAAGGCTTCTTTTGGTACCGTTGCCGCCAAATTTTCAATCTCAAAATAATCTAAAGTATCAGTAATTGCTTTTAAACTTGGATAATCAGGATGCGATAATAATTGCAGATTCAATAACTCACGATTGATATCTAAATAACTATTATTTGTTAATAAGGAAAGTATAATTTGTTCCATTCAGTTACTTTTAATTTTGGTAGGGGGAAATTAAATTGCTTAAGACTCACTAAAGATAGAGAGTATTTTTGAGCTTTATCGTAAGAATGAAGCTTTTTAGAGTATCTAGTTGTTTAAATTTATAAAACAGAAAGTTTTGAAGAAGATTTTAGTTGGGTTAACTCACCGAAGTGGGGTGTTTGCAAAATCTATTTTTTCTGTTAAAAATGAAATAGTTAGCTTTGATAATGATTGATTGTGAAGATATGAAACTTAATAAAATTACACTTATTGTTCTTTTTTTTATGAATATAATGCTTGCTCAAAAAGAAGTAGAGATTTATCAAAAAGAGTACACAAATTTGAGCACAAATAAGGAAATAAAAGCATTAGAAAACCGTGTGGGAATCTCTTTTAATTCGCTTCAAAAAATAATATATCATGCAGATAAATTAGAAGCAGCAGCAGACATTGAATTGATGCAAAAGCGCGCTTTTGAATTAGCGGAAAGGCATTATGAGGAAGCAGCTGGTTTGTATTTAACATGGGGAACTAATGGGAATTGCGGGAGAGAAGGTGATTTTTATAATGATTTCACGGAAGCGTTTGATTTTACCTATTTTAGTGTGCATTGTAGTTGTGTTGTAGGAACATTTCCAAAGTTTGTAGATGCATATAATAGTTATGCAACACAATATATAGAAAAGAAGCATGGTGAAAACTGGTCTGAACGTTTAGAGGCTTTAATTTTAAAGAGAAAACGGACTGTCTTTTTAGATTATACGCCAGCAGAAATTGAAAAAATTACACAAGCTTCATATGCTTTTAGAGAGTTAATTGAATATCCGAAAGGCATTGAAAAATTAGAGAACTTAGAAATATTATCTTTTAATATCAATCATCTTACCAGCCTAGATCCTTCTATATGTGAATTTAAAAAGTTAAAAACACTTCGTCTGCATAGTAATAAGTTTAAAGAATTTCCTGTAGAAGTTGTTTGTTTAACTACGTTAGAAGAACTAAGTGTGGATAGTAATGAATTGCAAGACGTTTCTAAGGAAATAGGAGATTTGCAGCAATTGACAAGACTAAATTTGTCAAACAATCAAATAACTTCACTACCAGACAGCTTTGTGAAATTATCAAATCTTAAATTCTTTGATGTGCGTGAAAATAAACTTTCGACATTGCCCGATAATTTTGAGAACTTACAAGGCTTAAGAACTTTAATTTTATGGTATAACGATTTTAAAACAATTCCCAAAAGCTTGTATAAAATGCAACATTTGCATGAGCTTTTTATTAAAAATGGAAATGATATCTCTGACGAAGAATTGCAAAAGTTAAAAAAAGCGTTGCCAAACGTGAGAATCCGCTAATAGAATCGTTTTTCTAAAACTAAACAAAAGAGCAAACCTAAGTTAGCTCTTTCAAACGGTTTACCAAAATCCACCACAAGGTGAACCTTCAGGTAATGCCCACAATCCAAAGTCTTCCAGCCATTCACCACTGCAAAATCTACATTTTTTCGGATTTACAGGAATCATTCCTTTTCCTGTTCTTTTTTGTCTAAGACAGTTCCTAAATTTGAAATACTTTTTAACATGGTAGTTATTTTTTGGTTAAATATTTAAAAAGTACAAAAACACCTTAAGAGTGGTATAGGGAAAGTCCTTACTTAACATTTGTAAAAAGGCTTTTTTAGAATGATGTTCTTGCGATTACCACTCATTAATTCGATTCGCGTCAAGCTTAATAAAAATAAAGAGTAAAATGGTAAAGCCCCAAAGTCCAGAGCCTCCGTAACTAAAGAAAGGCAGCGGAATTCCAACCGTAGGAAACAATCCAATCACCATTCCTATATTAATGGCAAAATGAAAAAATAGAATGGCGGCGACGCTGTATCCGTAGACTCGACTAAATTTATTTTTCTGCTGTTCGGCTCGGTGTAATATTCGGAGTAATAAAAACACAAATAAAAAGATCACAACGGTACTTCCTATAAAGCCCCATTCTTCTCCAACAGTGGTAAAAATATAGTCCGTGTCTTGTTCAGGTACAAAATCTCCTTTGGTACGTGTTCCTTTGAGCCAACCTTTTCCTTTAAAACCACCAGAACTAATCGCGATTTCTGATTGATTGGTGTTGAACCCAAACGTTTTTCGAATTTTCTCCAACTTAACGGGATCTTTTTCCAGTCCTAAAACTAAAGTAAAACGATCGCGATGATGTTGTTGAAACACATTGTAAAAGATATAGTTTACGGCTAAAATAAAGCTGATAGCTGCTACTAAGGAAGTCAAAGCTAAAGAGGTCTTACGCAACTTTTTTAACTTCTTCCTGAAGAAGATAAAAATACAGGCCAATCCTATGACGACTGTTCCAATAATGGTGTATATATATCCTAATTTAAGTGTAATGATAAAAAGTAGTATGAGTAAAAAACCAATCCATAAATAAATGCCAGGCAATCCTTCACGATACAGCACAAAAAAGAATGCCATATACACCATAGCACTTCCTGCATCGGGTTGTAACATGATCAACATTGGCGGAATTAGGATAATGGAAAAAGCTATCAGTTGATGTTGGAGAATATTTATGTTGGTTTGTATATCACTCAAAAACTTTGCCAAGGCTAGTACTGTAGCAGCTTTAGCAAATTCAGAAGGTTGTAGGGTAAAACTCCCAATAGCATACCAAGACTTAGCGCCATTGATTTCTTTTCCTAGCACCATTAAAGCCAGCAAACTCACTAGACCAACAATATAGATGATACTGGAAAATCGTTCATAAAACTTGGCTTCTATCGAGAGAATGAGAATTATGATTAGGACACTGGTTCCAATAAAAAACAATTGCTTCCCATACAATTGCTCCATGTCAAGTAAGCCATTTGCAGTTTCGGTTACAGAGGCTGAGTAAATATTGATCCAACCAATACCAACTAATAAAAAATATAGTAGAATGGAAAGCCAGTCTATTTTTTTGACAAATTTTGCTTCTCTATTCATTAATTGTAAATGGTTTTCCGCTTAGTGGCTTTGCATATTCTTCTTCCAAACTCTTTTCTAGCACTAACTTTTCCATGTTTTTCAACGTAATTTCGTCTTTTATATACTTTTCAATCATGAGGCTTGAAATTTTCCCAGCCCAGCGTGCACCATAATATCCATTTTCTACAAATACAGCAATGGCAATTTTTGGATTGTCTTTTGGAGCAAAAGCTACAAAAATAGAATGGTCTGTCAATTGTGTACGTTCTCCATCGATTTTGGTAAAGTTTTCCGCAGTTCCAGTTTTTCCACATATTTCAACACCTGGAACATTTAACTTTTTTGCAGTACCTCCTTTTTTCATGCTGAATACATCATGCATTCCTTGAATAACAGGTTCAAAATGTTGCTTGTCAATGCTAGTGTACTTTGCTATTGTAAAATGAGGATCGTCAATTGGTTTCCCATCAATTTTTTTAATGATATGTGGCGTATAATAATGGCCTCTATTGGCAATAGCAGCTGTCATGTTTGCTAGCTGAATAGGTGTTAACTCTACTTGTCCTTGTCCAATGGCATTAGAAATAGTGTTTAATACATGCCATCTATCATGTTTAAAGTACGTATTTGTATAATAATCACCTGTTGGAATTCTACCTGTACGGCCTGTAGATAGATCATTATCTAAATAGTCACCCAAGCCAAAACTTTTGATATGATTGCTCCAAACATTCATACCTTCTCTCGGGGAATCATATTTGCTAATGGTTTGACGATAGGCATTGGCAAAATAGGAGTTACACGATTTTGCAACTCCACTGACAACATTGCGTTTTCCACTTCCGCAATGGCAACCCATTTTTCGTCCATTTTTACCATATACATATCCGTTACGGCATGTATAAGTTGAGGTTGATGTGATTACACCTTCTTGTAAGGCAACCAAGGCAATTAAAGTTTTAAAAGGCGATCCAGGAGGATACGAAGCCAGCAAGCCTCTATCATACATTGGATTTTGGATAGAATCATAATGCATTGTATTATAATTCTTTGATCGTTGACGACCAACCAGTAAGTCAGGATCGTAACTTGGGGCAGAAACCAAGGCTAAAATTTCGCCAGAAGAAGGTTCGATAGCTACAATTCCGCCACGTTTGTTGACCATCAACTTTTCTCCATAAGCTTGTAATTTGGCATCAATAGTAATTTGAATGTCTTTTCCGTTTACAGGAAGTGTATCATAACGTCCATTTTCATAAGAACCAATGACTTTGCTATGAATATCTTTTTGAATACGCTTTACACCTTTGGTTCCACGTAATTCATTCTCATAGGTCTTTTCAATACCTGTGCGACCAATAAGTTCTCCTGATAGATAATAAGGATTCTTTTTTAAATCGCGATTATTTACTTCACTAATAAACCCTAGCACATTAGCTCCATGATCTGTTTGATAATTTCGAATGGAACGTTTTTGAATGTAAAATCCTTTGTAACGATGCATTTTCTCTTGAAGAAACGCATAATCTTTTTTAGCCATTTGTGCTACAAATACAGAAGGAACACGCCAAGAGTAATTCTTAGCTTTGTTGAAACGTTTTTTAAAATCTTCTTTGGTAATGCTTAAAAATTTGCAGAATTCCAGTGTATCCAATGCTTTCACTTCGCGTGGAATAATCATGACATCATACGACGGTTGGTTTGCTACAAGCAAGGTTCCGTTTCTATCATATACATAACCACGTTCAGGATAGGTATATTCTGTTTTGATGGCACTATCATTCAAAAAATTCGTGGCGACTTCAACCTCGTTAAATAATTGCAAATAGGAGAGACGTCCTGTGTAGATCAATCCAACAGAGACAACGACAAGGTATAACAAAAGTTTCCTCATGAATTTTTTCGGCTAAATAAAGTTATTGATAGAGTGATGATTAGAATAGTAAAGATACTAAAGAATGCGGTATTTCTTAGGATGATTAGGATAGAAGAAATGTTAAAAATTTCTAATAGGAAAAAGAAAAAATGGTGAATGAAGGTTAAAATGACAATATACACCATACGTTGTCCAAAAGCGGTGTTTTCAAGCTTTACGGATTGATGTTCGTAACTTATTCCAAAAGCAAAACGCAATATAAACGGTCTTATGTAAGCTATTATCAAACAAGCGGCTGCATGTGCACCACCAGTATCTGAAAACATATCAACGGTTAGTCCTAGTAAAAAAGCAATGACAAAAAAGGCGCTTCTATTTGAATTTAAAGGAAATATAAAGATAAAATAGATATATACCAACGGATTAATATAGCCTAAGAAGTCGATATGATTGCATATCAATACTTGCGCTAATACAGCGATAATAAATCGGACACTATTCCAAAAAATAACTGGACCCATCTAATTTTTAGGAGCTAATAAGTTATCAATTTCTTCTCTATGCAAGTTTTCAATAATGTAGACATGCTCCAAACTAGTCATATCATTAAATAATTGCACGTTTATATTATACAGGTTTTCGGTTGTGTTTAGTTGAAAATCTTTAATGGTTCCGATAGGAATTCCTTTTGGAAATAGCGTGGAGTTTCCTCCTGTAATAATAGTGTCGTTTTCAGAAAATTTTGCGAGTTTCTCTACATCTTCCAATTGTACGATATTCGGATTTTCTCCATTCCAAGTAAGAGTTCCGAAATGATTGGTATTTTTAAATTTTGCGTTGATTTTTGAATTTGAATTTAAAATACTAATTACAGTGGCATGACTTCCACCCACACGATCTATAATTCCAACAATACCTTTAGAGTTGATAACGCCCATATCGGTTACAATACTGTCGTTACCTCCTTTGTTGATTAATAAAATATTATTGCTACTTGAGTAGCTGTTTTTGATAATTTTTGCTGAACGAAATAAATAATCAGTAGGATAGGAGATACTGTCAATAAACTGAACTGTGCTTAAACTATCTTGTTTATTGTACAGTATGGTTTTGAGTTGTCTATTTTCTTCAACCAATTGTTCATTTTCAGATTTTAGACTGAAATAGGAAGAAACACCATTTGCTTGTTCGTAAATACCACCTGTAAGCCAATTGGCAGAGTTGATAAATTTACTTTTGTGATAAGAATGTGATTGAATTGTAAAGAGTAAAGAGATAGACAGCAACACTAAAAACAGAATAAAGTTTTTATTCTTGATTAGAAAGTTAATTATATGTTGCATGAGCTATTCAGTTCTTCCCAATTAATACACTTTTAAATTTACTTAGGTTTTTCAGCGTAATTCCCGTTCCGCGTACAACAGCACGTAATGGATCTTCGGCAATATATACTGGTAAATCTGTTTTTTGAGACAAACGTTTATCCAAACCACGTAACATAGATCCTCCACCTGCAAGATAAATTCCAGTATTGTAGATATCAGCCGCTAATTCTGGCGGTGTTTGTGATAGCGTTTCCATCACGGCATCTTCAATACGTAAAATAGATTTATCTAAGGCTTTGGCAACTTCTCGGTATGAGATTTGAACCTGTTTTGGTTTCCCAGTCAATAAGTCACGACCTTGAACCGACATTTCTTCTGGCGGAACTTCTAAATCTTCTGTAGCGGCTCCGATTTGAATTTTAATTTTTTCTGCAGTGCGTTCTCCCACATATAAGTTGTGTTGTGTACGCATGTAGTATACAATATCGTTGGTAAATACATCACCCGCAACTTTGACAGACTTGTCACAAACAATTCCGCCTAAAGCAATTACGGCAATTTCGGTAGTTCCACCTCCGATATCAACAATCATGTTTCCTTTTGGTTGCATGATATCGACACCGATACCAATGGCAGCTGCCATTGGCTCGTGTATCAAATAAACTTCTTTTCCATTTACACGTTCTGCCGATTCTTTTACGGCGCGCATTTCCACTTCTGTAATTCCTGATGGAATACAAATTACCATACGTAATGATGGCGAAAATAATTTCTTTTTAAGTGCTGGAATATTTTTTATGAACAGACTGATCATTTTTTCAGAAGCATCAAAATCTGCAATTACGCCATCTTTCAATGGACGAATTGTTTTGATGTTCTCATGGGTTTTTCCTTGCATACGAGCAGCTTCCTGTCCGACGGCAATGATTTTGTTGGACATCCGGTCCCTGGCGACAATCGATGGGCTATCAACAACTACCTTATCATTATGAATAATTAAGGTGTTTGCTGTTCCTAAATCTATCGCTATTTCCTCTGTTAAGAAATCAAAAAATCCCATGTGTTATGTCCGCTATTAATGTGTGTTTTGTAATTCATTTTTAATGACTTACAAAGGTATAAAAATTTTAGTGTTTAAAGTGTCTTGTACCAGTAAATACCATTGCAATTTCATTCTCGTTACAGTAATCGATACTTAATTGATCTTTTATAGATCCTCCAGGTTGAATTACTGCTTTAATTCCTGCCTTATCTGCTATTTCTACGCAGTCAGGAAATGGGAAAAATGCATCACTTGCCATGACAGCTCCATTCAAGTCAAATTTGAAACTGTTTGCTTTTACAATAGATTGATTTAATGCATCAACTCTACTTGTTTGTCCAGTTCCGCTCGCACACAATTGTTTGTTTTTTACCAAAACTATTGTGTTTGACTTCGTGTGCTTGCATAATTTAGAAGCAAATAATAAATCATCTAACTGTGCTTCTGTTGGTTTATTGTTTGTTGGATATGTTAAATCTTCAATAACATCCGTTTTTGCATCTTTATCTTGAACTAAAGCACCATTCAAACATGTACGTACTTGTGTTTGAGGTAATTCAACTTCGTTTTGGATTAAGATGATTCTGTTTTTCTTTCCTTTTAAAACTTTTAAAGCATCTTCATCATACGATGGAGCAATGACAACCTCACAGAATAACTTGTGAATTTCGTCAGCCGTTGCTTTATCAATTTTTGTATTTGCAATTAAAATTCCACCAAAAGCAGAAACAGGATCACCTGCCAAAGCATCTACATACGCTTGGTGAATGGTTGCACGTGTGGCAAACCCACATGCATTGTTATGTTTTAAGATCGCAAATGTAGGATCGTCGTTTGTAAACTCGTTCATCAAGTTTACGGCTGCATCTACATCTAGTAAATTGTTATAACTTAATTCTTTTCCGTGTAACTTCTCGAACATCTCATCAAAGTTTCCAAAGAAGAATCCGCGTTGGTGTGGGTTTTCTCCATAACGCAATACTTTTCCTTCTGTTTCGCTTACTTTTAAAGCTGGAATTGCATGATCTTGATTGAAATAGTTGAAAATTGCTGTATCATAATGTGAAGATACATTGAAAGCTTTTGCTGCAAACGCTTTTCTGTTTTCAATAGAGAAAGCTCCTTCTTGCGTTTCTAACAAGTTTAAGAAGTTTTCGTAATCGTTTACTGAAGATACACAAAGTACGTCTGCAAAGTTTTTGGCAGCAGCTCTGATTAATGAAATTCCTCCGATATCAATTTTTTCAATGATATCTTGTTCACATGCACCAGAAGCTACGGTTTTTTCAAACGGATATAAATCTACAATGACAATATCGATTTGTGGAATTTCATATTGTGCCAATTCGGCAACATCACTTTCATTATTTTGACGATTTAAGATTCCTCCGAATACTTTTGGATGCAATGTTTTTACACGTCCGCCCAAAATAGAAGGATATGAAGTCACATCTTCTACAGGAACCACAGGAATACCAAGATCTTTGATAAATTTTTCTGTTCCACCTGTTGAATAAATTGTGATGTCTAATGCATGTAGTTTTTCTACGATTGGAGCTAAACCGTCTTTGCTAAAAACCGAAATTAAAGCTGATTTTGCTTGTTTTTGGGAATTCATTATAGTTGAGTTGTTTAAATGTGTTGTGTGAAGCTGCAAAAGTAATAATTAACACTAAAAAAACACGTTCTTAGCTCAATAAATAATCGAGAATTTTAACTTCGTTTAAGATAGTTTTACAAAATGTTAAAATTGGATCATAAAAAAACTGACGAACACCTTTACAATAGTGAACGCCAGCTTTTAAAAATATTGTGATTGTAAAAGTTTAGGAAAGTATTTCTGCCACTTTTGCGTTGATGAATTCTAAAAATTCTTCGTCTTCTTTAGTAAAAGGATCTGGAGTATGCGAATCAATATCGATTTGTCCAATATTTTCACCATTTACAAATAATGGAATGACAATTTCAGCTTTTACATGAATGCTACATGCAATGTAATTGTCTTGTGCCTTTACATCAGGAACCAAAAAGTTTTCGTTAGAAACTGCTACTTGTCCACAGATTCCTTTTCCAAAAGGAATAATTGTATGATCGGTTGGCTCGCCAGCGAAGGCACGTAATTTTAATTCAGGTTTGTCTCCGTTTTTAAAGTAAAATCCAACCCAGTCATAATGATCTATATTTTCTTGAAGTAATTCACACACTTTTGTCATACGATCGTCTACGGAAAGTGCATCGTTAGAGATAATGTTTGCAATTTCGGGCTTATATGTTGCTAATGTCATGTTTTTTAACTTAAATTTTGACAAAAATAGTCGAAAAAAATCTAAAAATCTTTCATGAGATTGCGAATAAAGCGACTTCGAAAATGAATTTGACAAATTTTGTAGAAAATGTGATATTTCAATGCTTTTACTGTAAGTTTGTAGGACTTGAAATCATCTTTACAATTGTGGTAGAAAGCATTCAAAAATATAAATCAGCTTTAGGTTTTATTATAAAATTCTTTATCGTGTACGCGATATTGACGTATTTCTATAGTTTGTATTTATCGAATTTTGAAGGCGAACCCGATGGTGTTACTCGTTTAGTTGCCAATCAAACCGAAAGTATTATCAATACGTTGGGATATACAGCTAATGTTGAAGTGCATGAATCTGAACCTACGATGAAATTGCTAGTTCATGGCAATTATGTGGGACGTATTGTAGAAGGTTGCAATTCTATTAGCGTGTTAATTTTATTTGTCACTTTTGTGATTGCCTTTACAGGGAATTTAAAAAATACGATTCTTTTTATTCTTGTTGGAAGTGTCTTGGTGTACTTAGCAAATTTGCTGCGTATTGTTATTTTGGGTATTGGATTGTATAGCTTTCCTGATAAAGAATATTTGCTGCACCAAATTGTGTTTCCTACGATTATCTATGGAATGGTATTTTCGTTATGGATGTTTTGGGTACAAAAATTTTCAAAAAAGTAAATGAAGAAAGTTTGGAAATATATTGTTATTGGATTCCTTTTCGGATTGCTTGTGTTGATACGAGCTTTCGAGAATGAATTGTTTTATGATCCATTTTTAAATTTTTTTAAGTACGATTATTTTCAAGGAACGATTCCTGAGTACGAGACTTGGTCTTTATTTTTTAGTCATGTCTTTCGTTATGGTTTGAACATGCTAGTTTCTTTAGTCATTATTTATATTTCTTTTGAAAATATGAGTGTTGTTAAATTTTCCTTGGGTTTGTATTTAGTAGCTTTTATAATTTTAGTTTCGCTCTATTTTTATCTGATCAAACACGATTTAGCAGAAGATTATCTGCTTACGTTTTATATACGACGCTTTTTGATTCAACCACTTTTTGTGCTGATTTTGTTACCAGCATTCTACTATCAGCGCAAAATAAAGCATGAAGAGTTTTAGTTGTAAATGTTAATAACTTTTTGTTGAGAAATCAGTCCTCCATCTTTGCTTACTCCTTCTATATGCAATGTAATTTCTTCTGTTCCAAGGTTTGGAATTTTTATTTGATGTATGCCTGCTCTTGAAATTGAAACATTTGCTTTCCAATCAATCACGCCAAACTGATTGAAGTTTTTGCTAGATAAGGTTTCATATCTAGGTGCATAATATGTTTTGGTTTCTGTGAAGCCAACAGGAGCTCCAGACCTTATATAGTTTTTACTTGCTTTGTCTTTGAATAGAGGATTACTTCTTAAATAGATTTTGATAACACCAGCGCTAGCATCAATCAAACTATATCCGTATGCGTTTCTACTGACAGTTATTTTTTTTACATCTGCAGTAGATAGATTGCTAATGAAATCAAAATTTTCCAATTGCACATCATCAATAAATATATATAGAGATATTGACTTTACATGTGTCATCGGTTTTTTAGTTGAAGTACTCAATCTGCAACCTCTTATGTGATCAACAATAACATTGTAGCCATAATTCTGAGTATATCGGTTACTTTTGGGAATCTATAAGTAAGATCAAGATCTACATTAAATTCTTTTAAATCTAACAACAAAGTATCTGGATGGTTGGCTTTTTCTTTTTTCTTTCCTTCCAAAATGACAGGATCTAAGGCTTCCATACCATCACTAATGTCAAAGGCTTTTATTTTACGAATGACTCCATTTTTTTGCTGGTTTCGGAAACAGAGAATACATCATCTGTAATGAAGTCTTCATTTAAAAGATCGTACTGTAAATATACTTTAGGTTTAAAAACTTTTTTCGTGAATTCGCATACGAAATCTTGATATCTTCTCCGTCTTTAGGAAAAAAGGAGGCAAATGTAAATTTTCGATCTTTATCAATAGGAACATACAATGCATCTTCAAAGTTGCCTTTCTGAATACAAATGCCTTTTACATTTTTTATGGGATAGTTGACAACACCACTTAAGGAGATTTCGTTGGTAAAGATTGGTTTCTTACTTTCGTCATTATTAAATTGGTTGTCCAGTCATACTTGCTCCAACCTTGAGTAATAAGGAGTAAATCTAGATTTTGTCGAGTGTTTACTTTGTTGTTTTTAAAGTAATAGGAAGGATTTTCAAAAAAGCCTTTTATATAGGGTTTTAAATAAGTAGATGAAAAACTATTGTGTGCATGATTATAGCTTTGGGTTGTTGTTAACACAGAGATACTTACGGTTGCATCATTTGTGTTTTTTTTATTTTTAATCATTAATAAGTCTAACGTAATAGAGTCTTTGGAAGTCTTTGATTTTTTTACAGTAAACGCTGTTTTCGAAGGAAATACTCATTAAAAAACATACGTTCTGCAATGGGAACTCTATTTTTAAAAAGTGTAACGGTATTTATTCCATTAAAAATTTCTTTTTTGGCAATCGCTTGTGATATGTGTACATCATTTATGGATAACGGAATTGTTTTAGATTGTCCATCTTTATGAATGAATAGTGTGAATGTGTCTTTGTCTGTTGTAGTTAAGGTTGCTTTGTTTGTGTGAATATTTATATAAACACTATCTCTTTGAATATTGTCTACAACAATGTTAAATCCTACTTGTTTTGCTTTGGGAAGTGTTTTGTGAAGTTCAGTATTTTGAGCAAGTTTAATTTTTGCAGTATATGTTTCATTTGCCAAAGCTTCTAGGTAAAAACTTCCTATGCCCAAATGATTGCTAGAAAATTCAGCCACAACCATATTATTTTTATCTTGAATAATGCCAGAACATTGCACACCTTTTCCTGACGAAATGATCGCTTTGAAAGCGACACGTTTTTAGTGTTTTCAAAAATATGACCACTTTTGTTGCACCAATGATGATGATTTTTTCAATATAATCTATGTTGAACAATGCATTGTTTTTTTGTGTACACTTGCTTTTATGAAATAGTTTCTTGAGGTAATTTCTTTATTAATTTTAAGGTTTCCAGTTGCTATTCCGTTTTCTATATGGAATAATTTTTTTGAGATTTTAATGCCTTTTACGTCATAGATATTTATAAAAATAGTTGCCGCATCGTTTGAAGTTTTTTTTTTACGATCTAGCAGATATGCTTGAAACCATATTTCTTCTCCGATTAAATAGGTAGATTTGTTTTAAATGAAGAAACAAAGCTTCACAATGGAAATCAAAATAGCGTTCATAGCTATTTTGTATCGTTGTATTTATTTGAGCAAACGAATGATATGAAATGAACAACAGTAAAAGGATACTACAATAATGTTTTTTCATGGCAGTTTTTTGTAATTATTTGCTTTGTTTTTTTATCGCAATAATTCTTCTTTCAGAAATTAAACTACCATCTTTCGAAATTCCTTCAATAAACATTGTAATAGCTTTTACATTTTTATGTTTAACGGTAAAATTGAATGGTCCTCTTCGTGGAATTGTATTATTTGGACGCCAATCAATGGCGCCATATTTTTTAAAAGTGTCATCGTAGAATGATCGATACTTAGGATCATAGTATTTTTTTGCTACACTAAAACCAATAGGTGGTGTATATTCAACATACGATTCTCTTCTTCCTTTAGCTGTTGGAGTTAAAGGTGTTCTTCTGGAGTAAATTTTAATCACACCGCCAATACCTCGTACACCATATCCTTGTCCTGTTTTATTAATTACAACACGGTCTACATTTGCGGTAGAGAAGTTTCGTAAAATACTAAAGTCTGAAAGCGGAATTCCATCTAAAAAAATCAAAGGCGATGTGGTTCCAGGTCGATTACCACCTTCTAACGTCCGTCGGTTTCTTGTGAAAATGAGTAGGTTTTGCATATCAAAAGGATCGTCTGCTACATCCCAACCGCTATTAAGAATAATGTCTTTTACTTGCGGATACTGTAAATATTCATCAACACTAATTTTTATTTCCTTTCCGTTAGCCATCATTGGATCCGTAGTTTCTTTTTCGTTTTTGTTAGAACCTTCTAAAAGTACCACGTCCAAAGCTTCAGCATCTTTCGGGAAAAATCCATCAGGAAGAATGAATATATTGTTTTTGTTTAAGAAGGAGCGATCTACAATTGCGTTTTCAGGAATATTGTCTTTTTTAATAGTTGCGCTATACGTTAAGTATAATTTTGGTTTGAGAAACTCTTCTTTGCTATTGATGTATGAAAAACGCAATTGTTCATCAACTTGTGGATATAAATTTTTAATGACAAATTTTCGCTCTTTGTCAATTGGGACATATTGTGCAGGTAACTCTCTGGTATCATGCAAAAATACACCTCTGATATTTTTTGTTGGATAGTTTACAGTACCTTTAATTGTAATTCCTTGTGCAGCTGTTTGTTTTTTAGGTGTGTTTTGGAAAATATCTGTCCAGTCATAAGCACTCCAGCCTTGTGTAATGAGTAGAGCATCTAGGGCTTTTCGTTTGGTTTTTGAGTTGTTTGGAAAGTAATATTTTGGATTTTCAATTTCCCCACGTACATAAGGTTTAAGATAAAAACTAGAAAAAATACTATGTGCAGGATTGTAAGCTTCTGTGCTTTCTGGAAGTATTGAAATACTTACATTGGCATCTAAAATTCCAGCTCTTCTTTTTATAAGATATATTGAAAATTGTGAATAGTCTTTTTCAGTTACTGTCTTTTTAACCGTTACAGAAAGGTGTTTTTCTAATTTTTTATTGAAAAACATACGTTCGAGAATTGGAATTTTTCCATCGAATAAAGTAATGGTGTTTACGCCATTAAAAAGTCCTTTCCTAGCAATTGTCAATCCAACCTTTTCAGAATTGTTAAAAGAAAAGGGCATCGAACGCGCTTTTCCATCTTTATGAATAAAAAGAGTGTATTCTTTGGAAACAATACTACGCAATGTTTCAGCATTGGTATTTACGGAAATCCTGATACTGTCCTTTTCAATATTATTCACCTGAATGGCAATACCAGTATTTTCTACTTTTGGCAAGCGTTTTTGACTTGTATCTTCTTCTTTAAAAGTAGTTTTTGCAGTGTAAATGTGGTTGTTTTTTGGAGAAAGTTTGAATGTTCCAATTCCGTAGTTGTTACTCTCAAAAGTAGTGACTTCTTCATTATTTTCATCATAAATACTTCCTTTGGTGTAGACTCCTTTTCCTTCTTTGTTGATTGCTTTAAAGGCAATAGTATTTTCTATGTTTTTCACCAAATGACCACCTTCAGGTAAAAATTGGATATCATATTTTTCGGTACTATTATTATTTTGGATATCGGTAGCAGCGTTTTTTCCATAGATAGTAATTTCTTCAATAAAAACATTGTCGGTTGCTTCGTCAAGCATATATTGTGTAGCTGCTTTGATATAATACGTGCCAGAATTGAGTTCTTTATCAAGCTCTAGATTTCCATGTGCCAATCCATTGCGAATTCGAATGAGTTTTTGGATAATTTGTTCCCCTTGCTTATCATACAATCCTACATATAAATTGGTAGAAACTTTTGAAATTTCTTCATCTTTTTTATTGAAAATATAGCTTTTAAACCATATTTCTTCACCAACTAAATAACTGGTTTTGTTGAGATGAATATGAATAACTTCCTCATGAGATGCTTTAAAATACTTTTGGTATTGTTCGCTAATGGCAGCATTATTCTGTGAAAATACACAGCATGAAATGCATAATAAAAGGTAAAAGCAGTAGTGGTTTTTTTTCATAAGTAATAGTTCGTCAGTTATATTTCATCTAAAAACAACATTAAGAAATAACTTCACAAACGAGATTTTAGTGTGAAAATGAATTCTACTGGGAACAATTCATTTCTAAATGGGGATTTTTTAGAAATTATATAAGAATGGGGATTCTTATGTAAAACGCTATTGGCCATTATATTCGAAATATCATTTCAAATTTAGTAGTTTTAGTTTAAGTTCTTTTAAAGATACTTCTTTTTTTGAATTTAGTTTGCGTGTAAGTTATCGTATTTGAATTGTTCTTTTTTCTGAAATTAAACTACCATCTTTTGAGATGCCTTCAATAAACAATGTAATAGCTTCTACATTTTTATGTTTAATAGTGAAATCAAGTGATCCTCTTCGTGGTATCACATTATTGGGTCGCCAGTCAATTGCACCAAATTTTAGAAAAGTATCGTCTGTAAATGATCTATATTTTGGTTCATAATATTGTTTGGCTACACTAAAACCAATAGGAGGAGTATATTCAACATAGGATTCTCTACTGCCTTTTGTTGTGGGAGTTAATGGAGTGTTTCTTGAGTAAATTTTTATCACACCACCAATGCCTCGCATTCCATATCCTTGCCCAGTTTTATTGATCACCACACGATCTAAATGTGCTGTTGAGAAGCTTCGTAAAAAGTTGACATCTGTCATTAGGACATCGTCTAAAAAAATTAGCGGAGATATCTTACTCACAGAGTCTCCTTCTACTATTGCAATATCTCCACCTTCTATGGATCTTCTACTTCTTACGTTAATAGATAATTTACCTAGTTTCCATGGATCTTCAGATACATTAAAACCATTGTCAATAATTATATCGGTTACTTGTGGATAATGTAAATATTCCATAACCCCAATTTTGATTTCTTTTGCATTAACCATCATTGGATCTATGTGTATTTTTTCTTTTTTATTTTCACCTTTTAATACTACTTGTTCAAGGTTTTCGGCGTCTTTTGGGAAAAAATCATCAGGAAGTTTAAAAATCTTATACTTGTTTAAAAATGAACGGTCAATGCATGCGTTTTTTGGAAGAAAATCTTTTTTAGTGTTTGCGTCGCAAGTCAAATAAAGCTTTGGTTTTAGGAATTCTTCTTTGTTATTAACGTATGAAAAGCGCAGTTGTTCATTTTCTTGCGGAAATAAATTTTTTATTACAAATTTACGCTCTTTATCAATTGGAATGTATTGCGCAGGTAGCTCTTTGGTGTCGTGTAAAAAGACGCCTCTAATACGCTTTGTTGGATAGTTTACAGTTCCTTTGATTGTAATTCCTTGTGCTATTTTTTGTTTTTTTGAAACATCTTTAAAAATAGTATTCCAATCATACGCACTCCAACCTTGTGTAATAAGCAAATTATCTAAGGCTTTTCGTTTGGTTTTTGTGTTGTTAGGGAAATAGTTTTTCGGATTTTCAATTTCACCTCGTACATAAGGTCTTAGGTAGAAGCTTGAATATATATTATGTGCAGGATTGTATGCTTCTGTAGTTTCTGGCAGTATGGAAATACTCACATTGGCTTCTAATATCCCAGTTTTTCTTTTCACAAGATAGAGAGAAAATCTTGAGTAGTCATTTTCGGTGATATTCTTTTTTACCATTACAGATAGCTGTTTTTCTGTTTTTTTATTGAAAAACATACGCTCTAGAATTGGAATTTTCCCATCAAATAAAGTAATGGTATTAATGCCATTAAAAAGACCTCTTCTAGCAATGGTTAATATAACCGTTTCAGTATTATTAAAAGAAAAAGGCATGGAGCGCGCTTTTCCATCTTTATGAATTAATACACTATATTCTTTAGAAACAATACTTTGTAAAGTTTCTTTGTTGGTATGCATTGAAATTTTAATACTATCTTTTTCAATAGCATTTACTTGGATAGTGATCCCTGTGTTTTCAATATTAGGCAAAAGTTTTTCGCTAGTTGCGCCCTCTAAGAATTTCGTTTTAGCTGTATATGTGTGGTTGTTTTTTGGAGAAAGTTTAAAAGTGCCAATTCCGTAGTTATTACTTTCAAAAGTAGTGACTTCGTTGTTATTTTGGTCATAAATAGTGCCAGTAACATGTACACCTTTTCCATTTTGGTCAATTGCTTTAAAAGCAATATTGTTTTCAGCATTTTTTACAATATGTCCGCCTTCAGGTAAAAATTGAATGTCATATTTTTTAACAGCATCATTTTGCTGTATTTCAGAAACATCATGTCCGTATATGGTAATTTCCTCAATAAATCTGTTGCTTGAGTTTTTATTGAGCATGAGCTGTGTGGCTGCTTTAATGTAGTAGGTTCCTGAATTTAATTCTTTGTCTAATTCTAGGTTTCCATACGCTAATCCTTCATGAATACGAATCAGCTTTTTAGTAATTTGTGTTCCATCGTTGTCATATAATCCTACATATAAATTGGTAGATGTTTTTGAGATTTCTTCGTCTTTTTTATTAAAAATATAGCCTTTAAACCATATTTCTTCGCCAACTAAATAGGAAGTTTTGTTGAGGTGAATGTGGATGGTTTCCTCATAAGAAGTCCTAAAATGTTTTTGATATTGTTTGTGAATAGTGGCATTTTGCTGAGAAAATGCGTAGCATGCAATAGATGCTAAAAGGTAAAAGCAGTAGTAATTTTTTTTCATAAATAAAAGGTTCGTCAGTTTCAGTTCGTTTTGAAAAAATTGCAATCAAGAAGTAACTTCAAGACTGAAATTTAAATTCGAAATTGAATAGTACTGGGAACAATTCATTTTCTAAATGGGGATTTTGGAAATTCTAATGGGGTTAAGGGGCTAGGGTAAAAACTATCAACTACTATATTCAAAATACTATTTAAAATACTATTTAAAATATAGTAGTTTAGTATTTATTCTGATTCAAATATACTGCTTTTTTTTTAATTTTTCAGTACATGCTAATTATCGTACTTGAATAGTTTTCTTTTCTGAAATCAATTCGCCACTTTCGGAAATTCCTTCAATGAATAGCGTAATGTTCTTGGTGCGTGTATCATATATTTTGAAAGTATTGGCTTGCGCTGAGGTAAGTTTAATTTCAGGAATCCATGAAATTGCGCCGTATTTTTCAAATGTACTACTAAGGTATGAAGCGTATTTTGGGACATAATATTCTTTTGTTGGTGTAAATGCTTTAGTAGTTTTAGTTCCAGAATACATAGCTTCGCTAGGTCCTTTTTTGAACAGCGGAGTTCTGCGCGAAAATATTCTAATAACACCGCCAAAACCAGCATTCATTCCTTCTCCCTGTCCAGTTTTGTCAATGACAATTTTTTCAACATTTGCAGTTGATAGACCGAATAAAATGGTAAAGTTGGTCAGTCGAGCACCATCAAAATAAATAACAGGCGCAGCTCTTGGACGTCTGCGAATTAAAATAGAAACTTGTCCTAAGTTTTCATATACATCATAGCCGTTGTCTTGAATAAAATCAGTGATATTGAAGTAACGTTCATATTCGCGTTGTGTGATTTGTGTCACCTTAGCATTCATTAAGATTGGATCTTTTTCTTCTTTTTTCTTTACTGCCCTAATGACCACTTCATCCAATTGTTTAGCATCTTCATAGAAGAAGTTTTTAGGTACTTTGAAGTCTGAACTATTTGAAGAAACTGCAGTAACTTCACTTAAAACAGCTTCCGTAATTTTATCATTTCCATCAGAAACCTTGAATTGTAAGTATACACTTGGCTTTTTAAAGAGCCCTTTTTTAGTCATGTATGAGAGGCGAATTTCTTCACCTTCTTCTAAAAATAAATTAGTCAATGTGAACTTTTGATCTTTATCTAAGTCTATGAATCGAGCAGCATGATTTTTAGTAGCATATAAAAATAAACGATCAATTCCAGAAGTTGGACGATTTACTCTTCCAGATACAGTAATCCCTGTTTCAAAACTTTTTAATCCATTTGGCTTTTCTTCAAAAATATTTTTCCAGTCATAACGACTCCATCCTTGTGTCAATAATAAAATATCAAGTTCATATTTTTTCTTTCGATCCATATTTGTGAAATAATATTGCGGATTCTCCACAGTACCTTTTAGATGTGGTTTTAAATAGAAATTGGATACTATATTGTGATTAGGTTTGTAACTTTCTGTTGCTTCTGGTAGTACTGAAATGCTTAAGTTTAGATTGTCTTGCAATTGAGATTCTTTGATCGATATGGTAATAGAATCATTGCTAGCATTTGCTTTGTAAATATTAAATCTGGATTTCTTTTCAAAGGAATCATTAAAAAATAAACGTTCTATAATCGGAGTGTTGTTGTCTGTAAAAACCGTAATGGTATTGATACCTTTGAACAAGTCTTCTTTAAGAACGGTCACTATTTTTTCTGGTGTATTATCAAATGAAAACTTAATAGTTTTTTGTTTTCCATTTTGATGAATTAATACTTTATATTTTTTGGTAGGATTGCTATCTAATGTGGCAATATTTGTATTAAAGTTCAGAATCAATTCATCTTCAAAGGTTTGATTTACAATAAGAGAAATTCCTTTATTCTTAGCAGTTGGTAATGTTTGTGTGATTGTTTTACCACTTTCCAATTCAATTTTAGCAGTATACTGTTGATTGGCTTTTGGATAGAATAAAAATTTACCCAAACCTCTATTGTTTCCTTTGAATGAAGTAATTTCTTTTTGATTGGAATCATAAATTACACCATTAGCGATGACACCTTTTCCTTGTGTGTTGATGACTTTAAAACCAACAATATTTTTGGTGTCTGCTACTAGGTTTCCACCTTCAGGAAGAAATTGAAAATCATAGCGCTCCACTTCTTCTAATGCATCTTTTTTGACAGGTTTTTCAGTGATAATCTCTATTTTCTGAATAAAAGCATTGCTCTCCTTGAAGTTTTTCATCCAATTTGTTTCTGCTTTTAGATAATAGGTTCCGGCGGTATAGGTGGAATCAATCATCAAATTTCCTTTGGCAAATCCGTCTTCTGCTTTAAATAATGCTTTCTTTACCTGATTTCCTTTGGCATCGTAAATACCAACATGAATATTGGTTGTTGCTTTAGAAGTGAGCTGATTTTTTTGATCAAAAGTATACCCTTTGAACCAAATTTCTTCTCCTGTAAAATAAGTAGTTTTGTTCAAATGTACATACAGCGCTTCTCTTGGTAACGTAAAGTAGGCTGCATATTCATCTTCGACAGTCTTTTTTTGTTGTCCATAAATACTTGACATGGTAGACATGGCGACAAGTATTAGTAGCATGCAATTTTTTTTCATAATAGCTTTAGTTTTAATGTTAATACTACAATTGCAACAAAAAAAATGCCAACAAAAATGTTTTTTAAAATAGTTTCTGAAATGCGTTATTTTTATTTCTGAAACACTAAATATTTGACATGAATTCGTGTTTATTTTCATATAAAGTTACAGCTAAAAGTGATATTTAAAAGTTGTTTTAAGAAAATTTTAATATAAGAAGAAAACCTCTCAAGTGCATGCCACTGAAAGGCTTTTCTGTATTACCTTACTTGAATTGTTTTTCGTTCAGAGATTAAATCTCCATTTTCAGAAATTCCTTCGATGAATAGCGTCACATTTTTGGTGTACGTATCATATATTTTGAAACTTGTAGGTTTTTCAGTGTTTAATTCTAATGTTGGAATCCACGAAATAGTTCCATATTTCTTGAAAATAGGATTGAGGTACGAACTATAGTTTGGCGCATAGTATTCTTTTCCAGTGGTGAAAGCCTTAGTTGTTTTAGTTGATAAATATACAATGTCATTAGCGCCATGCTTGAATAAAGGTTCTTCACGGGTATAAATTTTTATGATTCCATTTGCATGTCCTCCATTAATAGGAATATAGCTAAATCTATCAACTACAATGCGTTCAATATTAGCCAATGAAAGATTGTATAAAATTCGCATTTCTGGATCGCGAATTAGTCTATTGTTGAAAAATACTTTAGGAATTCCTCTTCTTGTGGATCTATGTCGAATCGTTACAGCTCCGCCAGCTTGTGAGGCATCAAAACCATTAAAAAGAAGAAATTGCACTACGTTGTAGTGATTGTAATAATCTTGCTCGGTAATGTCAGTTACTTCAGGACTTTCCATAAACGGATCTTCATAGGCCAATCTTGAGTTTTCGGCTTCTAATACTACTGCATCAAGAGCTTCTACTTTTTCAGAAAGGAAGTCTTTCGGAATAGAAAAGTCTGCTGCTGTTGTTGTGATGTTTTTTGTTTCATTCAAATAAACTTCTGAGATTTTGTCTTCTTTGTCAGTGACTAAAAAACGCAGATACATGCTTGGCTTTTTGAAGGTTCCTTTTGTATTGATATATGAAAACCGGACTTCTTCCTCTTCTTCCAAAAACAAACCTGTGAGTGTAAATTTTTGATTTTCATCTAGATCGATGAATTTTCCATTATGATTTTTTGTAGTGTGTAGGAAGATGCGTTTTACACCAGAAGCAGGTTTGTTTACGCGTCCAGAAATGGTGATTCCGTTTTCAAAAGGATGCAATGCATTTGGTTTTGAATTGAAAATATCTTTCCAGTCATAACGACTCCAACCTTGTGTGAGTAGTAAAATATCCAATTCGTATTTTTTCTTTCTGTCCATTTTATGAAAGTAGTATTGCGGATTTTCCACAAAGCCTTTTACATGCGGTTTTAGGTAGAAATTTGACAGAATGTTGTGTGTAGGATTGTAACTTTCAGTAGTTTCTGGCAAAATAGAAATACTCACATTGGCATTTTTTCCTAGTTTTAGTTCTTTCACAGAAAGTAGAATAGAGTCATTTATTGTATTGAGCTTTGAAACCTTAATATTTGCTTGTTTGATAGCTTTTTCGTTAAAGAATAAACGCTCTAAAATAGGATGTTGCTTATCGTCAAATACAGTAATGGTATTAACTCCTTTGAATAGTTCACTTTTTGGAATACGAACTGCTTTTTTGGTGCTATCAAATTTTAAAGCAGCAGTTTTTAGTTTTCCATTTTGATGTATTAGGACTTTGTATACTTTAAATGGATTGTTTTGAAGTGTTTCTTCATTTGTGCTAAAATCAAGGATGATTTGTCCTTCTGAGAGACTTTGTAAGATCAGTGAAATTCCTTTCGAGGTTGCTTTGGGCAATTCTTTCGTAATGATAGTTCCGTTTTCAAGCGTAATTTCAGCGATGTATTGCGTGTCTTTTTTAGGTTGTAGTAAAAATTTCCCCATACCAAGTGTGTTACTTTCAAAGGAAGCAACTTGCTTTTTTTGTTCGTCATAGACAATTCCTGAAGCAGAAACGCCTTTTCCATGATCGTCGATGACTTTAAATCCAATATTGCTTGTCGTATTAGCAACAATATGGCCTCCTTCGGGTAAGAATTGAAAATCGAAACTGGCTTCTTTGGTGACTTTTTTTTCTTTGATGCTTTGGTCAGTAATGATTTCAATTTTTTGGATAAAAGCATTGTCTTCCTTGAAGTTTTTCATCCAATTGGTTGCTGCTTTTACATAATACCTACCAGCAGTAAAGGTAGAATCGATGGTAAAGTTTCCTTGCAAAACACCATCTTTAGCTTCAAAGAGTGCTTTTTTGATTTGATTTCCTTGAGCATCATACACACCAACATTGATATTGGTTGTTGCCTTTGATGAAAGCTGGTTTTTTTGGTCACATGCATAGCCTTTGAACCAAATTTCTTCTCCTGTAAAATAACTGGTTTTGTTTAAATGTAGATATAGGCTTTCTCTAGGTAATGTAAAATACGCTGCGTATTCGTTTTCAACTTGTTTTTGCTTTTGTGCGGTTGCACTCGGTAAAGAAATGATGGTAATGAGAAAAAGTAAAAGGTAGTTTTTTTTCATAGTAATGTTGGTGTTAATGTTTGGAAAAAACGCCACAAAAAGAATACCAATACTTGTTTTAAACGAAAAACCTCTCAAATACAATGATTTGAGAGGTTTTGTGTTTTAATATTCTGTGTGATGATTACATCATTCCTGGCATTCCTCCGCCCATTGGTGGCATTCCACCTCCTGCAGGAGCATCTTCTTTGATGTCAATCAATGCACATTCTGTAGTTAAGATCATTCCTGATACAGATGCGGCATTTTCTAAAGCAATACGTGTTACTTTCTTTGGATCAATGATTCCAGCTTTAAGCATGTCTACATACTCATCTGTTTTTGCATTGTAACCAAAGTCTTTTTCACCTTCCATTACTTTTGAAACGACAACACTTCCTTCGCCACCAGCGTTAGAAACAATTGTTCGTAATGGTTCTTCAATTGCACGTGCAATGATTTTGATACCAGTTACTTCGTCCAAGTTGTCAGTAGTAATACTTTCTAAAACACTTTTTGCACGAACTAAGGCAACTCCACCACCAGCAACAATTCCTTCTTCAACAGCAGCTCTTGTTGCGTGTAATGCATCATCAACTCGGTCTTTTTTCTCTTTCATTTCAACTTCAGAAGCAGCTCCAACATATAATACTGCAACTCCACCAGCTAATTTAGCTAAACGCTCTTGTAATTTTTCTTTATCGTAATCAGAAGTAGTTGATTCAATTTGTGCTTTGATTTGTCCAACACGTGTTTCAATCATTCCTGCATCACCAGCGCCATTTACAATCGTAGTATTGTCTTTGTCAATTGTGATTTTTTCGGCAGTACCTAACATTTCGATTGTAGCGTTTTCTAAAGTGAATCCTCTTTCTTCAGAAATTACAGTTCCACCAGTTAAGATGGCAATATCTTCTAACATTGCTTTTCTACGGTCACCAAAACCTGGTGCTTTTACCGCAGCAATTTTTAAGGCTCCTCTTAATTTGTTTACTACTAATGTTGCTAATGCTTCACCATCAACGTCTTCTGCAATAATTAATAAAGGCTTTCCAGTTTGTGCTACTGGCTCTAAAACTGGCATTAAGTCTTTCATAGAAGAGATTTTCTTATCAAATAATAAGATAAAAGGACTCTCTAATTCAGCTTCCATTTTTTCAGAGTTTGTTACAAAGTATGGAGATAAATATCCTCTGTCAAATTGCATTCCTTCTACAACGTCAACATACGTATCTGTTCCTTTTGCTTCTTCTACAGTAATTACACCTTCTTTACCAACTTTTCCAAAAGCTTGTGCGATTAAATCACCAACTACATCGTCATTGTTTGCAGAGATAGAAGCAATTTGTTTTATTTTTTCAGAAGAGTCCCCAACTTTTTTTGCTTGCTTATTTAAGTCTTCAACAATTGCAGTTACTGCTTTGTCAATTCCTCTTTTTAAATCCATCGGATTTGCTCCCGCAGCAACATTTTTCAATCCTTCTTTTACGATTGCTTGTGCCAATACTGTTGCAGTAGTTGTTCCGTCTCCGGCTAAATCATTTGTTCTAGAAGCTACTTCTTTTACCATTTGAGCTCCCATATTTTCTAACGCATCTTCTAGCTCAATTTCTTTTGCTACAGAAACTCCATCCTTTGTTACTGATGGTGCACCAAATGATTTGCTGATGATTACATTTCTTCCTTTAGGTCCTAAAGTTACTTTTACTGCATTTGCTAAAGCATCCACACCACGTTTGAGTCCGTCGCGTGCTTCAATATCAAATTTTATATCTTTTGCCATGATTTTTTAATTGTTTGCTACTGGCTTTCGCCTTTCGCTTAGTTTGTTATTCTTTTGATTAAATAATTGCTAAAATGTCATCTTCTCTCATGATGATGTAATCTGCACCTTCGAATTTAATTTCAGTTCCAGAGAATTTTCCATAAAGCACAGTGTCTCCAACTTTTACCGTTAACGGTTCGTCTTTTTTACCTGAACCAACAGCAACAACAGTTCCTCTTTGTTGCTTTTCTTGTGCTGAATCTGGAATGTAAAGCCCTGAAGCAGTCTTAGTTTCTGCTGGCAATGGGGCATTCAAAACTCTATCTGCTAGTGGTTTGATATTAACTTTGCTCATTTTATTGAATATTTAATTTTTTAATTGTTTGATTATTTACGTAATCCTATAAGTCAGAAATTGTGCCATTGGAAGAATACTGACAAATTGAAATAAAAAAATGCCAACTTCTGACAAGCTGGCATTTTATGTATGTTTTTTACAAAGAGTTTCTACTTACCTCCATTGTTTTCGTTTGTCGTAGTATCGTCTGTAGAATTAGTGTTTGTATCCACTGGTTGTGTTGTCTGGATACTATCTCCAGAAACTTTTGATTGTTGTCCTGTTGCGCTTAGGTTTGTAAAGTTTGTGATTAAGATTAATACAATCAATATGGTTCCTAATGCCCAAGTACTCTTATCTAAAAAGTCTGTTGTTTTCTGCACACCACCAATTTGTTGGTTTCCGCCACCACCAAAAGAAGAAGATAATCCACCACCTTTTGGATTCTGTACCATTATTACTAGCATTAATAAAAATGCTACAATAAGGATTAAGACTATAAAAATGTAATAAGTTGAACTCATTGTATATTAATTATTTTGTTGTAATTTTTTTATTGCTCGAATTTGGTCTGCAAAGAAACCACTTTTTTCTGGATATTTCAAAATTAAAATGTTATAAGCTTTAATTGCTTTTCTATATTTCTTTTGTTCCAAATATACTTTCGCCAAAGTTTCGGTCATCAACATTGATTGATCAACGTTTACTTCGTTGGCAAGGTTGATTGTTTTTTCTAGTGCTGGCTTAGGTTTTATCTTCGGATTTGTGTCTATAAACCTGTCTATCAGATCAAATCTTTTTTGTTTTTCTTCTGCTATTGGTGAAGTTTTAACTTGCTCTTCTTTCGTTTTTTCTTCTGGTGTAACTTCTTCTTTAGGCTCTTGAAGACTTTCATTAGAACGGTCAATAGGTTGTAAATTGGTTAATTGAAGCCATTCTGCAAAGGAATGTTTTTCTGCTTTGTTGAATGCTAATGGTTTTCCTAACTGTAATGTTTCTTCTGGAGTTTCTGAAGTTACTTTTATAGGTTCTTTTATTGCTTCAGTAGCTTTCTTTTCTTTGAACTTCTTCTTTTTCTTGTCCTTTTTGTCTTTCTTTTTCTGTTTCTCCTTTTCCTTAGAAGTCACTTTTTCTGTCTCAACCTTAGTTTCTGTATTTACGTCGGTCTCAACTTCATTTTCAATATCTATCTCAATTTCTCTTTCAGCTTCGGAAGTATCTTCAACTTCAGCCGCAAGTGTGATCGGAATTTGTGTTTCTTTTGGTTGAAAGAGTTCTGGGTCGAGAATGGCATTTGCTTCCTGAATCTTCGTTTTAATGGCTTCTTCCATACGAAGATTACGATCTACTTTTACTTCTTCAACGTCTACTTCTATTTCGTTGGTGTTGTTGTGAATTTCTTTGACACTGTTGGAAATTCCGTGTTGTTCAAAGGTTTTGGAAGTAATGAAATCAAATAAAATACTACGATCGGTAGTATACGCAGCTGTAATTTTTAAATGTTGGTTGTACTGAAAACTATCCTGATTTTTTAACCCTTTTAAATGCACGACACGCGCTGCCTGAAAGTATGGAAACTCTTTTGTAATTGCAGCAATGGCTTCTGTTTGTGAAGCATTGATATGTACAGGGTTTTGTAATATATATGTAAAATCAGAAATGTTCATATTACCATTTTGCTAAACTTGCGTTGAATATATCTAGGTTTAAACGTTCAAAAATTTCTTGAAATGCTGTTGCTTGTACGGATGGCAATTGTGTTGTTGCCGGATAATCAAAAAAGAACGAGAAACGTTTGTCAAAGTCGTCTTCAGGTCTGTTTTTATGTGTAAAACGAACTTGTACACCAATGGTTAAACGGTTTTGAGCAGCCGTATTGTTTGCCGTAGCACTCATTGGCGATACACGATATTCTACAATTTCACCTTCGTACACTAAGTCTCCATTAGATCGTACGAGGTCTAAGCTCGTTTGATTCTGGATAAAATCTTGTAATGATAAGGTAAAGTCTCTGCTGAGTCCAGGCTCTACAATTGGCGCATTGTTTTGGAAAAAGTTGACTTGATAGGTTTTGGCATTCAAATCACCTGTTCCGGTAAAATTATAAATTCCACAACTTACCATTGATATAGCAATGACGAGTGTTGTGATGATGATTTTTATCTTTTTCATTTGTGTGTTTTCTTAAAATTACAAATCAAATTGTTTGATTTTTCTATAGAGCGTTCGTTCAGAGATACCAAGTTCTTTAGCAGCAGCTTTTCGTTTTCCTTTGTTGCGCTCTAAGGCTTTTTTGATCAATTCTAATTCTTTATCATGCAGCGAAAGTGTTTCTTCTTCTTCCACTTCTTCTGCAAAATGATATTTATCGGTTTCAGGAATTACAGTCACTTCTGGTGGAATGGACAATAATTTTACGGGAGCAGTAGTGGTTTCTTCTTCGTGGAAAATTTCCTCATTTTCATCGTCACCATATATTTTCTGAATAAGACTTTCATTTTCTTCTTTGACTTTTTGAGAAACACCATTTTGCATGAGTTCCATGGTAAGTTTCTTTAAATCGTTTAAATCACTTTTCATATCAAAAAGCACCTTATACAGAATTTCACGTTCCGAACTAAAGTCGCTTTCACTTTTTTCATGTTCAATTACCGCAGGCAAGTTCCCTGAAGTATTTGGTAAATATTGACGTAAAGTATCTGGTGTGATAGATCGGTTTTCTTCCAATACAGAAATCTGCTCCGCAACATTTCGCAATTGACGAATATTTCCGTTCCATCGATATTTTGTCAACATATCCGTAGCTTCTTCGTTCAAACGAATGGAAGGCATTTTGTACTTCATGGCAAAATCAGAAGCAAACTTTCTAAACAATAAGTGAATATCGTCTTTTCGGGCACGTAAAGGAGGAAGAAGAATTTCAACAGTGCTTAAACGATAGTATAAATCTTCTCTGAATTTACCTTTTTTGATGGCTTCAAACATGTTTACATTCGTAGCTGCTACGATACGTACATTGGTTTTTTGTACTTTGGACGAACCAACTTTGATGAATTCACCATTTTCCAAGACTCTCAACAATCGTACTTGTGTCGTTAATGGTAATTCTCCAACTTCATCTAAAAAGATTGTTCCGTTATCAGCCACTTCAAAATATCCACTTCGGGTTTGTGTAGCACCCGTAAAAGCTCCTTTTTCATGACCAAATAATTCGCTATCAATTGTTCCTTCTGGAATAGCACCGCAGTTTACGGCAATATATTTTCCGTGTTTTCTGTGAGAAAGCGAATGAATTATTTTAGGAATACTTTCCTTTCCAACTCCACTTTCACCAGTGACCAACACAGAAATATCAGTTGGTGCAACTTGCATGGCTTTTTCTATAGCACGATTAAGCCCTGCATTGTTTCCAATGATACCGAAACGTTGTTTGATCGCTTGTATGGATTCCATTTGTTTTTGGTTCTTTTTTTAGTTTGTGTATTGAAATGTTTCGTCAATGGTGATGGTTGTGCCGTCAGGTATACTTGGAATTGAACTGAAAATAGTTCCATTTCTGCTTAAAATTCTGTCGCTAGCATCATATTGAATGTCTAATGTGGAACTTCCTTGTTGCGTAGTGACACTGGTAACATTGTTAGTGCTATGAATAATAGCTTGCCAATGCTCATATTGATCGTCGTACTCATCATTTAGAATGGAGAACAAATACAGGTCATTTAATGAGTTGCGCAACGGATTGGTATTGCTATCATACATGTAGGAGTATGTATTTGCATCTTGTCCTGTAATAACAGACGATGTTAAATTGCTATTACTGTCGTACGAAATATTTTCTGTTTTAACCACGGTACCATTTTCCATTGTTTCTCTTTTAATGAGTCTGCTTGTGTTTTCATCAAAAGTAAATTTGGTAGATAAGTTAGTTCCTTCTTTGGTACGTATGACTTCGTTGTTTAAATGTATAAATGAAAAAGTAAAATTTTCAGATGCATCTTGTAAATCTTCATAGACAATATCCGTTATTTTATCCAGATTGTATGTTACTGTAGTTCTGTTGATAAGTGTACCATCTACAGAAGTTCGGACTTCAGTTACTCTACTAAATTCATCTCTAATAACATTCCCAGCACCATTCACAGTGATACCTAAAAAGGTAAACATAGTATTTTGTGATAAAAATTGATTGTTTGCATTAATCACAAAGTCCGTTATAAATGTAGTATCATCTCCAGTTCCTGAAGAAAATGTTTTGATATAATCGTAATCAGCTAGTTGTAAAGAACCGCTTGCTGGTGGATTGGGATCCACAGGATCAGGATCTGGGTCAGGATTAGGATCTGTTGGTGTTCCTACTGATGGTTGTTCTATAAAAATCTCTCCTTCATACGGTTCATTGTCGCAGGAAAAACAGCAAAAAGCTAATACGGTTGTTGTCAGTAAAATTATTCTTTTCATCGGTTTTAGTGTTTAATAATTTCTGTCATATTTATGAAATTGACCAATACTTGTATTTAGGTTGGTAACTATGGCTGATTTCATTGTTTTTCTATACTATTTATTGGTATTGAAATGCTTCTGATTGTGTAATTACAACGCCATCTCCAAGATTAAAATTTCCATCTCTGCTAGTAATGTCGTTATTGGCATTGTAGGTTACATTGAAATCTACATTTCCGTCATTCGTTTCAATTCTTCTCCAGTTGTTAGAGGCATAAAATGTTGCTAAAACGCTTCCAACTTCACTGTCATTCTCGCTATCAAACATGGTAAGTAAGAATTGATCGTTGAATACAGATTTTAATGGGTTTGTAAACGAATCGTATACAAAAACATTATTCCCTGTATTGGCGCCACTTACCGTTGAACTTGTGCAATTTCCATTGGAATAGGTTAATACTTCAATTTGTGTGCTAGTAGTTCCAGTAAATGATTCTTTAGAGATTAACTGGCTATTGGAGTCAAATGTAAATACAGCTGATTGATTGTTTGCAGCATCTGTACGTGTTACAATTGTACCGCTGTATGCAAATGTATAGGTGTAATTTTCGGTGTTATCACCTAAATCATCATAAACTATTTGTGTGATATTGTCGCCAGTATAAGTAACTGTTGTTCTGTTGGTAACGTTTCCGCCATCCATAGATTCAGTTTGTATCACTCTTCCGTTTCCATCTCTAGTAATGGTACTTACAGAATTGTTGGTTGCGCCTAAAACAGTAGCCTGAATGTTTGCAGAAACTACAATGCCGCTGTTGACAATAAAGTCAGTGTTGACGATAATTTCACCAAAAATGGGTACGTTTGAAGTGGTGTCTAGTGAATAGGTAGAAAGCGCCGTTCCATTATTTCCGCCACCGTTGTTTCCTCCATTATTTCCACCGCCATTGTTTCCGCCACCGTTATTTCCTCCGTTGTTAGCAGGTTGTTCAATAACAATACTTGGGTCTAAAATTTCATCATTACAAGAAAGGCAGAAAAACGCTAAAAATGCGGATGTTATTAAAAAAGTTTTTTTCATCTATTTATTTTTTTTCGGTTGGAGCAAAACACACTTGTTGTTAATTGTTCTCAGAGAGTTCGATAGGTTCACCAATTAGGGTTGCTGAAGTACAATCGATTATTTTTACATTGACAAAATCACCTGGCTTGTAGTCTTCTTTTGGGAACACTACCACTGTATTTTCAGAAGTTCTTCCTTTCCAATGTGCATCTGATTTTTTAGAAGTTCCTTCAATAAGTACTTCTTTTATTTTATTAAGTTGTGCCTTTGTTCTGTAAGCACTATGTTCTAATTGTAACGCAATAATTTCTGCAAGCCTACGCTTCTTTACAGGTTCAGGCACATCGTCTTCCATTTTTCTGGCAGCCATCGTTCCTGGTCGTTCTGAATAGGCAAACATATATCCAAAATCATATTTTACATAGCGCATTAAGGATAAGGTATCTTGATGATCTTCTTCAGTTTCTGTTGGGAAACCAGCAATCATATCTTGGGAAATTCCGCACTCAGGAATAATTTCACGAATCTTATCAATCAGTCTAAAATATTCTTCACGTGTATGCAATCGATTCATTTCTGTTAAAATACGATCACTTCCACTTTGTACTGGCAAGTGAATATAATTGCAAATATTCTGATGTTTTGCCATTACACGCAATACATTTTCGTGCATGTCTTGTGGATTGGATGTTGAGAAACGAAGACGTAATTTTGGAAATTTTGTGGCAACCATATCAAGCAATTTTGCAAAATCGACAGCAGTTGCTTTTTGCATTTCTGAAGCTTTCTCAAAATCTTTTTTCACACCACCGCCATACCATAAATAGCTGTCTACGTTTTGACCAAGAAGCGTTACTTCTTTATAGTTTTTATCAACCAATTCTTGAATTTCTTCTAAAATAGATTGCGGATCACGGCTGCGTTCACGTCCACGTGTAAAAGGAACCACACAAAACGTACACATATTGTCGCAACCTCTTGTAATAGATACCAATGCGTTAATTCCGTTTGTGTTTAAACGCACAGGTGAAATATCGCCATATGTTTCTTCTTTTGAAAGAATCACATTCACCGCATTGCGTCCTTCATCAATTTCTTGTACAAGGTTTGGTAAATCTTTATATGCATCTGGTCCAACGACCATGTCTACAATTTTTTCTTCTTCTAAAAACTTGCTTTTCAAACGTTCTGCCATGCATCCTAACACACCAACTTTCATTTTTGGATTGTTTTTCTTAACGGCATTGTATTTTTCTAGACGTTTGCGTACAGTTTGTTCTGCCTTGTCTCTAATAGAACAGGTATTTACTAAAACTAAATCAGCTTCTTCCAAGCGATTGGTAGTGTTAAAACCTTCTTTTGCTAAAATAGAGGCTACAATTTCGCTATCAGAAAAATTCATCTGACAGCCATAACTTTCAATATATAGTTTTCGTGTGTTCTTTGGATCTTGTGCTAAAACAATACTTTCTCCTTGTTTGCTTTCGTCAATAATCTTCTCCATATAAATATATTCTGAACGGTGAATTCTTTATCAAATAAGGTACAAAGATAGAATTATTTCAAAGATAGTGACATAATGACATGTTAAATACCTACTTTTTCAACGCAACCTTTTTTAGATGTTTGTATCTGCTGTATAAACGAATCAAAAAACGACTTCACCATGAAAATTAATTACCTATTGTTATTTGTAGTGACTTGCCTTTTTATGTCTTGTTCAGATGATAAAGATTATGAATATGTAAATGTAGCGACGCCAATTACCATTAGCACTACAGAATTGCGTGCTTCTGTGGAAATATTACCTGCTCAAAGTATTGTAACATCTGGGAAAATTTATGCATATCAACAGTTTATTTTTGTGAATGATGTAGATAAAGGAGTGCATGTCATTGATAACAGAAACCCATTGCAACCAACAATTGTTAACTTCTTAAAAATTCCATTGAACAGAGATGTGTCAGTAAAAGGAAATTATTTGTATGCAGATAGTGGGAAAGATTTAGTGGTTTTTGATATTAGCCAGATCAATGATATACAACTGATAGGACGCGTGGAGGATGTTATTGAAAATCCGCAACAAGCTGAATATCCACAAGATGTTTCTTTCTTTGATTGGGAGAATTATAATTACGAAGAAGATATTATTATCGGTTGGGATATTGCTGTCGAACGCAGAGAAATAATAGATAATGATGTTGTAGCTTTAGAAACATCTGATGGAGGAGGAAATACAGGTTCAGGTGGATCATTGGCTCGATTTAAAATTGTAGAAGATCATTTGTATGTGGTAGATAATTATAAAATTAATGTGTTTGACATTCAAAATTTACAAACACCTGTAAAAGTAAATGAAGAGTATGTGACTTGGCAAGCAGAAACTATTTTTCATCAAGATGATAAACTATTCATTGGAACACGTACAGGAATGTATATTTACGATATTACCCAAGCAAGCTTGCCAATATATATATCAGATTTTGATCATGCTAAATTCTGTGATCCTGTAGTAGTTGATGGTAATTATGCGTATGTCACACTTCGTGCAGGCGCGAGTTGTATGGATGGAGAAATACAAATGCTAGAGAGTAGATTGGAAATTATTGATATTTCGGATATTCATAATCCGCAATTGGCAGAAACATACATTATGGATGAACCGTATGGATTGGGAATCAAAGGAGATAGATTGTTTATTTGTGATGGTGCATCAGGATTAAAAGTGTTTAATAAATCAGATATTTCTAACTTGCAATTAATACAAAACTTTAGCACAAATGATGCGTATGATGTTATTCCAATGGAAGATAAATTATTGAAAATTGGAGACAATACGTTGACTCAATATAACTACACAAATACGGGAATTGAATTGATTAGTGAATTTACAATTCAATAATCACTTTACTATTACAACTTTACACCCTGTATAACGAAGAAGCCTATTTGAAAATAGGCTTTTTTTATTTTTTGGGAACCTTTTTTAAAATGAGGGCGTCTATGTTGATAGAAACCAATTAAAAAGTTACTATGAAAAAAATATTTATGTGCTAGATTGTAATTTGTATAGTTTCCTGTGCATCCGATGATAACAATGGAACTATTATTAATAAATCTTCGCTTGAAGGATTACGTGAAGCTAATATTCAATTATTAGCAGGCAATTCTGAAAAAGTATGGCGAATTAGTCAAGCAACATTGCAAAATGAGCAAGACACGCTCAATATTTCTTCAAATTTTAATATAGTGGATGATGAATTTGTTTTTACGGATACTACTGTATAATGGAGAAAAGGTCATGAAATAAAATATGATGCTACTACTGTTGATGATGCAAAACAGGATTATTATGTGGCTCCTAATAGTTATATGTATTCCTTTGAATTGGGAAGAGCTACGCAATTCTCGGCGAATACTGGAATGAATTGTGAAATTCAGGAGAATGGTTCGGTTACAGGTGTTATTGAAGTGGGAAATGAGACAGAACTGCATGTGACGCTCGTTCCCAAAACAGCACAATACTATATGTCTACAGAAAGCACATCGCTTCAATTTACAGAAGTGTTTACAGTAAATGCATCATTGCAAGTTTTTGGAACAGGAATGATTGGAACAAATAGCGAAGATGGTATTTATATCGCGCACAGAGGTTATTATGATGGGCAAGCGCAACGTGTTTTAAAAGTAGATTTAGAAAGTGGATTGCAAACCGAACAGATAGTTAATAATTACAACTTTACATATTCAAAATTACATGTAATAGCAAATCAACTTGCGCTTGTAAATACACAAAAGATTTCATTATATAATTCTAATTTTTCTACCGTACCAACCTCCTAACTAACCAACTCGCAAATTTCAAATCTAGGAGCGCCGATTGTATATGGTACGGCAACACAAGGCGATGATATTTATGTTGTAGGAGGTAATCATCTTGTAGATCCAGCTAGAATATATAAGTCTAATGTAGCTACGCAAACCTATAACGAATTTGCAAGTTTGCCAGAAGCGCGTTATGGAGCAGATGCTATCATTGTAAATAATGTTTTATATGTATTTGGAGGAGTTACAGATT
Organism: Kordia sp.; assembly: GCF_022447245.1. GTDB lineage: Bacteria > Bacteroidota > Bacteroidia > Flavobacteriales > Flavobacteriaceae > Kordia. Next base: position 15,730 of record NZ_JAKVBC010000034.1, on the reverse strand, counting down.
ATCCGGCAGTACAACCAGCGCAGAACACTATTTATATCATTCCTTTAGATGATCCAAGTAATGTGCAAACCTTGCAAATGAGTCAAAATATGAACGTGTCTTATGTAAAAGCGTATCAAAACTTAATTTATGTTGCAGGCATTACGTTTACAGGAAATACTGTCCTAGGTATTACAGAGAGAGAAAGTCATATAGGAGTTTTTGATACGTTAGATAATACGTATCAAGAGTTGCAGCATAACTTAACAAATGCTAGCGGATTAGAAGCTATAGAAGAAATGTGCATCGTAGGAGATAAAATGTATGTCATTTATGGTGATATGCTTGGGCAAGGTCTACAAGATTGGTCTGTGTATGCTGCTGATTTAAATTAAAAAAACTAAACATCGGGAACCTTTTCAAAAACATACGCGTCTATATCTGTAGAAACATTAACAAAACCTGATTATGAAAAAACAATTTTTAAAAATACTAATGCTTATATGTGTCGGACTCTTTGCATTTTCATGTTCTGATTTAGATGATAATGAAGAAGTAGGAACAGTAGCACTGGAAAATGTCATTCAGAAAGAATCAGAATTATTTAGTTTGATTGAACGTGTAGCTGAAACCGAAGATGAACATGAAATCACCTGTATAAAGTTTTTATACTCTTTTACAATGCTCGAATTTGATACAGACTTAATGGTTGTAAACGAATATGTAGTTTCAAGTGATGCTAATTTTACTTTTATTCTTGAAAATATTTCAGATGGAAATAGTATCGGAATCAATTTTCCAATTCAAAGTATTTTAGAAAGCGGAGAAGAATTCTTAATTCAAAATAAAGACGAATTAAAACAAGCAATTGACGATTGTATAGCAGCGCAGCAAGATCAAATCGCAGGGCAATGTAGCCAACTATTGCAAGAATGTGTATGGATTGTAAGTCACGATGATGAAGATGAAGATATGTATGGAAATGCAGTGTTTGATGTAGCAGATGACGGAACGTTTCAATTTTACAATAATGGAGAGCTTCATGTAGGAACTTGGATTGTTTATTTTATAGAAGACGAATTGCACACAAATATTACTTTTGAGGAGCAAGGAATGACTGCTGATGATTGGAATTTTGATTGGAAAACAGAAATCCTTTCAGATGAAATGATGCGCTTCACAAATCAAGATGTAAGTTTTACCTTGACAAAAGAATGTGAAGAAGAAAACTATTGTGCGCAACTTATATTTTCGGAATGCGAAGGAATTGATGGTTCTGAAATATCTGAATTTATCTTTGAAAATTATATACCTTGTATTTTACAAATTGAAGATTTAGAAGCATTGACCGATGAAGATAGTATTGCATTCTATGAAACACAATTAGATGCAGATGCAGAAACCAATCCGCTTTCACAAACATCGTATCAAAACACATCGCAAGAGCAAACGATCTATGTACGTGTGAATTATGGAGTAGCAAACGAATTTTTTATCATTCCGATTACAATTATATCGACAACTTGTTAAAAATAATTCAAATACAAAACAACCAAATAGGGCAAACGTTTTTGGAAAACACAAACGCAGAAGCATATAATATAAAAGCATTAATCAAAGGTGATGAACTCGCACAAAAAGCAGTTTATGATGCCTTTGCACCTAAAATGCTAGCGGCGTGTCAAAACTTTATTTCCGATAAAACCTTGGCAGAAGAAGCTATGAATAATGGTTTTGTAAAAGTATTTTTTAATGTAAAAAAATATAAAAACAAAGGAAGTTTTGAAGGTTGGATTCGTAAAATCATGATTCGAGAAAGTCTATCGTTTCTTCGCAAGAAGAAGTTTGTAATAGTTTCCCAAAGTGAAATTATTCTAGAGCGACAAAAAACCTATCAAGAACCTGTAAATGAAGTTTCGGAAATTCAGCGACTCATAGAGCAACTTCCGTTGGAGTTTAAACTAGTATTCAATTTGTATGCAATAGAAGGATATTCGCATAAGGAAATTGCAGATCTATTAAAAATACCAGAAACTACATCGAAGACACGCTTATTCAGAGCGCGAAAACTATTAAAAGAACAATTGCAAACCATAAAAAAAGCCAATGGAAGATTTTGATTTCATAGATGCATTAACTAAAACAGCGCTTTCAGATCGTACTGTACAACCTTCTCCAGATGGTTGGCAAATGGTGCAGCAAAAAATGATGCGTAAAAAACGCAAAAGACTCCTTATATATATACTCTTATTTACATTGTTATGCTCGTTAGGAATTTATATTGGTGTTCATAAAGTAGCTGATGTAGAAACCACAGAAGTTTCAAAGAAAAATACAAATACTAATAACGAAATAATTTCAAATTCAACCTTGAGCTCAACCTTAAGTCCAGATTCAAATTCACAATCAAATGAAGTCGTGAATGATGATAGTCAAGCAGAAACAAACACTTCTGTTGTAATGTCAGAAACAAAAAAACAGCAGCAAACTACTAAAAACTCACAAAGAGAGAGAAAAGGTGTAGTGAAAACACAGACTGGAAATCATTCACGATTCATGAATGGAAAAAATAATGTGTTGGTTTCAAACAATACCAATGCTTTTGACGGAAATAGGATTACAAAATCTAAGACCAAACATTCATTGAGCATTACAGCAAGCATGACTTTTACTGATGGAGAAGAAGATTGCCAACTCAATGCGGCAGGATTGAAACTAGCTTCTTGGGAATTGATAACTCCAGAAATGCTCAAAAAGAAACGTAAAAAACGTCGTAAATCTAAAAAAGCAGAAAAAATGTATGACAATCTTGACCTCATGGTTGGCTTCAATGGTTTTGTAAATAAAAATGATTATGATTTTATAGGTTCTTATATTTTTGAACTTTCTTATACCGTTAAAGAAAAACTAAAAAAGAAGTACACCTTTAATTATGGAGCTTCTTTGCAATTCAGAAATCTTCGTCTCAAAAATGATTCTATCAGTTTTAATAGAGGAGAACTAAGTATGAATGTGTATTCTGGTCTTGAAAGGCGTTTTGGAAACTTTGGTGTAGAAGCTGGCGGATATCTTGGATACGAATTCTATTCGCCAAATAATGAGGTTTTTGGTAGGGATAACATCAACTTCTTTGATCGAAAAATCAATTACGGATTGTTTTCTACCTTGTATTATAAAAAGGTTGGACTGGTTTTTAAATATGAATTTTCACCATATATAAATTATCTCGGAGCTAGGAAGTCAGGCGCATTTACCATAGGTGTGAAATATGATTTTTAAATCTGTAAAAAATGAAAAAATACAGACGCAAAAAAATCGTAAATGCAAAAAAATGTGCCCATTTTTAAAAATCTACATACTTTTGTACTCTGAAAAAATAATATATGGCAAAGAATCTGGTAATTGTTGAGTCACCTGCAAAGGCAAAAACAATTGAAAAATTTCTTGGAAAAGATTACAAAGTAGAATCAAGTTTTGGTCACATTGCAGACTTACCTTCCAAAGAATTAGGTGTAAATGTTGATGGCGATTTTGAACCTGAATATATTGTCTCTGACGACAAAAAAACAGTAGTAAAAAAATTAAAAGACTTAGCAAAAAAAGCAGAAGTTGTATGGCTCGCTAGTGATGAGGATCGTGAAGGAGAAGCAATTGCATGGCATTTAGCGGAAACATTAAAATTAGATCCAGAACGTACAAAGCGAATCGTTTTTCATGAAATTACCAAATCAGCAATCTTAAAGGCAATTGAAAACCCAAGAGATATTGACTACAATCTTGTAAACGCACAACAAGCACGTAGGATATTAGATAGATTGGTAGGATACGAATTGTCACCTGTACTTTGGAGAAAAGTAAAAGGAGGATTGTCTGCTGGACGTGTTCAATCAGTTTCGGTACGATTAATTGTTGAGCGTGAACGTAGCATTCAAGACTTTAAACCACAAGCATCATTTAAAATCGCAGCTGAATTCTTAAATTCAAAAGGGAAAAAGTTCAAAGCAAGACTAAATAAAACATTCCCAACACATCAAGAAGCCAAAGATTTCTTAGCCAAAAATGCTGGGGCCGATTTTAAAATTGCCAACTTAGAAACTAAGCCAGCAAAAAAATCACCAGCAGCACCATTTACCACATCAACACTACAACAAGAAGCATCGCGAAAGCTATATTTCTCCGTAAGTAAAACGATGACATTGGCACAGCGTTTATATGAAGCTGGTTTAATTACCTATATGAGAACGGATAGTGTTAACCTTTCCAACGATGCAAAAAATGCAGCACAGGAAGAAATCATTCGTTCCTATGGTGAAGAATATAGTCATCCAAGAGATTACAGAAGTAAATCAAAAGGAGCACAGGAAGCACACGAAGCTATTCGTCCGACAAACATGGCGAATCATTCGGTAGATGCAGAATACGATCAAATACGTTTATATGAACTTATCTGGAAACGTACTGTTGCTTCTCAAATGAGCGATGCAAAGCTTGAACGTACCAATGCAAAAATAGAAGCCAATACACATGGGGAACGTTTCACTGCAAATGGTGAAGTATTAAAATTCGAAGGTTTCCTAAAAGTATATTTAGAAGGAAAAGATGATGAGGAAGAAGAGCAAGACGGAATGTTGCCAGCATTATTTGTAGGTGAACAACTCACAAACGAATTTATAACAGCAACACAGCGTTATACCAAAGCACCATATCGATTTACGGAAGCATCGCTTGTAAAACAATTAGAAGAGTTAGGAATTGGAAGGCCGTCAACGTATGCGCCAACAATTTCTACAATCCAAAACAGAGGATACATTGAAAAAGGTTCTGTAGAAGGTGTAGAGCGTAAATACGAACAACTCACATTAAAAGCAGATAAAATCATAGAAAAGGAACTGACTGAAAAAGTAGGTTCTGATAAAGGGAAATTAGTGCCAACGGATATTGGAATGATTGTAAATGATTTCTTGGTGAAAAATTTCTCTTCAATTTTAGACTACAATTTTACAGCGAAAGTAGAGCAAAACTTTGACGATATTGCTTCTGGCAATGAAGAGTGGAAAGTAATGATGAAAGATTTCTATGCAGATTTTCACCCAACTGTAGAAGATGTAAAAGAAAATGCCGAACGTGAATCAGGAGAACGTATCTTAGGAGTTGATCCTGAAACTGGAAAGCAAGTTAGTGTGCGTTTAGGAAGATTTGGGCCAATGGTTCAAGTAGGAACGGTAGACGATGAAGAAAAGCCGAAATTTGCAAGCTTGAGTCCAGATCAGCAATTAAATACCATCACTTTTGAAGAAGCAATGGATTTATTTCAATTGCCAAAATCACTTGGAGAATACAAAGGTCAAGCTGTTGAGGTAAACAACGGTCGTTATGGTCCGTACGTAAAATTTGGTAAAAAATTCATCTCTTTAGACAAAGGAGAAGATCCATTAAGTGTGGAAATGGAGCGTGCAAAAGAATTAATTGATGCGCGTGAAAAAGCAGATGCGCCAATCGCACAATATGAAGGACATGATGTTACCAAAGGAGTTGGGCGTTTTGGACCTTTCTTAAAGTGGAATGGAATCTTTATTAATGTCAATAAAAAATATGACTTCGATAATTTGTCGCAAGCCGATATTGAAGAACTCATTGAAGACAAGAAGAAAAAAGAACGTGAAAAAGTAATTCACAATTGGGAAGTAGAAGGAATTCGCGTCGAAAAAGCACGATGGGGAAGAAGCAATATCATTCAAGGAAAAATAAAAATTGAGCTTCCAAAAACAGTTGATGCTACAAAATTGACCTTAGAAGAAGTTCAAAAAATGATTGAAGATAAAGCTCCAAAGAAGAAAACAAAAGCAAAAGCTAAGTCAAAAGCAAAAGCTAAAAAATAATGGAGTTCGAATTTTTATCACCCGTCAATGATATATTGATGGCTCATAATGAATTGTTGTCGGAGCAGGCTTTTGGAAATCAAATAGACATCCATACGTCCAAAAATGGTATTCCTGAATCGGTGACTGAAGCAAAATTTGCAATCATAGCAGTGCTTGAAAATCGAAGTGATATCAATTATTTGGGTGAAAGCTTAGATTTATTAGAAATTCGAAAAGCACTGTACAGTCTCTTTCCAGGAAACTGGAGTCACAAACTTGTTGACTTAGGAAATCTTCAAAAAGGAGAATCCGTTGATGATACGTATGCAGCATTGAAGCGTATCATGGAACCTTTGCTCAAAAAAAACATCATTCCTATTATTTTGGGAGGAAGCCAAGATTTAATGTACGCAATGTATCGCGCGTATGACAATTTGGAGCAAACGGTGAATATTGTAAATGTAGATAGTAAATTTGATTTTGGTGCGGTAACACAATCTGTAAGTAATCAATCTTACATGGGTAAAATCATCACAGAAGAGCCGCACAATCTATTCAATTACAGTAATATAGGATACCAAACCTATTTCAATGCGCAAGAAGAAATTGATTTAATGCAAAAACTTTTCTTTGATGCGTTCCGTTTAGGGCAAGTTTCTAATGATATAAGTATCGTTGAGCCAATTACACGTGATGCAGACATTGTCGGAATTGATTTATCGGCTGTAAAGGCTTCTGAAGTAAGTGGGAATCAAAATACATCACCAAACGGCTTAGATGGAAAAGAAATTTGCGCCATTAGTCGATATGCAGGAATCAGTGATAAAGTATCTTCATTTGGTGTTTTTGAGTATCGCAATTCCAAAGATGAAGAAATTACGGCTATGTTAGTCGCACAAATGATTTGGTATTTTATTGAAGGAGTCAATTATCGTGTAAAAGATTATCCATTTGCCTCAAAAGACGACTATTTAAAGTATATCGTGCCAAACGACGTAGAAGAAATGGTATTTTATAAGAGTAATAAAACTGAAAGATGGTGGATAGAAATACCATTTATTTCAAGTTTGAATAATAAATTAAAAAGACATACGTTATTACCTTGCACACACCAAGATTATTTGAATGCATGCAATCAAATTATCCCTGAAAGATGGTGGATGGCGTATAAAAAAAGTATAAATTAAATAAGTGTGTTAAGAAAACCTTAAAATTATATTTAGAAAAAGCGATTTAAAACCATTAGTTTTTAGAATAAAAAATTGTTTTTTTAAAAATAAATAAATAGGTTTACGCCCTTAAAATCTATAAAAAACGTATTAACCTCAATAATTCCGTATGAAAAAGATTGTTGTATTAACAGCTGTTTTAGCATTTCTTTGTAGCTGTGGTTCTAAAGACAGAGGTGAGCTAATCGGTGTCAAAGGAAAAAAATGGCATCCAGAAAAACCTTATGGTATGACTTTAGTTCCTGGTGGTTCTTTTATCATGGGTAAATCTGATGATGATATTGCTCAAACTAAAAACGCACCAACTAAAACAGTTACAGTTCCATCATTCTATATGGATGAAACTGAAATTACTAATAGCGAGTATCGTGAATTTGTATACTGGGTTCGTGACTCAATAATGAGAACAAGACTAGCAATATTAGCAGATGAAGAAGGTAAGACTGATCCCAATGAAGATGGTATCGCAAAGTTTGCATTCAAGGATGCTGATACAACTGATTTAACAGCTTGGGAAAAGTACAATCTTGAAAACTATGTAGGCTTAGGTGATACAGGTTATGAAGGTAGACGTCTAAACCGTGATGAAGAGTTAATTTGGGATTATTCTGAAATTCCAGATGAGTACTATGCAGAGGTTTTAGATTCTATGTTAATTCCTGAAGCAGAATCATATAATGGACAACGTACAATCGATTGGACAAAAGTAAGATTCCAATACACATGGATGGATATTGAAGCTGCAGCAAAACACAAAGGGAAAAAGCGTACGGATTTTATCAAAAGAGAAAATCTAGAGATCTATCCAGATACTACAGTGTGGATTAGAGATTTCGAATATTCATACAACGAGCCAATGCACAACGATTACTTCTGGCATGATGCATACAATGATTATCCAGTAGTAGGTGTAACATGGCAACAAGCAAAGGCATTTTGTGAGTGGAGAACTTTAAAAAAGAATATTTACAGAAAAGAAAAGAAGCGTCACAGGATCAACAAATTCAGATTACCATCTGAAGCAGAATGGGAGTACGCAGCAAGAGGCGGACTTGAAGGAGCAACGTATCCTTGGGGAGGACCTTACACAATGAATGATAGAGGTTGTTTCTTGGCAAACTTTAAGCCATTAAGAGGAAATTATGCAGCAGACCAAGCACTATACACAGTAGAAGGTGATGCATTTGAACCTAACGACTTCAATTTATATAACATGGCAGGAAATGTAGCAGAGTGGACAGCGTCATCTTATGACCCAAGTTCATACGAATACATGTCTACAATGAGCCCGAACGTAAACGATTCACTTAACAATCGTAAAGTAATTCGTGGAGGTTCATGGAAAGATGTTGAATACTTCTTACAAGTAAGTACAAGAGACTTTGAGTACAAAGATTCAGCAAGAAGTTATATTGGTTTCAGAACTGTACAAAGCTACATGGGAACTGATGTTATCGGAACAGTAAAAAATTAGAAAATCAAAATACTAAAATAAACCACGGAAAACCCAAACACTTAAATTTTATTAACTAAACACTAAACTAAAATTAGATTATTATGGCAAAGAATGGCAAGATTACGCTAACGAACATGGTATATGGACTAGGAGCGGCAATTGTAATTGTAGGAGCATTATTTAAAATTCAACACTGGCCTTACGGAAGTGAGATTTTAACACTAGGTATGATTGTAGAAGCACTAGTATTCACATATTCAGCATTTGAAAGACAATCTGACGAACTAGATTGGTCATTAGTATACCCTGAGTTATCAGGAGGATCTGCAAAAGCTAAAGCTAAAAAGCAAGAAGCAACTGATGCAGAAGGATTATTGTCTAAGAAATTAGATAACTTATTAAAAGACGCAAGAATTGACGGAGAATTAATGAGCAGCTTAGGAGATAGTATTCGTAACTTTGAAGGAGCTGCAAAAAGTATATCTCCTACAGTAGACGCAATTGCTTCAACTAAAAAGTACAGTGAAGAAATGTCATTAGCAGCAGCACAAATGGAGTCTTTAAATAGTCTTTACAAAGTACAAATGGAAAGTGCTAATCGTCAAGCGGCGATCAACGAGGAAGCTGTTGAAAATGCAGCGAAGCTTAAAGAGCAAATGCAATCATTAGCATCTAACTTATCATCGTTAAATGGTGTATATGGAGGAATGTTATCTGCTATGAACAAAAACTAATTAGTAGTTAATTAAATAATTAATTCAACAAAAATTAACAAAAAAACTAATTAGAAATGGCAGGAGGAAAAGTATCTGCAAGGCAGAAAATGATTAACCTGATGTATTTGGTATTCATCGCAATGATGGCTATGAATATGTCTAAGGAAGTATTATCAGCTTTTGGATTAATGGAAGCAAAGTTTGCTGAGTCTAACATAGCGGCATCTGAAACAAATGGTGCATTACTAGACGATTTAATTACAAAAGGAAAAGAGAAAAAGGAAGAATTCGCAGTTCCTGCGAATAAAGCTCAAGAAGTAAATCGTATATCAGATAGATTTTTCAAATACATTGAAACACTAAAAGCAGATCTTTTAAAAGATGGTGGGTATGTTCCTGATACAGAAACAGGTAAATTACCTTTTGAAGCGATGGACAAAACTGATATTCTTGATGAAAAATGGTTTACAGGTGATCGCCTTACAAAGGCTGGGCAAGCTGTGATGGCTGAAATTGAAAAATACAAATCAGATATCAAAGCTGTTTTAGGAACTGACGTGAAATACAAAAAGGCTATTGAAAGCTTTGACAAGCGTTTCAATACTGGTCCTGTAACAAACAAAGAAGGGAAGAAAATAGATTGGTTAGATTATCATTTCCAAGGTTTCCCAGCTATTGCATCTTATACAAAGTTAACAGCTATGCAAAATGATGTTAAAGTTACAGAAGCTAATATGTTCAACTTATTCTTAGGAAATACACTTACAGAAGCTGTTTCGCTAAAAAAGTATCAAGCAATTATACTTGCTGACAAGTCAGCATTCTTTGCAGGAGAGAAGTTTCAAGGAAAAGTAGTATTAGGTAAGTATGCTAATGTTACTCCTACAAAACTTACTGTTCAAGGAACCGAAATCGATGTTGCTAAAGCAGTAGACTCTTCAGGTGCGGCTAAATTAGATTTCAATGTAGGAAATGTTGGTGAACATAAAGTAGAGGGAAGCTTTACATTCTTAGAAGATGGAAAGCCATTAGAAATTCCTATTGTTGGAAACTATGTAGTAGTGCCACGTCCAAACTCAGCAACTATTTCTGCAGATAAGATGAATGTAGTATATCGTGGAGTAGATAACCCAATGACAATTTCTTTTGCTGGTGTGCCAGATAATAAGGTAACTGCAAATGCAAATGGATTAAAAAAAGTTGGAAACGGGAAATATAACATGAAGCCATCTACAGGAACAGAAGTAAAAATCAATGTATCTGCTACACTTGATGATGGTTCTAAAGCTGGAGATAGTAAAACATTCAGAATTAAAGATATTCCTGCACCAACTGGATTCTTTAGAGGTGTTAAAGGTTCTACAAAAATGAGTAAATCAGGTGTTGCAAAGGGATCAGTAAAAGCTGATTTCGAAGATTTCGACTTCGAATTACCATTACGTGTAACTCAGTTTGATTTTAAAGTTCCTGGTCAACCAACAATTACTGTGAATGGTAGTAAGTTAGACGGAAGAGCTAAAGCTGCATTAAACAGAGCTAGAAGAGGACAAACGGTACAGATTCTGAATATTAAGGCCAAAAGTAACGGACCACTTATTAAGAAAATATCGCCAGTAATTATTGAAATTACAAACTAAAAAATATTAAAACATTTGTTATGAATTGGAAAGGTTTATTTACAATTGCATTTACATTCCTGCTATCAGGAACTATGCTTGCGCAAGCAAACTTATTGAACGCAAAGGATCCAAGTGAAATTGGTAAAAAGACACAAGCTCAGAAAGATGCTGATAATGATGGTCCTTTACCATACGGATATGTTGATGACAGAGATATTCTTTGGTCAGCAACAACTTGGGAAATTATAGATCTTGATGAAAGAGTAAACTTTCCATTGTATTATCCTATTGACTCAATCGGGATACGTCCAGACAGACGTTCTCTATATGATGTGTTAATGGCATATATCAAAAGCAACAAGATCGAAAAGATCTATGCAGATGGTAATTTTACAGCAACACGTACACTCAAAGATATTCAATCAAGTTTAAAGAAGATTGATACCTTAGATGAAGGTTTCAACCAATTAAACAGAGGAGAAAAACTTTCTGATGAGTATATTGAAGTAAGAGAACTAACTGCTGCTGATATTCAAGAATATCATGTAAAAGGAGTCTGGTATTTCGACAAGCGTCAAGGTGAATTAAAATATAGACTGTTAGGTATTGCACCTGTTGCAGTTGAAGCACAATATGTTGATTTAGATGGAGAGCAAGATTTAATCGAATTATTTTGGGTATTCTATCCAGATGCAAGAGAAATTTTGCACGAAGCTAAAGCATTCAATGATCGTAATGCTGCAGTGCCATTATCATTTGACCATGTGCTCAACTCAAGACGTTTCAATGGACTTATCTACAAAGAAGAAAATGTCCAGGGAGATCGACAAGTTAAAGAATACGTGAAAGAGAATTCACTCATGCAGTTATTGGAATCTGAACGAATCAAAGAAAAGATCAGAGGAAGAGAACAAGACATGTGGAATTACTAAAATTCATAACACATAACAATATTAAAACGCTCACTATTTGGTGAGCGTTTTTTATTTTTGCAACATGATTGATTGTATAGTTGTTGGATTAGGATTGGCCGGAATTGCTTTTTGTGAAGAACTAGAAGCTGAAGGGAAAAAAATTATAGTTTTTGAAGATGATTCTCAAAAATCTTCTACAGTTGCAGGCGGATTGTATAATCCTGTAATTTTAAAACGATTTACGCCAGTTTGGAATGCTGATGAACAACTGGAAGTCGCATTGCCGTTTTACGAAGCTTTGGAGGAGAAATTACAAACAAGCATTGATGAAAAACTACCTGTTATGAGACGCTTTGCTGCTATTGAAGAGCAAAATATGTGGTTTGAAGCTTCTGATAAACCGAAACTGTCTAAATACCTAGATACACAACTTGTCATTAACACGAATGAAGCAGTCGATGCACCTTTCTCTTTAGGGAAAGTAAAAGAAACAGGGAGAATCTTTACAGGAAAATTACTCAAAGCTTACCGCGAATATCTTCAAGCTAAAAACTATTTGCGAAATGAAAGTTTTCAATATGAAAAGTTGACTATAGAAGATGAATTCGTGCAATATCAGAACATACAAGCTAAAAAAATAGTATTCTGTGAAGGATTTGGAATCAAGAAAAATCCATATTTTTCATATTTACCATTAAATGGAACTAAAGGAGAATTACTCTTTATCAAAGCGCCAACATTAAAAATAGACTATGTGTTAAAATCTTCTGTATTTCTTATCCCACAAGGAAATGATGTCTATACAGTAGGCGCAACTTATAATTGGACAGACAAAACAAATACTGCAACAGAAGAAGCTAAAAGGGAGCTCGTAACAAAATTGTCAAAACTGATTAATTGTGAATACGAAATCATAGCACATGTAGCTGGAATACGACCAACAGTGATTGATCGAAGACCGTTAGTGGGGATACATCCTGAAAACCCAAAATTAGCTGTTTTAAACGGTTTAGGAACACGTGGTGTTATGATTGCCCCAACAGTTCCCAAACAGCTCTATAAGCACCTAGAATATCAAGCTGAATTACCAAATGAGATCAATATAAAACGTTTTGAAGATGCAGATGCGTAATTTACTTTGCTTTCGGATCTAATTCTTTGTCATAAGACATAAAAAGATTAATCCAAATATTTCTCGATACACGCATAATAATGGGCATAAAAACAATCAATGTTCCCATAATTGCAAAAAAGGAAGTCAGTAAACTTTCAGAACCAATAAAATATCGAGTAATTATAAAAGCGGCTACCGCAAACGCAATTCCTACACCATAACTTACATACATTGCTCCATAAAAAAAGGAAGGTTCTATCTTATAACGAGTGCCACATTGCGAACAAGTTTCGTTCATTTTTAATGTAGTATTTAATTTATATGGATTTTTCACCTCATACATACGCTCGTTTTGGCATTTTGGGCAACTTCCCGTTAAAATACTATTTAATTTCGTTCCTTTTTTTAACATTTGTAAAATATATTATAAAACCATCTTACTGAACTACAAAAGTAAGATTTACATTTTATAAAAACTGTAACTTTTGTCACACTCATGATAAATATTCACAATATTGCTGTTGCTTTTGGTGGAACGTATCTGTTTAAAGATATTGCGTTTCGACTCAATGCGGGCGACCGTGTTGGACTGATTGGAAAAAATGGCGCGGGGAAATCTACCTTATTAAAAATTCTTGCCAAAGAAAACGAACCAGATGAAGGAGAAATTGCAACTGATAAAGATGTCGAAATTGGTTTTCTAAAACAAGATATTGAATTTACGCAAGGACGTACCGTCTTGGAAGAAAGTTATGAAGCTTTTGAGCAAATTCGAGAGCTAGAACTTAAAATTGATCAAATCAATCATCAACTATCAGAGCGCACTGATTATGATAGCCAGTCCTACAATCAACTCATTGTCGATTTAAGCGAATGCACTTCGCGTTATGAAATATTAGGAGGTTATAACTATAAAGGAGATACTGAAAGAGTTTTACAAGGATTAGGTTTCAAGCGAGAAGATTTTGACAAAAAAACAGATACCTTTTCAGGAGGTTGGCGTATGCGAATAGAGTTGGCAAAACTCTTATTGCAGAAAAACGATATCTTGCTTTTAGATGAGCCTACGAACCATTTGGATATAGAGTCTATCATTTGGTTAGAACAGTTCTTAAAAGCATTTCCGGGTGTCGTAATCATAGTGTCGCACGATAAAATGTTTTTGGATAATGTAACGAACAGGACTATTGAAATTTCGCTAGGTCGTATTTACGATTACAACAAACCGTATTCTAAATATTTAGTACTACGCCAAGAAATCCGTGAACAACAATTAGCAACTCAAAAAAATCAGGAAAAGCATATTCAACATACAGAAAAACTCATTGAAAAATTTCGAGCGAAAGCTTCCAAGGCTGCCATGGCGCAATCACTCATTAAAAAATTGGAACGTATTGACCGTATTGAAGTCGATGAAGATGATAATGCGGTGATGGCAATTCAATTTCCGTTATCTATTCAGCCAGGAAAAGTTGTGGTGGAAGGAGAAAATATCTCTAAAAATTATGGAAAAAAACAAGTGCTTTCAAACATTGATTTATTTGTAGAAAGAAGTAGCAAAATTGCTTTTGTTGGGCAAAATGGACAAGGAAAATCTACTTTGGCAAAAATCATTGTCAACGAAATTTCGCATGAAGGTAAAATGGAATTGGGGCATAATGTACAGGTTGGTTATTTTGCGCAAAATCAGGCAGAATACTTGGATGGTAGCCTTACGGTAGAAGATACAATGATTGAAGCTGCCGATGAAAAAACACGCCCAAAAGTGCGCGACATGCTAGGAGCTTTTCTATTTAGAGGAGAAGAAGTTGACAAAAAAGTAAAAGTACTTTCTGGAGGAGAACGAAATCGTTTGGCTTTGTGTAAAATGCTTTTGCAACCTTTCAATGTATTGGTAATGGATGAGCCTACGAATCACTTAGATATAAAGTCGAAAAATGTACTCAAAAAAGCATTGCAAAACTTTGAAGGAACTTTAATCTTAGTCTCGCATGATCGTGATTTTTTACAAGGTTTAACAAACAAAGTCTATGAGTTTAAAGATCAAAAAATAAAAGAATATCTGGGTGATATTAACTATTATTTGGGTGAACGAAAAGTAGCAGACTTGCGTGAAGTTGAAAAACGAACAGTAGTAAAGCAAGAAATTGTAAAAGCAGAAGCGCCAAAGCACTCTTATGAATCGCAAAAAAAGCTAAAATCACTTAACAATAAACTCAACAAAGTTGAACGTGCTATTTCTGACTTGGAAAAAGAAATCAAAGATATTGATATGGAATTGGCGGTTAATTATGAAGAAACCATAGCGCAACCTAATTTCTTTGATTTATATCAGGGGAAAAAGAAGACGTTGGAAACATTGATGGAAGATTGGGAAGCAATTCAGGAAGAAATGGAAGCGTTGGAGTCTCAATCTTAAGTTGTATTTTTGCAATATGAACGAATATTTTTTTCAATGTCCGTATTGTTGGGAAGAAATTTCCATGTTAATTGATACATCTGTGCGCCAGCAAAAATACATTGAAGACTGCGAAGTTTGCTGCAATCCAATTGAATTAGAACTGCTTACAGAAGAAGGAGAAATCACAGCTTTCAATGCAAAAAACATAGAACAATAAAAAAGTTTATTTTTTTGTTGGTAGAATGAAAAATGGTTGTATATTTGCAATCCAATATCGCGGGATAGAGCAGTAGGTAGCTCGTCGGGCTCATAACCCGAAGGTCACTGGTTCGAGTCCAGTTCCCGCTACTAGGATAAAATAGGCGAAAAGCCACTGTTTATACGGTTTACCTCTTTTGGTAAACCGTTTTTTTATGACTATATTCGAACAGATTTTAACAA
>NZ_JAKVBC010000033.1 GCF_022447245.1 Kordia sp. | reverse complement strand
AAACGTGACCAGTTGCTTTTTTGCTAATTAAAAAAGCAAAGGGAAACCGAAAGATGGAAAATAGGGTGTTAGGGATTTGCTTGAAAGTTTTATTAAAATATCTCTTCCATAAAGTATTTTGATTTATCTTATCATTGCTTAACATATACAAGCTTATGGTACTATACATTTTTTATCATACTTCATTTTGCATATAAATCTTACAAAATGAAGAAAAAAAGTATTAAGAGTTTAAAACTTAAAAAAATTGCAATCTCAAAATTAGGGGAAGAAAATACTAAAGGAAGAAGACACGATGATCCCTTTAAAACCTTCTGATAAAAATGAACCTCTTACGCTTCATGTTGAAGGCATGTGCTCATACAGAGTATGCTATTTGGATGATTGTCAATAAACATCGTTTTCTTGTAATATAAAGAAAAAGGGCAGCTTTTAATTAATTAAAGTAGGAAGAGAATATCTTTCGACTATTTTTTTGATATTATACTAATATATATTGTGCAGGTTTTAGGTTCGTATTATCTTTGCATGCATAATATTTATTTTTGTATGATAAAAATTACATTGCCTGACGGCTCAGTTAGAGAATTTGATTCGAGTGTGACTCCAATGGATGTCGCTAAGAATATTAGTGAAGGTTTTGCAAGAAACGTGATTTCTGCAAAATTTAATGGTACAACCGTAGAAACCACTACTCCACTTACGGAAGATGGAACCCTAGTTTTATATACCTGGAAAGATGATGAAGGGAAGAAAGCTTTTTGGCATTCTTCTGCTCATATTTTAGCTCAAGCGATTCTGGAATTGTACCCAGATGCTAAGTTATGGGTAGGTCCAGCTATTGATAGAGGGTTTTATTATGATGTGGATATGGGTGATAACGTGATTACCGATAAAGACTTTAAGACTATTGAAACCAAAATGCTAGAAATTGCTAGAGGAAAGCATGATTTCAAAATGCGCTCTTCAACAAAAGAGGAAGCTTTAGCATATTATAAAGGTAGAAATGAGTATAAGGTTGACCTTGTTGAAGGTTTAGAAGATGGCACGATTACTTTTTGTGATCATGACACATTTACTGATTTATGCCGTGGTGGTCATATTCCAAATACTGGTATTGTAAAAGCCGTAAAAGTAATGAGTGTTGCAGGTGCTTATTATAAGGGTGATGAAAATAATAAACAGTTAACTCGTATTTATGGAGTTTCTTTCCCGAAACAAAAAGAGTTAAAGGAATATTTAGAGTTATTAGAAGAAGCCAAGAAGCGTGATCATAGAAAACTCGGAAAAGAACTAGAGTTATTTACTTTTTCACAGAAAGTTGGTCAAGGTTTGGGTTTATGGTTACCTAAAGGAGCTGCATTACGCTCGGAGTTAGAAAACTTCTTAAAGAAAGCTCAAAAGAAGGCTGGTTATGAAATGGTTATTTCTCCACACATTGGACAGAAAGAATTATATGTAACTTCTGGGCATTATGCTAAGTATGGAGAAGATAGTTTTCAAGCCATCAATACTCCAAAAGAAGATGAAGAGTTTTTACTGAAACCTATGAACTGTCCGCATCACTGTGAAATATACAATCACAAACCATATATCTATAAAGATCTACCGAAACGTTATGCAGAATTCGGAACTGTATATCGTTATGAGCAAAGTGGAGAATTACATGGACTGACACGTGTACGAGGATTTACGCAAGATGATGCGCATATTTTTTGCACGCCAGATCAACTTGATCAGGAGTTTAAGAATGTAATTGACTTGGTAATGTATGTTTTCGGGTCCTTAGGATTTGACAATTTTACAGCACAAGTTTCATTGCGCGATCCTGAAAAGCCTGAAAAATATATCGGATCTGACGAAAATTGGTACAAGGCCGAAGCTGCTATCATTAATGCTGCTAAAGAAAAAGAACTAAATTATGTTGTTGAATATGGAGAAGCTGCCTTTTATGGACCAAAGTTAGACTTTATGGTAAAAGATGCTCTTGGACGTAGTTGGCAATTAGGAACTATTCAAGTGGATTATAATTTACCTGAACGTTTCGATCTTACTTATAAAGGTAGTGATAACGAACTACACAGACCTGTAATGATTCACCGAGCGCCATTTGGAAGTTTGGAGCGATTTATCGCAATTTTGCTAGAACATACAGGTGGAAATTTCCCATTATGGCTCATGACTGAACAAGCAATTCTGTTGCCTGTGAGTTAAAAATATGAAAATTACGGGAAAAAATTTTTAACTTTGTTAGAAAATAACGAAATTCGCGCCCAAATTGACAATCGAAACGAGACTGTCGGTAAAAAGATTCGTGAAGCAGAAATGAGCAAAGTTCCTTTTATGTTAATCATTGGAGAACAGGAGGAAAAAGATGGCACAGTTTCTGTACGAAGACATGGAGAAGGCGATATCGGTACGTTAACTATGGAAGCATTTGCTGAATTAGTTAAGGAAGAAGTAAAGAATAGCCTGAAACCATTTAATGTTTAACTTAAAATTTTAGAACCATAGCAATACGAAGAAAAAGAAGTAGAGCTCCTAGACGAGAAATCAAGGAAGATCCACACAGAATTAACAGAAAAATTAATGCTCCTGAAGTACGACTTGTAGGAGATAATGTTGAAGTTGGCGTTTATCCAACAAGGAAAGCACTAGCCATAGCTGCCGAACAAGAATTAGACTTAGTTGAAATTTCACCTAAAGCTAATCCTCCTGTTTGTAAGATTATGGATTATAAGAAGTTCCTTTATGAACAAAAAAAACGTGAGAAATCATTAAAAGCCAAAGCATCAAAGGTTACTGTTAAGGAAATTCGTTTTGGTCCTCAAACTGATGAACATGATTACGAATTTAAAAAGAAACATGCTGTAAAGTTCCTAAAAGATGGAGCTAAGCTAAAAGCGTATGTATTCTTTAAAGGACGTTCTATCATCTATAAAGATCAAGGGCAAATTTTATTACTGAAATTAGCTCAAGAACTTGAAGAATACGGAAAGGTAGAGCAAATGCCAAAGTTAGAAGGAAAGCGAATGATTATGTTCATCGCACCAAAAAAGAAATAATGTTTCAACTTCGCTCAACATAATTTATGTTTGTAGAGTTGAATTGAAGAATAAGCGAAGTATTTTTAAATAATTAGGAATTATGCCTAAAATGAAAACAAAATCCAGCGCTAAGAAGCGTTTTAAGCTTACAGGTTCTGGTAAAATTAAAAGAAAGCACGCCTTTAAAAGTCACATCTTAACAAAGAAGTCTAAGAAGCGTAAGCTAAAATTAACGCACAGTACATTAGTACACGACAGTGACGTTAATAGTATTAAAGAACAATTACGTTTAAAGTAATCCGTTCTTTCGGTTAAAACAATTTATAAACCCTGGAGTTAGGCCAATATAAAGAATTCATAATTCAGAAGTTAAAATTTAGAATTTTTGAATCGCCTACTACAAAAAATCATTTAAAAATATGCCAAGATCAGTAAACGCGGTTGCTCGTAGAGCCCGAAGAAAAAAGGTATTAAAACAAGCCAAAGGTTACTTTGGAAGACGTAAAAACGTTTGGACAGTTGCTAAGAATGCGGTTGACAAAGCTATGAGTTACTCATACAGAGACCGTAGAAATAAGAAAAGAACATTCCGTGCATTATGGATTACCCGTATCAATGCAGGTGCTCGTTTGAATGGAATGTCTTATTCTCAGTTTATGGGGAAAGTAAAAGCTAATAACATCGAATTAAACCGTAAGGTTTTAGCTGATTTAGCTATGAATCATCCAGAAGCTTTCAAAGCAATCGTTGATAAAGTAAAATAAATCGTCAAACAATATATATTTCGCTTAGAAACCGATACTTTTTAGTGTCGGTTTTTTTATACGGTTACTTCACTGTCAACAATAATATTCATTTTATACTAAGTAGACTCCTTTCCTATTATAAGTAACAATACAATCACTTTGAAAATAGTCGAACTAAATTTTTAGTTTAAACTAATTTTTTACATGATGAATAAACTCAATTTTTCACCGCTCCTCTTCTTACTAATAAGTGTTGTTACTAAAGCCCAAGAAATAAAGAATGACCAAAGTTATTAGCTGCTTTTGGAGCTCAAAATTCTTTGCAACTAGAAACCTCTCGAGAATTATTTAATTCATTACTGAAGCTTGATGCTGTATCTAAAAAAAGATCGTTATATAGCATTACGTAAATTGAGTGTTCAAGATTGGAAGTTTTATAATGATTATTATTTGGCAAAGAAAAGACTTGCGGAAGCCATACATATTGGAGACTATATTTCTGAAAGCTATGTTGTTATTAATAGAATTGAAAATGAAAGAGAAAATTACACAAAAGCTTTAGTGGCTGCAGAAAAAACGCCTGAACATGTAACTTCTTCTGCTGATAGTATATATGCAACATACCTATATAGTAAACCATTCTAAAAGAAGCTACTAGCGTATCACTCCAAGGAAAATCTTCTGACGTATCCAAACTACAAAAAGCTGCTACTCTTTTACAAAAGATATTGCAAAAAAATCAAACACATGTAAACGCCACTGAAGTTTTATTAGGTGTTTTGCTCTTATTGAAAGATGGAAAGTTAGCTTTAAAAAATTGGTAGGCCTATTACCGCTTCACAGATGCAAATGCTGCGTTTTCGTATTTAAAACAATCAGCGAAAAATCTGTCGCAAGAATTCCCCATCAAGAACTACTATTACAAATGACTTTCAGCGCACAAAAGAGATTATTATGGCATTAAGTAATTCTAGATTTCATAAGTATACCAAATTAATTGCACTAACTGAAAATATAAATCTTCAATCCAAAATTAAGGCTTATACAAAAATTCAGGATCTTATACATTACACGAACTATCTACAAGAATTAAAAGAAAATACCAATGAATATTATCGCTTATCTGTCATAGAAAAAGTGAGGAAAAAATCACTCAAAATAAAGAAACGTATTTGAATAACTTCACATCGATGAATGAAAACTTAATGAAAGTTATGTCTATTTTCGAAAAGAATAATAGAGAATACAACTTTAAAGAATTTCGAAGAAAGCTCAGAACTCATTTTGGAACTTTATAAATTATTGCTTCTACTAGTAGTTCTATTACACTTGGTTTGGTCATGGGACATATTGTAAATGAGCGTAAGGAAACCATAAAACTGTATAATCATGAAAATGATTTTACTTTTACAGAAGTAGATATGATGATCTCAAATGGTTATCCTAGTTGGTTTTGGGAATATCACGGCGCAGGCGGATTTGCGGTTGAAGATTTTTTTTATGTGTAAAACAACTTTTTAAATCACTACCTATCAATGCTTGGCAAAGAGTTACGGATCCTATAAAAAGACCAAAGATTGAAAAAGAAATCACTGAAAAATTATTCAGCAATAGCTCGGATGAAAAAACCATTTTCTCTGGCTTATCACAAAAATTAGAATTGGATGCTTTAGATGGTTTATATAATGAGTTAAAAACCCAAGGCTATCTAAGCGTACAATTACAATTAAAATCCATCGAACACTGTGAAGCTTACAGAAACAGAGCCACTATGTTTGCACATGAAGGAAGACATTCGTTAGATAGAAAAGTTCTCTAAGATGAATATAAAATTTAGGCGCTACCATTATTGAATACCAAAGACGTTTATGACAAATAGTTTTTAGTCACAAATCACGATTAGAACTTGCCAACATGATAGATGGTGTAAACACATCACCAACAGGTTTATCTAATAAAATGATTAGTGATGTTGCCAAAGAATGGATTCTAAAAATCATGGTGAAATTAAAAATTACGATGCAACACAAACACCAATTTCACAACTCTACAAATTGACGAATGCCCAGATTATTGCGTGTTACAAAGCCGTTGATCCTTTATATATAGATTCAAAAAAATAACCTTTCATTTTGTTCATCAAAGCACAAATTTGTTGTTATAATCACTCATTAATTTGAAAATAAAAAAAATGCATAATTCCCTAAAAATTGCACAAAATCTCTAAGATTAGCTAAAGATTTTTCTTTAATTTAATTGAATATTTCTATGTAAATCACTAAAAAGTTAAAATAATATTCAATTTAACTCTTAAAAATTTGATTTTTTTTCAATTTATTATATTTTTAGGTCAAATTCTCCTATGTATAGCTTATGACTAATATTCTATCGAATACACTGGTTGATAATGTAGCTATTGTATTGCAAAGACATCAACATGCTACCACTGCCATAATATTCTCAAATTGAGAATTATTTGGACATAACATTGGAAAAATCGTCTGGTTTACGGCATTAATTGCTACTTGGGGATTATCTGCTTTAGGGTTTTACAAAATATATAAGTCAAGTAAGATTTAGAAATGTCCTATCTTAATAAATTTTTAAAACGCAACCTACAAAAAGCGTCCAAAAATAAGAACGCATCTCTTAGCGCTACGATTTCAGCTTTTTTAGAAGATTTAAAAACGAAACTTTACAAATATTATGTTCATTATGAATTGAGTTCTAAACTTAAGGTATTTGACAATATGTTTGAAGAGGAACGTATTGCAAACTTCCCTAATTTATATTTAGAAATTGAAGATTTTTTATCGTTACAACCCGATACAAAATTCAACAAAACAGCTTTTAGACAAAAAATAATAAAAAAATATTCTTTATTTACGAAAGAAGATGAAATACATGTACTGTTTATTGAGGACGATCATACACAAAAAGTAATTTTATCTGAACTATTTTTAAGAGATGTATTGCTAAAATCAAAAGATTTACTTGGAAGTTTTGATCACAGTTTTTTGGTAAAAGCTGAAGATTTACTTGTCAATTCGCCATTGAAATTTGAAACAATTACACAGCAAAAAGCTGCTTCCATTTCAAAAGATCTATTTGAATATTCGAATCTAATTCAAAAGGAAATTCAAGAAAGTCTTGGCTCCAATGCCATGTTGAGCATATACAATAGTGCGTACAACAAACACTTTAACAATTACTATTTACTACAAAATTTCACCATTATCGTAAATTTAGTCCCTGAACAATTATTAGTTGCCGAAAACTTAAATCTTCCAAGTAAAGGACAATTACATCGTTTGTTAAAGTCGCAAATTTCAAGTCTGGAAGATATCAATGTTAAACTAAGCAAAGAGATTTTTCAAAAGTCTCAAATCCAAAAAGAACTGGAAGAAAACGAAAAATTATATTCTGCAGTAATTCATAATTCCTTAGATGCCAATATCATTTTTAATATTGATGGAATTATCATTCGATCCAATAAAAAAGCAGCAAAATTTATCAATGCTCGTGAAAATCAAATCAATTTTTTCAAGCTTTTACCAGAAGATTTGTCTAAAAAATTAAAAACCGTAATCGATAAATTTTCTTTAGATACATCAAAAGGATTAGAACAAGAATTTTTTGAGTTTGAGTTGTATGAAAATGAAGAAATTATCTATTACAACTTAAAAATCAACCCAATCTATATCAATAGTAAAACATTATTTTTCTGTGTAATTCGTGATATTTCTACAGAAATTCGAAATATGATTCGTATTGAAGAAGCACGTATCATTGCTGAAAAATCTGCCAAAGCAAAGACCACGTTTTTATCAAATATGAGTCATGAAATTCGAACACCATTGAATGTGATTCTTGGTTTGTCAGAATTGTTTAATCGAAAAGACTTTACTGGAAACGAAAAAGAGTATGAAAATATTGAGGCCATTCGTTTTTCTACAGAAAACTTACTGATGATTGTCAATGATATTCTTGATTTCTCTAAGATTGAAGCTGGAAAACTGAATGTACAAAAAGTAGATTTTAATTTTACAGAACTCATTTCCAACCTGCACAAAGGATTTAAAATTAAAGCTGAAGAAAAAGGACTCGATTTTACGATGAATATTACCAACACGATTCCTAAATATATTGTGGGTGATCAATATCGATTGAGTCAAATATTGAACAATTTGATAGGAAACGCCATCAAGTTCACCAAAAAAGGGTTTATCAATATCAACATTACTGCGAAAGAACTCAAAGACAAAACCATTCAATTGTATTTTACTATTGAAGATTCTGGTTATGGTATTCCTAAGGAAAATCTGAATAGTATTTTTGAAAGCTTTTATCAGTCAAATCACAGTGAAAAGAAGCCAGAAGGTACTGGTTTAGGATTAAGTATTACCAAAGAACTTGTATCGCTTTTAGACGGAAATTTAACAGTAAAAAGTGAACAAAATGTTGGAACAGCTTTCCATTTTGATTTAAACTATACCATTAGTGATTTAAGTGATGTCGAATTACAAAACACACAAGATGTCAATCATAATTTACGACACAAGCGAATTTTAGTAGCAGAAGACAATAAACTGAACCAACTCTTTATAAAACAATTGCTCAAAAAATGGGAAGCAAAAACTACGATTGTAGAAAATGGTCAAGAAGCAGTTGAAGTTGTAAAAATGCAAGATTTTGATTTGATTTTGATGGACATCCAAATGCCTGTCTTAGATGGTTTGGAAGCTACTGCTGCAATTCGCGCATTAGAAAAAGAGAAAAAAAATATTCCAATTGTTGCATGTTCTGCGGATGTATTTCCAGAGTCAAGACAAAAAGCGGAAGAAGCTGGTGTAAATTATTACATCACAAAACCCATCAATGCAAAATCGATTAATGAAATTTTATATTTACTAACAACGAGTAATTAAGTGCAAAAGCAAGCCATACAACTCGCTTTTGCAAAACAATATTTTATACACAATCTCTACACGTTGGTAATTCTGTTTGTGTAATACAATCTATGAAAATGCTTTCGCCACATGTTTTGTAAGCTTGTGTTTCAAAACAAATATTAATACCGTTTACATCCAGTGTTAATATACATGGTTTTGCCAAAGATTCAACATTATTTCCACCGCGTTGTTGCAATGCATCTAACTTTGAAATTGTTTTCTTATTGAGTCTAAATTTTGTGAGCTTGTCTTTTTCCATAATAAAAGTTTTAAAATTAATAATACAGCTAAACAAGCCATAAATAGGGAGTTTTCAAACTTATAGTATCCTAAATTAAACGATTTATGTTAGCTATTTAGAGTAAAACTATCAAAAAAACAAAGCAGTAAAAAAGCGAACCAAAGTTCGCTTATAGTTAATCGTAAATACTTCCAATTCGTTCTACTCCACCAGTGATTATTTCTGGATTTTCTACTTTAAATTTTTCAAACTTTTCAAGCATTGTAATTTCTTTTTAAGGTTCACAATACTATAAAGTTATCTAAGAAAATTCGCAATCAAAACTACAATCACCGTAAATTGGATAATTTATGCTTACAAAAAAGGGTTGTATAACTACAGGTTTTTATGAAATACGTAATTGTATCCTAAAACTACTGCATAACTCTTTTGTAATTTGTCATGTAATCAAAAGAGAAATAGAATAGAATAGAATGTTTTCTTTTTTGAAAAGGAGAAAACTGAAAATCCTCAAAACAGAGTAAGTAGTAATTTTTAAAAAAATGAAATCATGGCATAAACTAATTATTTTAATGCAGTAAATCATTGAGGGATATCTTTATCAGTAACTGTAAATGTAAACCCAATCACAATTGCTAACGATGGCGGGCAATCACCTTGACATACTTTTCAATCTGGTGAAAATATCACCGATACTATTAACGGAACGTTCGTAAAACTTAGCTTACCTAGTGGTGTAAGTTCTTGATCAACTTTAGTTTTTACAGATTTAGGAGTTATAAATGTCTTTCCTTCTGCTGCAATCAAGGTACTGTTCCTTACTAAACCAAACAATCTATTCAAAAGCAAAAAATTCAACTGGGTTCAGTTGGATTATATTTGTATCGACAATCAAGTTTTCTGTTTTTTCTTTTTCGCTGCTGGAAACAAGATATTATTCAAAATAAGTCTATATCCTGGCGAGTTCGGATGTAATTCTAATTCCGTTTTCGGATCTCCTACTCTATGCTGATAATCTTCCGGATCGTGTCCGCCATAAAATGTAAAAAATCCTTTTCCTTTAATTCCATGAATATAGCGACCTTCTCCATTGGTTCTGTTTTCTCCTAAAATTAACACAGATGGTTTAATTTGAGAACGATCAAAACTTGTTGTTTGTCCCATAAATCCTTTGACCAAAGCTGTATGATTTTGACACAACATGGTAGGTATTGGATCCCATTTTGCTGAAAAATCCATCAACGTAAAATAATCTGCATCTTTTACAATACGTCTTTTAGAAGTCATATCGATCGAAGAAAACTCATATTTTGTAGGACTTCGCTCCAACTCAAAATCTGTGAAAGCAAAAGTCTTACTGTAATCAATCTTGTTTTGATAATTTCTATCAGACACATCACCATCAAACATCGGCTCACAAATATCAACGCCTTCCGCAGCTAATGCAATATCAAAACTATCTGTGGCACTACACATCGCAAACATAAATCCACCTCCAATTACATAATCGCGAATCTTTAAAGCAACATCGCGTTTTTCTTCTGAAACCTTTGAATATCCTAGCTTCTTTGCCAACGCTTCGGCTTCTTTCTTTTCACGAATATACCACGGTGCAGAACGGTAAATCCCATAAAACTTTCCATATTGTCCAGTAAAATCTTCATGATGCAAGTGCAACCAATCGTACTTTATCAAATCATCTGCCAATACTTCCTCATCATACACAACATCATACGGAATTTCTGCATAGGTCAAAACCATGGTTACAGCATCATCCCAAGGAACATTTCCTTTTGGAGAATATACTGCAACTTTAGGTGCTTTTTCTAAAATAACTGCTTCCTGATTCTTGCTCGGGCTTGCTATTTCTTCTAAAATAGTATTCGTTTTTGCATCTGATAAAACCTCATAAGAAACACCTCGAATTTTACATTCTTTCTCTAACGCATCAACGGCAGGTAACAAAAAAGAACCACCACGATAATTCAGCAACCATTTTACCTTGATCTTTTTTTCAAGTGACCAATAGGTAATTCCATACGCTTTTAAATGATCTTTTTGAGATGCTGCATCCATCGGAATCAGAATATATGAAGCATAACTACTCACTGAAAACAGTAGTAATAATATGAATGTGAAGCTGTTTTTGATTTTCAATTGCATGATATTTATACTACGGAAAGATACGCAAAAATTATACCCTTATAAAGTTTTTATCATTTCTGTAACAATTTCTACTAAAATTTAATGTTCGCTTCTCTTTTCTTAAAGAAAAACACACTATTTAAAATTCAATAAATCACTAGAAATATGCGTATTACAATTTTACAAATAGTTAAAAAGAGCCTATAAACATTGGTCTCACATGTATTCACCCTATAAAAAAAGGGGAAAACACTGAATCAAAAAGCATCAAAACACTCGCCGCTAAAAATTCGTACAGAAGTAGTTTTACAACACTAATTTTTAACTACAACTCTTTATGGAAAATACCGTAATTATTAACTCTATAGGAAATGCAACGCCAGGAGCTTCAAAAGTATTATCGGAAGCTTTAAAAGTTCCACAAGATTACATCTTAAAATTATTGTACAACGCACCTTCTATTTTATTTCAAAAAGTAGACAAGGATACAGCGCAAAAAGCTGAAGATACACTTACCAAATTAGGTTTAGATGTCTCTGTTTGTACTAAAGATGACGAAATCAATTTAAAAACAGAATCTATTGATATTAGTGTGACTTTAGATAATATTCTACTATTACCAAAAGTCATAGAACAATTAGCTGTTTTCTTAGGATGTAAGCAATCGGAAGTTCTTAATTTATTATTGAACGAACCAAGTATTGTCCTTGGAAATGTATCTATAGCTACTGCAGAAGCATTACAAAAACGCACTGATGCCAATGTGCATTTTTCGAATCCACGAAAAGATGCATACACCATTTTAATTAGCAAAAAAGATGGCGATTCACAATTAAAAAACATTGAAAAAATTCTTAAAACCAAGGCTGTAGAAACAGAAACAGCTTATGTAATTGAAAATGTATCCTATGATCATTCGCAATTATTGTGGAGACAATACCAATCTGACAAAGGTGTAAAACTTCTTAATCAAAGTCATCAACTTGTTTCTATTCTATTGGAAGACTTTGACGTTGCAAACGAAGCACACACAAACTTCTTAATTGAAAAAGTAGGTATGCCAAAAGAAATTTTGGATGATATACATGCAGCGCTTCCAATTTCATTATTCGAAAATGTCAATAGAAATACCGCAATAGTAATTACCGATGAATGTGCTGCTATCGGATTGGTAACGACTATTGAAAAAGATTACAACTTTAAGAAAAAGTTACACATAGATGAAATAGAAGATGCTGAAAATGTATCTAAAATTCTAGCACAATTCATTGCTATAGAAAACCTTCCTAAAGCAAATGCAACAAGTTGGACAAGTAAGGAAGAAGTGCCTCCATTAATAGCAAGATACCTTCTAGCACAATTAGAACAAGTACAATGTAACCCTGAAATCATAAACTAGTTATGGAAACAAATATGCTACACTACCGAATTGCTGAACGTGGAAAAATGCATGCTTTAGACAAAAATTATAAAGAAGCATTACGCCATTATAAGGAAGCAATGAAAATGTCACAACAAGAAAAAGATAGTGAACTCTTTTTTCAACATTACAGTCAATGTGTAATGGAAACCTTAGAGCTTTCTGGAGCGCATGATCAAGTGATTGAATTCTGTGAAAACTATCGCTCTTTCTTAAAAGATAAAGAACAAAATGTACTTGTGAGAAAGCACAACGCTTTTGTAAGCGAACGTCAAGCAATTCAGCATGTATTAAGAGAAGAACAAGATGAAGCAAAAGTATTGCTTCAAGAGATCCAAAAAGATCTTGGAAGAGGTAAACAACCTATTACAGATGAACTTTTAGGTTGGTTGCAAAGAGGATACAAAGTCAATAGAGATCAATTGACAAGACTCCAAAAGAAACATAATTATTTTATTGTGAGAAAAGAATCTGTAAATCCCAAAATTGCCATGGATTTACCTGAGGGCGTTTCTCCATTCTAACTTTTAAAAACAGAAAATGGCAGACGTAAAAACATTTGATCAAGGATCAAAAATACTACAAAACGTTGACGTTAGTAGTATGGTTACCGCGCTGGCTTTAGGTATTGCTGAAGCACAGGAGCGGCTCGACACGAACTCGGTTTCGCAGCTAATTCGACTTTCCGAAAGTAAAGTAGCTGGGAAATCATTATTAGAACTAGGGTTTCAACCCGCATTTTATGCTTTTGATTATGCTGATATTTCAGCATCTATCAGCTTAAAAATGGCTGTTAAAGAAGAAGTGGAAGTAGATTTCAGTTTATCGGTTGACTACAAAAACAACACTACTTTTGACAAAGACTTCTTTAACCAATTAAAACAAAACAAAAGTAAATCTTTAAGCAAGTATTCTAAAACGCAAAAAGATATTGCCTTAAAAGCAAAGACTTCTGAAGATGTTAGCGTAAATGAAAAATCATTCAAAATTCACAAAGAAGAAGGCTCATATTCTAAAGTAGAAAAAGCAAAAGAGCAAATGCGTGATGAAGCAAATGAATTACGAGTAGAAAGTGTTATTGAAGATGAAAGAGTACTTGAAGAAAACTCTTCAACGGATGTATACATCGCAAAAGAAGAAGGATATGTAGTTGTAAAAGAACCTTATGTTCACACAGACACAGAAGGACTATTAAAAATGGATTCATCTTCATATCCTACAAGCAATCCGAAACCCGTAATTACACTCAAAACTGGGAAAACATTTGAAAAAGCAACAGATTTCGCCACTACGCTCACAAGTGCAAGATCGGTTAATGGTGGAACCGTTATCGGAATCAACGCAGATGGTATCCACAGATCTGGAGGAAAAAAAGTATACGAATTTTTCTTTGGTTGGGACAAATATGATATTGATTATGCATATTCTAACGGTGTTAAGTCAGATGCTGTAAATCAAGCAGATGTTACGGCATTAGCGATGCTTTTAAAGCGAGATTCATCATTAAATATTACAGTAAAAGGATATACAGACGGTAGCGGAAGTACGAGTGACAAAAATGCTAAATACAATGAAGCACTTGGACAAAAAAGAGCAGACTCATTCAGAAGCGAACTCAGTAAAATTGCTGGTGTTACATTTGATGACACTCGTGTAAAAACAGAAACTGAGGGCGAATCTTTAGCCAATGGAAGCTCTGCAAAAGATGCTACAATTCGTAAATTAACTGTAGTATTTCCTAGTGGCGCCGCAGATTACATCCAATTCAATGGAGGTGAAATCACTGTAAGTGGCGCTGATCCAAAAACTGTAGGCCCAAATTATTTTGTTTACGTAAAAGCAAATAATTCAAGTACAGCTTCAGGTTTAGATATCACATTCAAGTATGGTGGAAAAACGTATGTATTGCGTGATTCGCTTGCAAATCAACTATCATCTCTTGTAAATAGTAAAGGAAAATATCAGGAGTTATACATTGAAAAAGTAAACGAAACCTATTACCTCTTACATGAAGAAACCAAGATCAACTACTTTATTCACTCTAAAGAAAATAAGGAAGTTAATGTAAAGGTGAACAACGAAGCTTCTGCTGACATGAATAAAGAAACCACAAAAGTTTATGTAGGAGAAACACAAAACGAATTCTCAAAACTAAAACAATCTCAAAAAGATTTTAAAGGTGATCGTTCACTAGCTATCAGTGGTTCATTAGATGTTCGTTATGCACGTCAGTTCAACATGTCTGTAGAAGGAAATGCTTCAGTATCGGCACGTATGATTTCTGTACCGCCACCAACAGCACTGGAAAACTACATTCAGTCACTGACAAATACAAACACAAATTCAAATTAATAATTGATGAGTACAACGCCTAAAGTAATACAGCAAATTACCAACGCTCCGTTGCCAATGATGTTAGAGAAGCTCGGAATGTCCATTGCCAATGCGCAATCGGCTTTAGATGCTAATTCTATTCGTTTGGCTAATGAATTAGCTGCGGTAAAAGTGAACATAGGCGATGAAGAATACAGTTTATTAAGCCTTGGTTTTGCACCCACATTTTACGCTTTTACAGAAGCTTCTGTAGAAATGAAAATGGAATTTTCTATGGCTGAATCTGAAAGCTACGGAGGCGCATTAGGATTCAGCTATGGAAATAGCAGCAACTCCAACAGTAACTCCAACAGTAACTCAAGTTCAAACAATAGCAATAGTGAGTCTACCTCAACACAAATGTTTGGAGTTTCTGTATCAGCGCATTATTCACGGAAGTTTTCTTCATCCGCAGAAGGCTCCTCATCAATTGCAGCAAAGATAGTATCGTTGCCTGCACCTGATATATATCTTGAATTATTAAAAGGAACCATCAACAAAGAAGAGTAACAAATTAAAAATTATAACATATGTTTCATAAAAATCCAGAAATAGGGCAAGAATTACTAAATGTACCTATGGGACAAATGATCGAGAGCATGGCAACATCTATTGCCAATGCACAAATGGCCTTAGATTCCAACTCGATCGAAGTAGCAGAAATGATGGGAGGATTAAGTCCTGTCAAATCTACTATCAACGGAAGAGAGTTTATCAATTTCAAAGACAGTCGTGTATTTTTTGGAAAAGAAAAAGTACAAACTAGCGATGCTATTGATTTGTATAATTCAAATACAGATCAGGCATATAGATCAGCTATCATAGCAAAAATAAATCCTACAGATATTCAAGACGCATACGTTACGCCTGTAATAGATGTAAATAAAGATTTAACGACAGACGCAGCTACAGCAACCTATAAACCTGATGATCAAAATAATGCAGATGTTCATTATAGAAATGGGTCTAGTTGGTATAAGTATAATGCTTCAACAAAGGCCTACGAATCAGCTAGTGAACCAGCTAAAGTTCCTGGAAAAAAGATGAAAAATCCATCTGCAGAGGAAAAAACATTGTACTTACCACAGCGTTTATCCATGTTAGAACTTGGGTTCTCTCCCACTTTCTATCAGTTTGTGGATACAATCATCAAAGTATCTATTAGTATCAAGTTTACACGAGAAGGATCTTCTTCATACCAATACCAACGTAACTCAAAAAGTACGGATAGAAGCGCAAGCTTTAGCTGGAGAAGAGGTTTAAAAACCAATAAAACTGTGACAACTACACAAGTAAACGCTGGTTTCTCTCAAAAGTATAGCTATTCGGCTGAAGGATCTAGTTTATTACAAACAAAGTTAGTTCCGATTCCACCACCAGCAGCACTTGAAGAGCGTGTTCAACAACAAATGGCATTAGCTAGAGAAGAAGCTGAAAACTAGTAATCCATGGGTAGAATCACCAGAGAAATACAAAATGCACCCTTACCAGAGATGATAAAATCTCTGGGTATAGGGATTGCAGAAGCGCAAAGAGCTTTGGATAGAGTTTCTATGGATTTGGCAAAAGAACTTGTAAACACCAAAGTAGAAATGGGCGGTGAAGAATACAGTCTATTAGCCTTGGGGTTTACACCAACATTTTACCAATTTGTCGATACATTTTTTGAGTGTAAAATGTCTGTTTCTATGATGGAATCAAGAGAATTTGGAGCTTCAGTATCCGTTACTGGAGGATTCAATGTAGGATTTGCAGCTGTAAGCGCCACAGTTTCGGCTAGCTATTCACAAAAGTATCAATATTCCGCAGAAGCAAGTTCATTAGTCAGAACCAAATTAGTAACCGTTCCTAATCCTCCAGTTTTTGAACAACGCTTGCAAGCAATGATTCAAACTGAGTTAGACAGTAAAAGACCTTCAAATAATTCAAATACTAGTTCGTAAAGATGGCTAAACATTGGAAAAGCTTTGTTAAAAAGGAAAAAGCACCGAAGAAGGAAAACGCGGCTATAGACAATATAGCTTCGTTACTTTCTCCCGATGCTAAAAATTCAAACAAATCATTAGAAGATGCAGCCGAATTTAATTCGAGTCTAAAATCCTTGATTGAAGAGCAAAAACAGCTCGAAGATCAAATGGCAGAACTCACTGGTAAGAAGAAGAAATCAAACACAGATAGAAAGTATGAGAATGAAATAAAAACGATTGATGAGAAGAAGAAAGAGGAAGCTGCAGAAGAGGAAAAACGCAAAAAACGCAAAGAAAGTCATCGCAAAAAACACGACGACCGTTGGGAAGTAACTCCTTCTTTTACTAAAAAAAGAAAAGAGAGGGATATTTCAAGAATGCCGACAACTTCAAAAAAGAAGAAAAAGGCAAAACCCAATACTGATTTTATACAAAAGAAGAAAGCTGCAAAACCTGAAGTTCACATTCCGAATGTCAAACGTACGCCTGAAACAACAATCGTATCAAAGAAAAAGAAGCAAGCTACTACTATACTTGAGTTTACAAGAAAAGTTCAAAAAGGAGTACGCACTATGGACGATTTTACCAAGAAACCATCAACATCCGTAGCTAAGGTTTCTCCAAAATCACAAAAGAAACCAACCGTACAAAAGCCTTCAACATCAAAGCCAAAAACGCAAAAACCAAAAAGGCAAGAAAAAACACTTTTACAAAATGTAAATAAACGAAACGTTGTTGCGCCTATACAACAAAGAAAAAAAACTAATAAAACAGTTGCGAAAACTGCTAAGAAAGGAAAAGAACAACTCAATTCGTTTGTCAACAATCCGGCTCAGAAAAAGAAAGTACAAACAGTAAAATCTACTGTTAAAAAGGTTTCAAAAGCAATAGATACATTTGATACAGTGACCAAAAAGGTATCAAAAGTTACAGATACGTTTCACACAATTCGTAATAAAGGAAGTGAAGTACAAACTGGCATCAACAAAGTTGCCAGTGTTGTAAAATCTCCTGAATTGCAAACGTTCAGCAAAAAAGTTTCCCAAGGAATGGATATTGTCAATAAAACTGGAAAAAAACTAGACAAGGTAAATCAGTTATTCAATACTGCTAACAAACGTCTAGAAAAAACCAAATCAGTGCCCAATCTGTTTGAGAAAAAACTAAAAGCGGTTGATTTTATTAGCGGACAAGACTCAAATACAAAAAATGCTTTCGATTTTGATTTCATTCAAAAACAACAAACAAAAAAAGAAGAAACACAAAGCTTTACTGTTGCAGACAAAAAGTTAAATGTTGATTTCAATACAATCAAAAATATTAAAAAAGGTATTGATACATTAAAAAACGGGAAAAAGCAGAAAGATAGTTTCGCATTTTAAAAATATACACATGAGCACATCAAATAACGCATTAACCCTAAAACAAATACTACTAGGAATTTCCGATAGTTTGAATGAGGCGCAAAATCATTTGAGGAATGTAAAACCTTATGATGAATTTGGTAGACCAAACACCTTGTATACCTTACCCTATTTGGATTTTAATTTACAAGTAGAAGCCGAATTTGAGAAAGAAACAAGTACAGAACCAACTTCGGCCGTTGCTGGAAGAACAGCTGCACTATCACAAGCACAATCTTTCCAAAAAGGATATGCCAGATCGTTGGCTTTTAAACCTGTGGCAAGTGTTTCTTCAGATACAAAAGAAACGAATAAAGTAACGAGTACTATTTCTGGACGCTTTATCGCAGTTGTACCAAACGAAGGTTTACCACAAATGATCATCAATGCTACACCAAAAGCGACTTCTAATATTCATATTTACGATATCGATGTTGAAGTCTTTAATGCCGCAGGTGAAAAAATATCAGATGCATTGGTGGAGTTTAATTACAATCAACAAAAAACAGAAGCGTTAAATCCGAGTGCAAGCTTGAATCACGGAACTGCTTTCTTAAACACAAGTGAGATTCGTACAGACGCAAATGGAAAAGCCAAAACACAAGTAAAAGTAGATGGTGTTGACTTTGCCAATGGAAACATTTTAATCATAGAAGTGAATGTTGGGAATGTACTCACTAAAATTTCAATTCAAAAATAGTCATGGCAATTAATATACAAAGCATACAGTTTCAGCACATTTTGTATGATGCATCTAACAAAGCTGCAAAAACAATAAAAGTACAAGTACAGTTTTACAATGTAAATACAAAATCGTGGCTAGCGCTAACAGATGCACTTGCTTTAAGAAGCGGAAAATTAGCATATACGCTAACGATTCCTTCTCGAATTTCTACAAAGAATCAAACCGTACGTGTCGTTCGTGAAGTTTTAAAATCTGGAGGAACTCCTTCGTTTAGAATCATTAATGCAAACTCGCAAGCTGGACTTCCTGAAGTTATTGCGACTACATTTAATGTAACGATTACAGGTGATTCTAAAATTACCCTCAATTTTAATAAAAGTTGGTTGTTAGATCCTAAGAAATACATCACAAAGAGTGACCATATTGTAATCGCTTCTGAAGTTCCAATGTTTGAACTAATGAGTTCAATTCGCGTCATAGAAGAAGAGAAAGACAATGCTATTGCACAAATTTCTGGATTAAACTCCACAATTACTTCTTTGTACGATGAACGTGAATCGTTACGAACTCAATTAGCGACTGCACAAAGCAATATTCAAAATAGTTCACAAGAAGTAGCTGATTTAAATGCAAGCTTAGAAGCTATTAGAACAAATCTTACTGATGAAAGAACACTTGTAGAAACTCTAGAAACACAAATTGCTACACAGCGAGAACAACTAGAAACCTTGGAAAGTTCTTCAGGTGATATAAGTGCTATTGCTATAGAAAGAGATACTGCATTAGCAGAAGTTACACAACTAAATGATTCTGTAAGTTCTTTAACAAATGAGCGAACGGCTTTACAAAATCAGTTGAAAAACGCACAAAATGATTTAGGTACAAAAGAACAACAAGTTGCAGATTTAAGCATCGATTTACAAACGGTATCTTCAAATTTAGCCAGCGAAAGAGAATTACGAAAAACACTTGAAACTGATAAAGCTAATTTAGAAACACAGCTTGCCGCACAGCGAACGCAAATTGAAAATATGGAAGCTGTCAATGTAAGCGAAAGTAATTTTGAAGTTTTATATAACGATCTACAAGTAGAGGTTGCAAACATTAATATTGTAAAAACGAATCTGGAGCAACAAGTCTCAGATTTAACCATTGTAAAAGACAATTTGGAACAAGAAAAAGTATCTTTCCTAACAAGTATTTCACAATTACAAGAAACAGTACGACAAGAAAAAGCCTTGGTTATTGCTAAAGAGACAGAAATACAAAACAAACAAACACTGGTAGAAACTTTAGAACGTGATAATCAAAAACTACAACAAGAACTTGAAGAAGCTAGAGACTTTACCGTAACGGATCATCCGAATAAATTATCTGCTAGTAAAGTCTACGGAAGTATCGTAAATGATGTTATTAAGGCTGATGAAGAATTGGTAAATTCTAAATATAAACTCGCCAATATCTCTTTAAATCTGAAAACAACGGTTGAAAAAGGTCCGAACGGAACTGTATTTGGTTTGTTAGATTATGAATCTGCCAAAGAAGTAAACAGTGCCGCAATTAGTGATATTAGTATTGATATTGTTCCAAGCGGAAATACAGCAACTAGCGTTGCGCAAAAAATGCCTAATATTTTAGGATTAACGGAAACTGCCGTTAGAAAAGTGTTACTGAACAATAGCTTAAAACTCGATGCCGTATACCATGCTACAAATGACAATTCCCTCATCGCAGGACAATCATTCAAACAATCGCCAGCACCAGATGCAGCTGTTGAAGAAGGACAAGAAGTAATAGTAATTTTCGCAAAACCAATAAACTAAAAAAATTATGTCAAGCAATTCATATGATTATGTAAAAGATGCCTTTGCTGCACCACTTGGAGATTTTATCGCTTCCATTGGAGAAGGTGTTGGAGAAGCACAAGCAGCGCTAGACGAAGGCTCATTAAGACAAACATTAGAAATATATAACAGTGATCCAGATAAAGCTTCTGAAACCTTAAAAATGCTGCGTGAAGTTGGTTATCAACCTACTTTTTATACGATTCCGAAAACCACAGCAAAAGCCAAAATTTCATTATCTATTTCACAGCAGAGTACTGGAAATTCATTGCAAAGTACACGTTCATTTAGACCAAAAATGTATGCAACTCCTGTAAACGCTTCCAATACGAATAAGTACAATTTAGGATTGAACGCTACGGCAGAAATTCAATTTGATATTGTTCCTGTTCCGCCATCAGAAGCACAAATCATTCGTTTTTTACCAAATATTATTGAAAAAGAAGGTGAAAACAATACGATGGTCAAAAGAAGTTTTGGAGAAATTAAAACCTTATTGACCGAATACGGACTTGGATACGAATTTGGAGAAAATGTAGATGATGAAGCTATCACCGACGAATCAACTTTTGATATACAAGTACCAGCTTTTGACGTAAACAAACCAAGTATGATTCGCGCTGATGATATTATTACTCTTAACGTGAATGCTCCTGATCCTGATGATGCTTAGATTTTTTTTGTTGCTGAAAGCTTAGATACGTCATTACGAGGAAGTATGACGAAGTAATCTGTTTTTAATTCAACTATAGTTTTTGAAACAAAAAGATTGCCACGATTTATTTCAAAAATCTCGCAATGACGTAATTATTAACTTTTTGTTTATTATTGACATCATCTAATCTTTGATTTCAATCAAAATTCATCTAGCTTTAGCTTCCGTAAAATTCTAGTGAACTATTAAAAATGAATCAACAAATTGAACCAATACTAAACGCACTAAGCGAAACTCCAAGACTATTGCAAGAATTAATTTCTGAAATAAATCCAGCTCTTTATAAAAAGCAAATTATTCATGGAAAATGGTCTATTCATGAACATGCCACACATATTGGAGTTGGTGATATGTATGGGTTTCAAAAACGACTCAAGGATTTTAAAGAACAGGAAAAGCCAGTATTTGAACCTTTATCTGGAGATAGTTTTGATAAGAACTTTTTCATAGAGTTAGATTTACATAAAACCATTGAAGATTTTTTTGAAATTCGCCACAAAACCATTGAACTAGCAAAAGCATTTGACGCAAACGATTGGAATAAGTTGGCAATTCATCCAGAATATAAAACCTATACGCCATACATCATGCTCAGACATTTACTAATGCATGACCACAATCATTTGTATAAAATTGAAGACATGGCATTTGGCATTGGACATGTGAAATAACCGAATAAAATTCTATTTTACAGTTAATTGAAAAGTCATTACGAGGAAACATGACGAGGTAATCTGTTTATAGATCAATCAAAAATACTTTAAGAAACTAGCAGATTGCTACGATTTTTTTCAAAAATCTACAGTTTCATTCCAAACAGCTGCTCCAAAGCGTTAAAAGTAATTAACTTTCTATTTCTTTGAAACTTTTTACGATCAAAGTCTTTTGAAATAGGTTCTACATTTGTTGCAAAAAACACCAATTGATCATTACTTTCTATATAACCAACAAACCAACCATTATGATGTTCTCCTTCAATAGACCAACCTGTTTTTCCTCGTAATACATAATTTTCTGTCTCTTTGATAATCATGATTTCCTTCACAATAGTAGAGGTTCGTTTTGATATTGGTAAGATTTCTTGCTGAAAACGTTTTAGGAAATCGATTTGTTGAAATTGGGTAATTTTTGCTTTTCCTATGAGCCAAAAGTTTTCCAAATTTGCAGAATCAACTTTTATAGTTCCATATTGAAACTTTTCTATATAATGATTCATGCGCTTCACTCCTACTTTTCGTGCTACTTCTTGATAACAAGGAACACAAGAGCGTTGAAATGCTTGGTACAATGTCAAATCCGCTTCCCAAGATTTGAACATTCGTTTTTCTCCATTCCATTTGAATATGGTATTTGAATCGATTTCTTTCGTTTCTAAACCTATGATTGAATTTGGAATTTTATAGGTAGATGCTGGCAATTTCCCTGTATTTGCCCAAACAAAATCATTGGAGTAATAGCGCTCTTTTTTGATATCAAATAGCAAAATAGAACCTTTTAGGCTGGCTGAATCTATGATTTTTTGAAAACTTTCTTTTTGAATCAAATTATCTTTTGTTTCGGGTATAGTGGCACTTTCTTCTGGTACTGAAACTTTTTTTGCTTCTTCCTTTTTTCTTTTACAAGAAAAACATAAAATACACAGACAAAGCATACAGATTTTTTTCATAGTTCTTCTTTTAGATTAATAACAATTCCTCCAAATCTGGCTTCTTCTGCTACAAATTCTTTACCATCAATATAACATACGTTCAGTTCGTATTTTTCTTTTTGGTTTGTTCCAGAATAACATCCTTGGCAACCAGAACCTAGTGCTTCTGAATTAAAGAATTCAATACTTCTTCCATTCTTGTCAGTCACTTTTGATGAACATTCATGACAAATTGATTTTGGATATCGTTGACTAAATCCTCTTCTTTCATTTTTACAATTTGCACAGAAAGTTTTTAGCTTTTTACTTTCCTGAAGAACCAATTCGCTTTTGTCCTTATACCGAAATAGTAAATTATCCCACTGTGCAATAATGAAGTTGTCACTTTTGGAAAATTCCATATTTCGTCTCAATTCATTGGTTTCTTTTGCAATCAATGGAGCCAACGTTTCTATATATTTTTCTATATGTTCAATTGTATCTGCTTGATATTCCAGATACCA
This sequence comes from Kordia sp., assembly GCF_022447245.1. GTDB lineage: Bacteria > Bacteroidota > Bacteroidia > Flavobacteriales > Flavobacteriaceae > Kordia. The sequence continues at coordinate 36,598 of NZ_JAKVBC010000033.1, read as the reverse complement.
TTTTTTTGATTTTGTAATGTAGCTCCAAAATTCTAGTAGAGAGCGAAATTTTTTAGTAAAAACATGTTGTGTTTTCGCTTCAGCATGTGCATTTGTATTGATTCGATCTGGAAACATCAAAATCGTTTTCTTCATCTTTTTCAAACAATATTTCCCCTTAGCCTCATAAAGTACATAATGCACATATTCTTGCCTTTTAGAATCGTCATTGCTACCAAATATTCTAGAAAACAAACTCATGAAAGAAAGTCGCTTATTTTATTTTTTAATTCAATCTTTCTTCCATCTAAATCTTGCACTAAAGCCACTAATCCCCATGCTGTTTTTGTAGGTTGCGATAGAATTTTCCTAGCAGAATTTTCTAAAGTTTTTATCTTATCTACAAGATTTGAGACGTCAAAACCCAACCTGATGGAAGTGTCTTCTTTTTCTTGCGATTTAGTCAAAGGATAAGTTTCAAAAACAAATCCATTCTCTTCAGCAGCATAATGAAACGGTCCATTTCCGTGTTGATGGTGTGCATATTCAAAATCCAATTGCTCATATTGCGCTTTTGATACTGCTGGATTGGATGTTCGATTTACTAATAGGTTTATCCTCAAAATGATCGTGATTTATTTTGTCAATTGCTTTACGCCAGAAGTCAAGAACGGCATAATTGGCAAACAACTCATCAGTTTAACATCTTGCCAAAAAGAGCTTTCATTTCCTAAAAATGCTAAGATATCTTCGATAGCACGTTTTTTAAACATCGTAGCGAAAATTTCTTTTCCTTCTAATTTATCTGATAGAATTACTTCCAACAGCGTTCGATCGTACCATTGATACATCTTGTCACGAAACGTTAATTTCGGATTTGGATGTTTTCCTTCTTTCAATAGCTGGATCACATTTTCAGTATGCTTTTGCACAAATTGAAACGTATAACCACTACTCGCTTTTGTAAATCCGCCTGCAGTTCCTAAGTTGATAATATTTTTTTGATTCGGAACACTTCTTGAAAATTTCGCTAATGACATAGGAATGATTCCAAATTCTGTATGCAAAATTTTATAATCGTCAACTTTTAAATGGTTTGTGATATAATCTTTTAGTGCTGTTTTATATGCTTCTTTTTCTAAAACTTTTTCCGTGAAGAGTGTGTATTCAACCAAAGCTTCGGTTTCGCTTGTAGGCAATACATACATAAATGTTGCGCCATGGGTTTGATCTAAACGAAAATCCATCAATCGTCCAACAGTCGCATCAAAAACTGGCTCATTGGTTTTGATTACCCAACCTTCAAAATGTTGTAAAAGTGAATTTCCAATGTCCATTTTCGGATAGAAAAGACTGGTAGAGTTAAACACATACTTCGCTATATACGTAGTATTTTCAGTAACAACTTCTGCCAGATCATTTTCAGAAGTAATTTGAGTAATCGTTTCTGAAGCAAACGTCACATTCTCAAATTGTTTGGCAAAATCTAACACATAGTTATAAAAATCAATCCCTTGAATCATTTTATAACGATATGCTGGCATGTCAAATTTTCGTTGAAAATCATCTGATAAAAACGCCAAGGTTTTCCATTGATGTGTTACAATCGATTCAAACAATCCGTTTCCTTTTTCCCAAAAACACCAAGTACGATCATTTTTGTTTTTTTGTTCTTTATCGATAACCAACATACGCTTTTGACTTAATTGCGGATCTTTCAGCATTCTGTAAAGCAAACTTAGTCCTGCACATCCTGATCCTGCAATTATGTAGTCGTATTTCATATATAAAGCATTCTGTTAAAAAAAATTAATTGAACTGGCTTCTACAAAAATACGGATTTCTTAGAAAGGAACTTCGTTATCGTCTGGATTAAAATCATCGTTCATAGAACTTCCAAAAGCTTCATCAGCACTTGGTAAATTGTCTGTTTTGAACGTATCGTCGTTCGCTGCATCGTTCATTTTAGAATGGAATTCGAATGGAGAATCAAAAGTTTCTAAATTATCAAACTTACCTAAGTGTCCTAAGAACTTTAAACGAATGTTTTCCAAACCACCATTCCTGTGTTTTGCAACAATAAATTCGGCTTGTCCTTCCGTTGGCGAACGTTCTTCATCATCCCATTCTTCAATTTTATAGTATTCTGGACGATAGATAAACGATACAATATCGGCATCCTGCTCAATCGCTCCAGATTCACGTAAGTCAGAAAGTAATGGTCTTTTGCTTCCTCCACGTGTTTCTACCGCACGCGATAACTGTGATAAGGCAATTACTGGAACGTATAATTCTTTCGCTAAGGCTTTTAGGTTACGAGAAATCATCGAGATTTCCTGTTCACGGTTGCCTCCTTTTTGACTTCCTCCTGCGGTCATTAACTGCAAGTAATCAATCATAATCATCTTAATTCCGTGCTGTGATGCCAAACGACGCGCTTTTGCACGCAAGTCAAAAATGGAAAGTGATGGCGTATCGTCAATAAACAAAGGTGCTTTTTCGAGTCCTTTTACCTTTACATTTAATTGTTCCCATTCGTGTTTTGCTAACTTTCCCGTACGAAGTTTTTCGGAAGATAAACCAGTTTCCGAGGAAATTAGACGTGTAATTAGCTGTACCGATGCCATCTCCAAAGAGAAGAATGCCACAGGAATATTTTGGTCAACGGCAATGTTTCTTGCCATCGATAAAGTCAAGGCCGTTTTACCCATACCTGGACGCGCTGCAACAATAATTAAATCACTCGGTTGCCATCCAGACGTTAATTTATCTAGTTTGGTAAATCCAGTAGGAATACCACTTAAACCTTCTTTGTTAGAGATTTCTTCAATTTTTTCTTGGCTTGAATTACCAAACTTTGCGCCGTTTCCGACGACTTTTTAATGTTTCCCTGCGTTACTTCATATAAACGTGATTCTGCTTTATCTAGTAATGAGAAAACGTCTGTAGTTTCATCGTAGGCATCTTCTATAATTTCATTTGAGATTTTAATCAAACTACGTTGAATAAACTTCTGCAGAATGATACGTGCGTGAAATTCAATATGCGCTGAAGAAGATACTTTTTGCGTTAGTGAAATCAAATAAAAATCACCACCAACGACTTCTAAGTTTCCGTTTTTACGAAGTTGTGAAGAAACCGTGAGTAAGTCAATCGGCTCCGAATTTTCAAACAATTGAAAAATGGCTTCATACACGTATTTATTGGCTTCTTTATAAAAAGCTTCAGGACTTAGAATGTCAATTACTTCATCCACACCTTTTTTGTCAATCATCATTGCACCAAGTACAACTTCTTCCAAATCGACAGCTTGTGGAGGCAGTTTTCCTTTCTCAAGATTAATTAGATTGCCTTTGTCTGTTTTATATGTTTGTTTAGGGTTTACATTTTCCATGATTGCGAAAGTAACTAATACTTTTACTTTGTGGTTTTATTTTTGAACTAGAATCTCAACAAAAATATTGTTAATAAGTTCTTTTTTTTGTTAATAAGCGGAAAAAAAATCCGAAGCCTTCACTTCGGATTTTTCGTCTTCCCTATGAGTATACAGGTTTATTTTTTAAATTCTCCCATTTCTGAATACTTCTCCATGCGAGAACCTACCAAATCTTCTTGTGATAAGTTTTTTAATTTGTCATAATGTGCAACTATGGCATCACGTACTGCGATGAATGTTCCTTCACGATCAGTATGTGCACCACCAAGAGGTTCGTTGATGATTTCATCAATCACTTTAATTTTCATTGCATCGGTTGCTGTTAACTTTAAAGCATCTGCTGCTTTTTCTTTGTGTTCCCAGCTTCTCCATAAGATAGAAGAACAGTTTTCTGGAGAAATTACCGAATACCAAGAGTTTTCAAGCATTAATACGCTGTCTCCTACTCCAATTCCTAACGCTCCACCAGAAGCACCTTCACCAATAATTACCGTGATGATTGGCACTTTTAACCGTGTCATTTCTAAAATATTTCTAGCAATTGCTTCTCCTTGTCCACGCTCTTCCGCTTCTAAACCTGGATATGCTCCTGGAGTGTCAATTAATGTGACTACTGGAATTCCAAATTTCTCAGCAGATTTCATTAAACGCAATGCTTTTCTATATCCTTCTGGATTCGCCATTCCGAAATTACGGTACTGACGTGTTTTAGTATTGTATCCTTTTTGTTGACCAATAAACATGTATGATTGATCGCCAATTTTACCCAATCCACCAATCATTGCTTTGTCGTCTTTTACATTACGATCTCCGTGTAATTCTAGGAAAGAGTCTCCACACAATGCGTTGATATAGTCTAAGGTGTACGGTCTGTTTGGATGACGTGATAGTTGTACACGTTGCCAAGCCGATAGATTTTTGTAAATATCTTTTTTGGTTTCTTCTAATTTTTTCTCGATCTGTTGACATGTTTCTGTAACATCGATGTCACTTTCGTCGCCAATTGCCTTGCATTTTGTCAATTGATCTTTTAATTCCTTAATAGGTAGCTCAAACTCTAAATATTCCATGCTTTTGAGTATACGATTAGTTATTTAAGTTTACAAATATAAAACTTTAATTTAGGAAATATCAATGCCATCTCCTGATTTTCTTTTTCTGCGATTTTTTAGGATTCCATTTGCTAAAACTGTTGCTACTACGAGCAAGCTTCCATAGTAGAATCCTGGTGTCATTTTTTCATCTTCAGGGAACAATAATAACGCCAATATAATTCCATAAATGATTTCTAAATTATAGGTTAAGACTACCGTATATGGACTTATATAGCGCATGATATATGTAGAAGCGATAAATGCATACGCTGTACAAACAGAAGCTAAAATGAAGATGTATATCCAGTCATTTGTTTCTAAAAAAAAGAAGTTTTCTTTTGAAAATCCATCTGAAGCAAACGCCAAATAGATCGAAATAAATGCCACGCCACAGATAAATTCGTAAAACGAAATGGTGGAAGCATCTTGACTTTCAACAAATTTACCATTCAATACCGAAAATAAAGCAGACAAAAATGCTGAAGAGACTCCCAAAAGGATCCCGTTTATATATTTAAATTCTGTATTTAGAATAATTGATACACCAACAATCACAATAATTCCGAAAACAATCTCGTACCACACAATTTTTCGTTTGTAGACAATGGGTTCTATAAACGATGCAAAAAACGCACCTGTAGAAAACATCACTAATGTTATGGATACATTAGAGACATCTATTGCACCAAAAAAAGTAATCCAATGCAATGCTACCACAATACCAGCTATCGCAAATTTGAAAAATGTTTTTAATGAAATTTTTAGTTTGATTTTTGAGAATTTGATAAACGCAAACATCAATACTCCAGCAATTAGCATACGAAACCAAACCAATGGAATTGCTTTGATGGTAATCAATTTTCCTAAAATTGCTGTAAAGCCAGCAATAAAGACTAATAGATGTAGATGTAAATAATTTTTGAGTTTATCGCCTAGCATTGTACAACAAATATAAGGCTAATACGCCAAAGACAATATTTGGAACCCAAACAGCTAACATTGGAGAGAATCCTGATTTCTCTGCCATGGTTCCAAATATCTTATCAAAGAAAATATATATGAAGGCTATGGAAATTCCGAAAGCAAGGTTGACTCCCATTCCTCCTCTACGTTTCATAGAAGATACCGCAACTGCAATAATGGTTAGAATAAATGCCGTAATTGGCAAACTCCAACGTTTGTATTTTACTAATAAATGTTTGTTGACATTTGGCGATCCAGACTGCTTCTCTTTTTTAATGAACTCGTCTAATTCTTGATAATTTAAAGTTTCTGCCATATACGTTACTGGTGTTAAATCTTCCACGTCAAACGGAAAAATAGTATCTACTTTTCGTTCACTTATTAAACTATCATTCATAGCGCCAACAATACGTTTTTTGTAACCCCGTAAAGTATATGTACTGTCTTCTTCATTGTATTTTATGGTACGTGCTTGCAATTTATATTGCAGCACATTGTCTTCAAAATGTTCTAAGGTAAAGTTATCTCCTCGTTTACTTTTAAAGTTGAAGTTTTTTAGATAAATGAAATCGTTATTTGTGATTTGCTTATATATTTCGGAGTTGTTACGTACTTGTTTTCGTCCTCTTTTGATATATTCAAATCGGAACTCATTAAAACCTTTACTAGCATTGGGAACAATGTACATTCCCATCACAAAAGCAACAATAGCAACGATCGAAGCCGCCACTAAGAACGGGCGTAAGAAACGTAAATACGAAACTCCAGAACTTAAAATTGCAATGATTTCTGTATCATTTGCCATTTTGGAAGTAAACCAAATTACCGAAAGGAATAAAAATATAGGAAATAAGAGATTGGCAAAATATAGAACAAAGTTTACATAATACATGATAATTTCATCTGTTGGAGCTTTGGTAGCCAACATTTTATCAATATTTTCCGAAATATCAACCATGATTCCAATAGGAACAAATAGCAATAACATTACAGAGAATGTTAATAGATATTTTTTAATGATGTACCAATCTAATATTTTCATAAAATACTATAAACGTTTATCCATTTGTTTCACCATCTTGTTCTTCCACTCGTTAAAATCTCCTGCTAATATATGTTTTCTAGCTTCTCTAACCAACCAAAGGTAAAATCCTAAATTGTGTATGGTGGCAATTTGTTTACCAAGCAACTCATTTACAGTAAACAAGTGACGTACGTATGCTTTTGAATATTCTAAATCTACATAAGTAATCCCCATTTCATCAATAGGAGAAAAATCATCTGCCCACTTTTTATTTTTTATGTTAATGGTTCCGTGTGCCGTGAATAACATTCCGTTTCTGGCATTACGTGTTGGCATCACACAGTCGAACATATCTACACCTAAAGCGATATTTTCAAGAATGTTAATTGGTGTTCCAACACCCATTAAGTAACGTGGTTTGTCTTCTGGAAGGATTTCACAAACCACATCGGTCATTGCATACATTTCTTCTGCTGGTTCACCTACCGATAATCCACCAATGGCATTTCCTTCTGCTTCACGCGATGCAATAAATTCGGCAGATTGTTTACGTAAATCTTTATAAGTACTTCCTTGAACTATTGGGAAAAACGCTTGACTGTAATCGTATTTGTACGGTGTTTTTTCTAAATGTGCCAAACAACGATCTAACCAACGATGTGTCATGTGCATTGAACGTTTCGCATAACGATAATCGCAAGGATACGGCGTACATTCATCAAAAGCCATAATGATGTCGGCTCCGATTGTGCGTTGAATTTCCATGACATTTTCTGGCGTAAAGAAATGGTAAGAACCATCAATATGCGATTTGAATTTTACACCTTCTTCTTTAATTTTTCTGTTGGCCGATAAGGAATAGACTTGATATCCACCAGAATCTGTTAAAATGTTACGATCCCAATTGATGAATTTATGCAATCCACCAGCTTTTTCCAAAATTTCTGTTTGCGGACGCAAATATAAATGATAGGTATTTCCTAAAATTATATCAGGATTAATATCTTCTTTCAACTCACGTTGGTGTACACCTTTTACCGTTCCAATGGTTCCCACAGGCATAAAAATAGGCGTCTCTATCGTTCCATGATCAGTTGTCAATACTCCTGCCCTTGCTTTGCTTTGTGGATCTTTTCCTTTTAAATCAAATTTCATTATCGTATCACTATTGCCTACTTATTATTTGTTTATTACCGCGAAATATTTCTGGTGAAAGCCCAAAAAAAGTATTAAAATCGCGCGATATAGCGGCTTCATCAGTTGGCAAATATAGGTAAGATTTACTGATGATTTGATTAATGAAAACTTAAAATTCAGAATTCTTTTAGTTTTAATTTATTTTCAAGAATAGTTCGCGTGAATTTTATTCAATATCTCTTTTCAATTTATTAGGATTTTGTCTAGAACCAAATACCGTAACAACCTCAATCTCTTAAAGTTCAATTAAAATTCTGTAATAAAAAGTAGTTTATTTGTTTACAACAGATTTGTATAAACATTTGAATTGTTTTGATTGAGGACAACTTTCTGGTTGCTGTAAAATTTGATGTGTTTTTTCTGTGATTTTTTTAAGGAATTGATTTCTAGCTTTCAAATTCCAATTTTCTAACAAGTATTTGGATAAACTAAGAAGTTTATTTTCTGCTAACTCAGATAAAAATACTTTCATTAGGAAATTTTCTTCATAAACTCGTCATAAGGAATTCTTTTACCTTGATCTAGTTGATTGATTCCTTCTTTGATTTCATTTTGTTCGGAAAGACTTAATTCATTGCAAAAATCAGTAGTTTCTTTGTTCACAAAATCAGCTACTTTTTGAATGAAATTAACATTCTCAATAGCTAGTATTGTTTTTACTAATTCAATTTTTTTTGATTGAATATCCATGTCTTCTTAATTCTAAAATTAAAGGCATAAAATTTTAATGATATTGAATTTAAGATTAAGGCTCAAAAGGCTTGAAACTACTGACTTTTTTATACAGATTTTCTCTTTCTTTATATTTTAGTTGTACTTACTATTTAAAATATATTTTACACACTTCATAAAACAGCATTTATCCAAAACTTTATCAATTCATTTTCAAATATTTACGAAGTCTTATTCACTTTTTAGCTTATTCACACAAATTCGTTAATAAAAGCCTGCAAAGTTCTTTTGTTAACGCTATTTTATGACTTACTTTTGGTGCTTTACAAAAACTACTAACAAATACACAATGTCTGATAACAAATCGTTAGAAAATTTAGTTACTCAAGTACGTAGAGATATCTTGAGAATGGTACACAAAGTAAATTCTGGTCACCCAGGAGGATCATTAGGTTGTGCTGAATTTTTAGTTACTTTATACAATGACATCATGAAACTGAATGATGGTTTTTCAATGGATGGTAAGGAAGAAGATGTTTTCTTTTTATCGAATGGTCATATTTCTCCTGTTATTTATAGCGTTTTGGCGCGAAGAGGTTATTTCCCTGTGGATGAATTGAATACATTTCGTTTGTTAGATTCTCGTTTGCAAGGACATCCAACAACACATGAAGGCTTGCCAGGAATTCGTATTGCATCTGGTTCATTAGGACAAGGAATGTCGGTTGCTATTGGAACTGCATTGACTAAAAAGTTAAACGGAGACCAACACATTGTTTATTCTTTACATGGTGATGGAGAATTGCAAGAAGGTCAAATTTGGGAAGCTGCTATGTATGCTTCTGGAAACAATGTTGACAATTATATTGCAACAGTTGATTATAACAAGAAACAAATTGATGGTGCAACAGACGATGTATTGCCTTTAGGTTCACTTTCGGCTAAGTTTGAAGCGTTTGGTTGGGAAGTATTAGAGATTGAAGAAGGAAACAATATTCAAGCGATTAAAGATGGAATGGCTGCAGCGAAAGCGAAGACTGGAAAAGGAAAACCTGTAGTTGTATTATTGCATACAGAAATGGGGAATGGTGTTGATTTTATGATGAATACACATGCATGGCATGGAAAAGCTCCCAATGATGAGCAATTAGAAAGTGCTTTGGCACAAAACCCAGAAACTTTAGGAGACTACTAAAATGAAACAGTTTTTATTTATAGTTGCTTTTTTTGCCACTTCATTTGTAATAGCACAACAAGATACACTTAGCGCTACTTTTGATTATGAAGTGAGTTACGAGATTAAAGATCGAACAAAAGGAACAGATACTATTAAGGTAGCCTTTGACAAATCTGGACGTTATTTATGGACTAATTATTCGAAAATAGCTGATGGGTATTCTTTTATGTTTTTAAAACCTAAAAATGAAAACTTACCAAATTTTTTGTCAAGTATCATTTATGATACTCAGTCTACTAAATTTTATATAAGCATATATAACAAAGAGTTATCATTTTTTATGAAAGTAGATTTGTTATCGATGGTTCCTAAATCTCCACAAGAAATCAATGAACCTATAAATTTAATAGCTGACAAGTCTTCTGAAACTATTCCAGTTTTAAATAAGGAAAGAACTATTTATAAAATATATCCTAGCAGCGAGCCTGAGGAAAAAAATAAATTGGATGTAGTTTTTGACGTATCATATCCTGTAAACAATAATATTGTTTTTGGAGGGCTTTTTAATACGATGTTTATTAGTGATAATGAACTTTCTGTAAAAATGGATTTGCCTCAAGGAATCATATTATATGTTGCAGAAAAAAATAAACCTTTGTTAAAAGCAATCAGCATCAAGAAGATTTCAAGAACAATTACAATCAACAACACACTAGAAATAAAAGAATGAAAAAATATACAAACACCGGAAATAAAGATACACGTTCAGGATTTGGAGACGGATTGACTGAACTTGGAAAAACGAATCCAAATGTAGTGGCACTTTGTGCTGATTTGACAGGTTCGTTAAAGATGAATGCTTTTAAAGACAATCATCCAGAACGTTTTTTCCAGATTGGAATTGCAGAAGCAAATATGATTGGAATTGCTGCAGGAATGACCATTGGAGGAAAAATTCCATTTACAGGAACGTTTGCAAACTTCTCAACAGGTCGTGTATACGATCAAATTCGTCAATCGGTAGCTTATTCAGATAAAAATGTAAAAATCTGTGCTTCTCACGCTGGAATTACGTTAGGAGAAGATGGTGCAACTCACCAAATTTTAGAAGATATAGGATTGATGAAGATGTTGCCAGGAATGACCGTAATTAATACCTGTGATTACAACCAAACAAAAGCTGCTACTTTAGCTATTGCAGAACATCACGGACCTGTATATTTACGTTTTGGACGTCCGAAAGTAGCTAATTTTACTCCTGAAGATCAAACTTTTGAAATTGGAAAAGCTGTACAATTAACAGAAGGAACAGATGTAACCATTGTTGCTACAGGACATTTGGTGTGGGAAGCAGTACAAGCTGCTGAAACCTTAGAAGCTGCTGGAATTTCAGCAGAAGTAATTAATATTCACACCATTAAACCATTAGATGAAGAAGCTATTTTAGCCTCTGTTGCTAAAACAGGTTGTGTAGTTACTGCTGAGGAACACAATTTCTTAGGTGGATTGGGAGAAAGTGTTTCACGTACACTAGCGTTGCATAGACCAACTCCGCAAGAATTTGTTGCAACAAATGACACATTTGGAGAATCTGGTACGCCAGCACAATTGATGGAAAAGTATGGTTTAAATGCCGCTTCTATTGTAAAAGCGGTAAATAAAGTTATGATTCGAAAATAATAGATTCGAAAATAATTCGTTTCTTTATGATAACATTAAATTTTAATATTATGAAAAACAACCTATTATGTTTCGTATTTCTGCTTGCTTCAGTGAGTTCCTTTGCACAATTTGGAGTAAAAGCAGGATTAAATTTTAACTCCAATGGTGAGTTACGTGAAATTGTTACAGCAGGAGAAAATATTTTAGAAGATAGTGGAGATGCAAAAATTGGATATCATTTAGGAGCGTATTATGAAATTAATTTTATCAAATTATACCTTCGTCCAGAAGTTGTTTATACAAAAACAAAAAGTGAATACAATTCAAATGCGTATGATATGTCTAAAATTGATGTACCTGTTCTTTTAGGAATTGATGTGATTGGACCATTGAGTGTTTTTGCGGGTCCAGCTTTTCAATATATATTGGACAATGATTATGAAAATTTTACGATTTCTGATGTTCGTAATGACATTACGGTAGGTTTCAATTTTGGAGCTGCTGTAAAAATTGGAAATATAGGATTTGATGTACGCTATGAAAGAGGTTTCTCAGAAAACGAAGCCACTATTTTAGATTCAAACAATATAGCAATTGGAACTTTAGATTCTAGACCAAGTCAATTAATTTTTAGTCTTTCTTTGCGATTATAGTTTTTAAATTAAATAATAACATAAAGAAAAGCACTTCGGTTAAGAAGTGCTTTTTGTTTTCAAGTTATTCTCAAAAGTAAATTGAATCGGTTTTATATGCTATAATCTTCTATAAAAAAAGCCGCCAAATTATCCCAATTGGGAATTTTATAAGAATATCCATCCTATGGATGTGTATCTTTAGAGCCTTAATCACAGTTTAAAAGAATTACATGTTTATCACCTTCAGGTGCAATACTTATATGCAATCTTAAGACATTTTCCGTGTTTTCCATTTCTTTAAATTCTTCATCATATAAGTCTAACCAATACTTTATATCACTTAGCACCAATCCTGAACCATGAAAATAATCCCAGCTGTTGTGTAAATATCCTCTTATGCAACATAAGAAATCAATATATTGATCTGGAATGGACAAATTTTCTTTTAAATATTCTTTACTAAAAAATGAAGAAAATAAATCTCTGATGTCTTCTTGAAATTTCCCCAAATTAAAATCTTCAAATGTATATGAATATTGGTAAAATCCTTTTGAAGTTAACTTTTCAATAAAAGCGTTGTTTAATTTATATTCATGCATGCAATACTTTTCAAATGCTATTGATGCATGCCTTTGTAGAAAACTTAGTGACTAAATTAGAAAAAAGAAAATAAACTAAATTACATCTATTCAAATCACATATATCTTCTAAAAAAATGTTAGCACAAAAAAAGCACCTCGATTAAGAAGTGCTTTCATTGATATTTTTTTTGAAATCCTCTAGTTATTATCTAAATAATCTGGAGTACCATCTCCGTCAGTATCTGTCAAAACAACTGTTTCAATTGTTGTCACACCAGCTGCATCTGTATCTCTTGTTTTTACAAATTCATTCGATGCATACGTCGGCTCTGGATCACCTGGATTCAATGTATATGTATTTTGTACTACTTCATTCACTGTCAGCGTTCCATCTCCATCATCATCTGTATCTCTAAAGTTTGGAACTCCATTTCCATCTGTATCATCATTCGTTACATCGTTATCTCCATCTAAATCTTCCATAGAGGATAATAAACCGTCTGATTCAATATCTGCATAAGTAGCATCAAATATATTGAAGGAGAAAATTAATGGAGAATACGCATCAATTCCATCTTGAGCCACACTAAAATACCCTAATCCTGAAGGGAAAAATATAGCACCAATTCCTCCATTTCTAGCTTCTAAGAAACCATTGCTTCCCTCTACGATATTTTCTGCGGTATTGAACTCAGGTAATCCTAATTGAAAACCTCGAACGGTACTTACGGCTGCGCCAACTAATAATATATTTTGTTGTGTTACTCTAAAATCGAATGTTTCTAAATCTAAGGTTTGACCTCTGTAAGTTAAATTCACCTCATCAAAACTAGAAAAAGACTTTCCTCCTCCTTGACGTAAATTTAATACATAATACTTATATTCTACATCAAAATAGGTAGTGGTACGTGTTTCAACTTGGTTAATTAATGGTGTTTTATCAGCATTTTCACCTTCAATTTTACCAAATGTCATTGTAAAAGTATCATTCGCTGTACTTTCTGGATTCGTAAAATCAAAATCTTCATAATTGTAGAAATGTGTACTTAAAAACTCTACAAGCGCAGCATCATCTTCTATCTGCTGTTCACCTCTATCTCTTAGTTCTAAAAAAGAAACTGGATCATCATCACTTTTACACGAAAAAACAACCACAGTCGCAATTATCGTTAGAATTGTAAATTTTACAAACTTCATCATTGTTTTTTAAATTTTGGGTTGCAAGATACAATTTTATCCTACTTTTGTATATTCTTTAACGCAGTTTTTAGACTTTTTGTATGAGGATAGATAAATACTTATGGTGCGTGCGCTATTTTAAGACTCGGAACATGGCTACAACGGCTTGTAAAAAGGGTCATATTAAAATTAATGGTGCTACTGTAAAACCATCTCGAGAAGTATATCCTACGGATAAAATTGAAGTTCGTAAGGATCAAATTACACGACATTTGACCGTACTCGATATTCCAACGAGCAGATTGGGTGCTAAACTCGTTGATATTTATCGTGTGGATACGACTCCTAAAGAAAATTTTGAGCATTTAGAATTATTAAAACACGCTAAAGATCATTATCGCAAGCAAGGAACTGGTAGACCTACCAAAAAAGATCGTCGTGAAATTGACGAATATCTAGATGATGGTTTTGATCGTGATGAAACTTATTCTTAATTTTACTCGATAATAGCATATTTGAAAGCTTCGCAGATGTTCTCCGAAGTAGTTTACTTAAATTTTGAAGTTATGACCGTAACGGGAAATATTATACTTAATCACCAACAAATTCAGCACAAAACACGCCGTATTGCCTATCAAATTTTGGAATCGAATGTGAATGAAGAAGAAATCATCATTGCAGGAATTGCGCAAAATGGATTTGTTTTTGCACAAAAAATAAAAGTGGAATTAGAAAAAATCACTAATGGTACTATTACCTTGTGTGAAGTTAAGATAGATAAACAAAACCCATTACAAACAATCTCGACTTCTATTCCTAAAGAATCTTACATTAATAAGCCTTTAGTTCTTATTGATGATGTTTTGAATTCAGGTACAACTCTAATTTACGGTGTAAAGCACTTTTTAGACGTTCCTTTAAAGAATTTTAAAACTGCAGTACTTGTTAATAGAAATCACAAAAAATACCCTATAAAGGCAGATTTTAAAGGTATTTCTTTATCAACTTCCATTCAAGAACATATTGATGTCGTATTTGCAGAGCAAGACACTGCGTATTTAATTTAATTGTGCCTTAATTTCTTCTACTAAACTTTCAATAGTTTTTTTATCTGTCAGAATACTATACGTAGCTTGTTGATAAAATGAATTGCGTTCAAACAAATGCTTCCCTATAAACTCTGGCAAGTCTTCATCTGAAATTATCCTAATCAGTGGACGTTTCGCTTTTTCATCTTTTACTCTATTAATAATTTCAGGAATCGAAGTTTGCAAATAAAATGTTTGTTTTGTGTATTCATGAATCAGATTCATATTATTTGCATAGCAAGGTGTTCCTCCTCCTAAAGATACAATCATTGATTTTTTAGTTTCTAGTATTTCTTTCAAATACGTATGCTCTTTCATTCGAAAATAAATTTCCCCTTTCGATTCAAAAATCTCTGGAATTGTTTTTTCCTCTTTCATTTCAATATAATCATCTAAATCGAGTACAGGTAATTTTAATTCGGTTCCTAATAATTTTGAAACAGAACTCTTTCCACTAGCCATATATCCTAAAAGTACGATCGTCATTTCTTCTATTATAATTTATTTATTTTTAAGCGCTTACAAAAATCAGAAAAAAAAAGAGAAAATTATATTAAAAAAGACTTGAAAAATAAAATTATGATGTTATATTTGCACCCGCATTCAAGGAATTAATCACTGTTCCTTTTTGGATGACCTGGTAGCTCAGTTGGTAGAGCATCTCCCTTTTAAGGAGAGGGTCCTGGGTTCGAGCCCCAGCCAGGTCACAAAAGGAGTTAAGCAAAAGCTTAACTTTTTTTATTTTTGCAAAGCACATATTTACCGAAGTGCTGGAATTGGTAGACAGGCATGGTTGAGGGCCATGTGTTCATTAGAGCGTGTGGGTTCGACTCCCATCTTCGGTACTAAGAAACTTCTTTTTAGAGGATAAATCCTGATAGCAATATTAGGATTTTTTTTGTTAGCATATTTCCTTTAGTGCTACTTCTATCCTTGCTAATACTTATATGTTAATTACGGTTTTGCCGTAACTAGTTCGTGTTTAGTATTTGTATTTTCAGCCAATCATTAATTTTTAAAACTATACATTATGAAAAAAAAGAATTTAAAATCTTTAAAGCTTAACAAAAAGTCTGTTTCTAATTTTGATCAAATGAAAGGTGGAAATATGCCTGATCCTTCTTATTGGTGTAATGGAGATACTCTTGGTGATTGCTACGTTACATTAGCAGACGACTGCAAAAGCAACCTTAACTATTGTTAATACTGTTTACAGCTATTACGCTTTAAATAAACTACTAAATATCAGCGAACTTCGGTTCGCTTTTTTTATTTAAAAGTATTTACTAATTAAATATCTTTTATCAACATGTTGTTGTTTTTAAACCTAAATTTTAGATTCTTTACACATACGAAGAAACTTCTTCAAGAAAATCAAATCTCAATAAGGATATTATTTTCTTATTATATGTTTTAGTTTAATTCTTACAGGGATTACCACTTACTATCTCATTTTTCAATAATCTTACTCAAGATTAATTTTAAAACCGATTTTTATGAAAAAAAGAAATCTTAAATCATTAATACTGAATAAAAAGTCTATTTCAAATATTGAAAATATTTTGAAAGGAGGCTCAATCTATTCAAATGTAAGTTGCACCTATTTTACTTTTGGTCCTTCTTGTCGATGCGAATCAAACATTACTTGTCCCATAAAATGATTTTGAAAAGCGACCCTAGGGTCGTTTTTTTTATTTTTCAATGTCATCAAAAATATGTTTAGTCATTTTATTCAGTATGAATGTGTAACTTTATCATCATTCAACATACACATAAAACAACATTATAACTGACACTCATAAGTGATGAAAAAATTAATCTGCATTTTTTTGATATGTATTTCATGTCAAAGTCAAACAACAACTAAAAAACAAAACACAACTAAGAATCAAGACTCAAAAGAAATTGAAGCTATTGAAAATGGTTTGTTGTTAGAAACGCAAGCAGAAGGCGATGTTGTTCAGACATTTAATATTATTGAACGAATGAATTTTTATAAAGTTCCTGGAGTGAGTATTACCGTTGTAGAAAATGGAAAGATTAAATGGGCAAAAGGCTACGGGACTGCAAACACAAACACCAATCTAAAAGTAGATGAAAACACGATATTCCAAGCTGGTTCTATTAGTAAGCCTATAGCTGCATTAGCGCTATTACAGTTAGTTGAAAAAGGTATCCTTGACTTAGATGTAGATGTAAACACATATCTCAAAGATTGGAAAGTTCCCAATAATGAGTTTACAAAAAATGAAAAAGTTACACTTAGAAGATTGTTGACGCATACTGCTGGTGTGACGGTACATGGATTTCCAGGCTATAAACAATCTACAACAATCCCTACAACAACCCAAGTGCTAAATGGAGAAGGAAATACTCCTAAAATATTTGTAGATACTGTCCCTGGCACAATTTGGAGATATTCTGGAGGAGGTTACACTATTGCTCAAAAAGTAGTTGAAGAAATGACGCAGCAACCATTTGAAACCTATGTAAATACTAATGTATTGAAAAGCATTGGAATGAAGAACAGTACATTTGAACAACCTTTAGCAAATCGTAAAGGAAATATAAGTGCAGCCTATGATTATCAAGGAAGAATCATAGATGGATTGTGGCACAATTATCCTGAGAAAGCGGCGGCTGGCTTATGGACAACGCCTTCCGATTTAGCGAAATACTGTATCGAAATTCAAGAAATCTTAAAAGGTAAAGAAAATGCTGTACTGACAAAAGAAACCGTTGTTGAAATGCTCAAGAAGCATAAAAATGACTGGGGATTAGGTCCTTCACTTCAATTTGGGAAAGATTTTTTAATTTTTAGACATGGTGGGAAAAATGCAGGTTTTACCAATAGATTCATTTCTTTTTCAAAACGTGGAACTGCTGTAATAATTATGACTAATGCCGATAATGGAAATAGTCTTATTGATGAAATATTAAGAGCTATTTCAAATTATTATGATTTGGGAATAAGTAACCCTAGAATAGTAAAAGCTATCAAATTAAGTAACGATAAGCTAAGCAGACTTACAGGGAAATACAAACTGAATTATCAAGTACCCAACATAGGTGACTATTTTATTGAAATAAGCATTAAAGATGATAAGCTATTTGTGAATGACCCTAATAATGGAGATACCAAAGTATTGACAGCTTTAGGAGATCTAAAATTTATTGATTTAGCCATTGGAGATGAAGGAATGTTTCAAATCGAGGATGATAAAGTTGGCTTAGTTTGGGGACTTAATAGGTTTCAATTCTTCAAAGTAGATGAATAAAGTTTCCGCTAAAGAGATTTAAATGAGTATTGTCTAAAATTTTTACTATTAAATTCTTTTTTAGGGTTACGTTTGCCTATTTCATGCACTACTAGTTAATAATCTTAAAAATTAGTTTCATGTTAGAAAAATTTGAAACATTCGAAATTGAACAACTTAATCAAATTGTCGGCGGATTTATTGTAGAAGAAGACGTTACTGGAATTTAAATTGTTAAGCGAACTTTGGTTCGCTTTTTTCTTTCTTTAGATCATTCTATACACCAGAGCTTTATTTTAAATACGGGATTTCCGTAAGTGAATCATTTTTAGTTTTTATAATTTACAGTCATTGTTTAACCCAAATTTAAAATTATGAAAAAAAGAACTATAAATTCATTGAAACTTACTAAAAAAACAATTTCTAGTTTTCACTCAAATGGAATCAAAGGAGGTTGGAGTACCAGAACTAGAACACTTACAACCGCACGCACAGTTCGTGGCTGTGATTAAATTATGGCGACTTATGAGTCGCTTTTCTTTCTTAATACTTCTATGTAGCATTTGTAACTATTGTTTAAATTAGTATGCTAATCCATTAATAACTTTTCAAATTTAATACAAGATGTATCGATTTTTAAAAAAACATGGTTTTAGTTTGCTCATAGCAATTGCTCTCGTAAGTATCATCCTTTCTCTAAATATTGATACCAGTGATTATTTTGATCCAAAATATCGTTTAGGCGCACCCAATTGGGACAGTTCGAGGAAGGCTCCTAAAAAATCAAAAAAAACTATCAAAAGAGATAGCATACTTTATGAAATAAATAAGAAGAGATATCGATCTAGATAAACAGTATTCATCTTTTTCGGAACAAATTTTGTGGTCTTTTCAATTAAAACCGATTAAAATTGAATTTATGAACACAAAAAACACCGTAAAAGTTACCATTTTATGTGTGTTGACAAGCTTTTTCATGAAAGCCCAACACACCTGCAATGAAACGCTATCGCTATTTGCTGAAAATGTAAAAACAAAGCAATATGCAGAAGCGTCTCCACAATTAAAAAAACTACAGAAAGATTGCGCCAGCACTAATTATGTTATTTATGCCTATGGAGAACGATTGCTCAATTATGAATTGAAACAAGCTTCAGACAAAAAACAAGCAGCTTCCTCGTTAATTCAGCTGCTAAAAGATCGATTGAAGCTTTTCCCGGAAAAGACTAAAAAAGGACAGTTTTTACCGAAGATTGGCGCTTTGATGACGAAATACAATATCGGCAACATTGCAGAACAATACAAATGGTTTGACGATGCTTTTACACAAGACAAAGAAAATTTCACAAATCCATTGAATTTGTATTATTACTTTGAATTGTACTACAAAATGTATGAAGCTGGCACTTATGGCATTTCTCTTGAAAAGCTCATAGAAAAGTATGAAATTATCAAAGAAAAGTTAGCGGCTGAAAAAGAAAAAGCTCCAAAAAATACAGAAGCTATTGAGAAACTTACCACCAATATGAATGTGTATATTGAAAAGGTGGCAACTTGTGAAACTTTGATTCCAATGCTTCAAAAAAAGTATCAAGAAAACGCTACAAACATCGCGTGGCTTCGCAAAGCTGCGGGACAGTTAGATGCTAAGAAATGTGACGATGGTACACTCTTTATACAAATGGTTGAAACCATTGATTCTATTGAACCAAATGCAAACTCAAAATTTTATTTGTACCAAATTCACTCTCGCAAAGGAAATCATAAGAAAGCGCAACTGTATCTAGATGCATATATTCAATTGGAGGCTGATCCATCTAAAAAAGCAGCATTTTTAAATAAATTAGGTAAGACTTCCGAAAAGAATAACCAAAAATCAAAAGCACGTTCGTATTATTTACAAGCCGCAAAAGCGGATCCATCTTCAGGAAGAGCTTATTTAAACTTGGCGCGCTTGTATGGTTCTAGTGCGAATGTTTGTGGAACAGATGATTTTAGTAAAAGAGCCATTTATTGGAAAGCAGCTGAAACTGCTCGCAAAGCAGGAAATGTTGACACTACTGTTAAAGGTGAAGCGAGTGGTTTAGCTGCTACCTACATGCAATCTGCACCTAGCAAAACCGATATTTTCAAAAAAGGTTATAAAGGAGGCGAAAAGATTTTGATGAATTGTTGGGTTGGCGGACATGTAATTGTTCCAACATTATAACATATATACAATTATCAATTAAAAAGATCAGCTTATTAGTTGGTCTTTTTTTTATTTTGATACGAAGCATCGAGCTTCTTTGAAATGTCCATGGCCTCCTGAATAACCTCTTCAGGATATTTATTCATTTCAAGAATTTTAATTGCATTTCTATTTTTTAGTTTTCCTTCTTTTAACTTATAATCAAATGCTACTTTATTGGAATTAATAATTTCACCAAAATGATACAATACATAGCTATCGAATAGCATGTCTGTCAATTCGATATCATGTGTAGACACTAACACTTTGTTATTATTTTTAGCCAAAGCTGACAAAACTGCTTTTCCTGCCGAAATACGCTCTACTGTATTCGTCCCTTTAAACAGTTCATCTAATAAAAACAGATTAACCCCATTTTTTTGACTTTCCTGAATCATTTCTTTGATAGTCGTTACTTCTTCAAAATAATAACTTTTATCATTCATTAAATCGTCACTAATACGTATTGCCGAATAGATTCGCATGATCGGAAACGACATTGATTTGGCAAAACAAGTATTTAACGTTAATCCAGTAATGACGTTGATTCCAACTGCACGAATAAATGAGGTTTTTCCAGACATGTTAGAACCTGTCAATAGCAACGATTTTTTTTGTAAATGCAAGGTATTAGTAACGCAATCATAGATTAATGGATGTCGAATTTCAGAAATCTCTATTTCAGTTTTTGTGTAAATTTTTGGTATGCAATAGGCTTCACTTTTTCGTACAGAAGCTATAGAAATTAACATATCTACATGACCCACAAAGGTAAATACAGATTCAATTTCGTTTCGTTTAGTATCTAATTTTCGTAATACTCCAAATAAAAATAAAGGTTCAATAAGAAATGTAATTTTTATAATTTCAAACACAAACCAAGCGAGAATGGCAAATTCTCCTTGTAAATTTGCTTCTAATTGAAAAAAGGACATTCTATTTTTCACTTTACGAATCACTTGTATTGCATCTGGTAATTTAGCATCAAGTTTTTGCAAATTTTTATATGTGAATAAATGAGCGGCAACTACGTTCAATCGGATTAATTGCGGAATGGAATTGATATACTGTACCAAATTCTTTTTGTTCCAATAATGAATAATCAAATTGATACAAAATATCACTAAAAAAATACCAAAGAAAATTGGCTTGTAAAAAGAAAGTATAACAGATATTACGCTTAGAAAACTCAATATTTTGATACCTGAAAACCATTTTGGTGGCAAAATATGCGGCTCTTGAAATAAGGCTCGAATGTAATAAGCATCTTTGTGATTCAATTTTTCTAATATTTGCTGAATTGCTATTCGCTTTGTTTCGTTAGCAGATACTTCTGAAATAATTTCTTCATTTAAAGTCCTTTTTGGATCGTTAGGTTGTATGACACGAAGTTGATTGTAAAGATATTGCTGCCCGACTTTGGAATGCGTTCGATCTAAAAACATAAACAATTCATCAAAATCCAGATCGTTGCAGGTTTTATCAGAAATCACTTGGTGCGCTGTTGAATGCTCTTTATGAAGAAAGTACTTTTCAATCATAGAAAAATTGAAATCCTCATCTTTTTCTTTCCCAAAAGAAGTTTTTAATCTTTTATGGACTGCCTTTTTTCGATTTGAAAACAAACTAGAAAATGCATGTCTAATTTGATAAAGTATTGTTTTGATCATTATGCAATTAGTGTAACATACCTACCGTTTTGTTACAATTAAATTCAACTTATGGATAAAAAACCGTTTCTCCATCACCAGAATCTTCAGGCTCATCATAAGGAGCTGCGGCATACCAACTATAATCAGCTTTTTAGGTATTATTTTCTAATAGAATTTCTGCGTCTCCGTAAATAACTAAATCTTGACTCGTTTTTGGAATTTTTAATGCAGTAACAAGTTTTTCCTCTATTTCTTCATGAAAATTAGTAAAGCTAATTTATAACTTCCTAATACAAACGCTACTTTGCGATAGCTTCCAATCCAATTAGGTCCAATATCAGAATATACAGTCCATTCAACCCAAAATTCCATGGTTTGCATTTTCTCTTTCAAAGCTTCAAAATTATAAATGATCATAGTTTCTCTTTCCATAAATGCATTGCTAGATAATAGTTGAAAAAATATATAAATCGCACAAAGTAAAAAATATATGAATGTCTATTTACTTCTCTTCAAATTCAGGGCAATCAATTCGAATATCGTGACTTTTTAATGTTGCTTGTAGTAAGTTACAATAATCGTTATTGTCATTTTTTTGATAGAATCTACATGCGTAACACGTTCGTTGTACTGTTAATAGTTCACTTTGATTAAGTTTGTAAATCAATGAGCTTAAAGTATCAAAAAAGCCATTCAGCTGAGTTTCATCAAACGAATCGACTTGTGCTTTTAACGGTGCTGCAAAATCATTGGTTTCGGCAACAATATCTTTTCCTACATCGGTCAACTGAATTGTATAACTGCGTTGATCGGTTGGTGAATGATCTTTGAAAATCATTTCTTTTTTAAGCAATACTTTAATTGCATCACTGATGGTTGGTTTTGTAATATTAAATTCTTTCGCCAAATGACTTACATTGCAAAGTTCTGATTTGTGAAAAGCCACAAAAACTAAGATTTGTATTTGAATAGGACTCAAACCAATATGCTTCGCTTTCTTCCAAAGTAATAGTTTAAAAACTTCAGAAATACGTTCGAGCCCAGTAACAATTTTACTAGACACATCTTGCGATACTTTTGGATTGAATATGTTTTGATTGTTCATAAGAAAACCTGCCGAAGTTAATTTCGACAGGCTAAGTTAGTAATCCTAATTAAATTAATTACAATTTTCCATTTCAATAATAAAATACCCCTTTTGTTCAATCGCTACCATAACTTCATCAGAAGCTTTTTCGATATGACAAAATTTACATTCTCTAGCAGTCAGCTCCGCTCCTTCCATAGCTTTAGACTTTAAATACGTCTTCCCATAAGAAAAGATGGTTTCTTCTGCGGTAACATCACTTGGCACCAAAATATCAAAGTGCATCACACGATTATCTGTACGTTTTACATACGTATCCCAAACTGAAACTTTCATCACTAATGCACTTTATAAGGTAATGACAAATTTCCACTCGCTACACTAAATACTTCATAGACACCCAACATTGGTAGGTTCTTTTTGCTCGTATTTACTTTCATAAAAGCAGCAACACCATCATAACTAAAATCTGTTTTATGGTTCATCCTATAATCAGGAACAATCACTTTTATCGTATTATTTTTGGTAACCACTGGATAGCCTGGAGAATCCATATACATTGGCATTCCTGGATTTGTTGGCGGTAATACAACTGTTTTATCGTCTTTTCGAATTTGTTTTACAGAAAGTCCGCCAGCTACACGTTCATCTTTGTGCAATACTACCCAATGCGGATGCCAAATAATTCCATCATTGTTAAATATTTGATCAGCATTTTCATCCCACAAAGGTGTATCGTCAAAATCGGGATGTGATGTTAGTGCCAAAGCTACAATTCCATCGGTCATACTAAATCCTACATCCGTAGGTTTTAAAGTTGTTGGAAACACATATCCTAAAACGGGTGCTCCATCAAGTTGCCCCGCTGTTTTAGGCGTTGTATTTCCTGCTTTTCCAGATACACTAATTTCCCAAACGGTTACTGCTAAATCACTGTTATGCGTGACTTTTACATTTTGAATAGAAAAGTCTTCATTATTATAAGGACTTTCTTGTGCACAGGAAACTGTACAAGCTGCAAAAAATAATACAGTACTTATTGCTATTACAATTGATTTCATATTTTTTTGTTTTAAAATTATATTAGGACTCCTAACTATTTGAATTAAAAAATTAAGCTTTAACATCCGCTATAGAAGCACCAAAATTTAGGTGTAATACATTTTTTGTTGGTGTTACCAAAGCTGGTACGGACTTCACTCCTGCTTGTTCTGCTTCGGCGATTCTAGACTTGTCTTCTCCAATATGAACAATCTCCACATTGTCAGCTCCTATTAAATTAATAATGTCGTGTTCTGCGCTTACACATACAGGACAACCTGCATGATAAAAAATTGATGTACTCATGTTTTTGTTTTTTTAGTTTGTTGCATTATTGCGGAACAAATATAGTTAGGATTCCTAACTTTTTAAAATAAAATTTAAAATTTTAAATATAATCATCTCTTTATTTTAGAATAAAAAGTGGCTTCATCCCCTTTAATATCTGTTATTTTGAACTGATTGAGAGTATATAATAATTTTGAAAAATTTGATTCAAAATTCTTTGAATGAGGTCGTGTTTGTCATTAATTGACTTAAATCTGCTTTGTAGATTCTTAAAAAATGTATTAAAATAGCACGTAACTATTATAAGACAATTCAACTAGAACTAAATAAAAAGAAAAGCCAATACATAAAATGACAGCTGTCCAAAATTGATAATTTTGCTCTTGGTTTTGAATAAAACCAATAATCAAAGAAATGATAGAAGCAAGAAATAATCCTAACGAAATTTTACCAAGGTAAATCATCATTAAAAAGAAACGTTCATTGAATTGGATCAATGAATCTAAATTTAATGTTGAAAAGAAGATCACTATCCGAATAATGAAAATATAAATTGCAAAGCGAAAAGCCCATTTGTAATAGTTAATTCTGTTCATTCACATAATTTGATTACAAGTTACTCAACATATTCCAAAATATCGCCTGGTTGACAATCTAAAGCTTTACAAATGGCCATTAAGGTAGAAAAACGAATGGCTTTGGCTTTTCCATTTTTTAAGATTGACAAATTGGAAAGCGTTACTTCTACTCTTTCTGAAAGCTCATTTAGCGACATTTTTCGCTTTGCCATCATGACATCTAGGTGTACTACAATCGCCATAATTACATCGTTAACTCGTTTTCTCTTTGCATAGCTGCTCCTCTTTTGAACAATTGCGACAATACATATACAATTCCGGCTAAGAAGATATATTCACTCGCAAATGGTTCCGCTTTAATGTCTGCGTATTTATCCAATAATATCACATGAAGATTGTGCACCATTGCTAAGATCCATACACCAAAAATAGTAATGCTAATTTTATGTAAAATCGCTACAACACTCATTGTAAAAGGTTTGTCTAAATTGACTATAGTTAACAATTTTGCCACAAATAACGCAATGTATGCTTGTAATAAATAGAGGATTATATAATAAAATACAATGATCGTATAGTGTGTAAAACTTGCATCCAAATAACGAGACAAATCCATTCCTTGATATAAATCTTTGGAAGCCTCTGGATTTTGGATGCTCACACCAAATGACATAATAATAGCTCCTGCTTTAATTAAAAGTCCAATAAAAGCCAACCAAGCAAGGAAACGCATGAATTTAAGTAATTTTTCTGTTATTGATGTCATGAGTCTAAATTTCAATCACACATCAAATAACGGCGATTTTTTATTTAAAAACAATAAATTTTTATTTTTTAATAGTAAATATTAATTATTCATCATGGCTTACTTTTCTTAAATTTCTTTTTAGTTGCTTATCATTAGAATGCAGAATAATCACACCACAATTTCCATTAGTTCCATATAAAACGACTGCCATATCTCTATTTAAAACAGCTATAGAGTCAATATTCTTAATTGTTAATAGATCTAGAGAGGCTAATGTATTTGGATTCCAATTGATATTTAAATCATAAAAATCCCCATTACAATTTAATCTAAAAACTGTTTTACATAGTACTGGAAACTTTCTCATAGCCGTAGTGTCTTTGAAGGTATACATAATGTCGTTTCGTATTTCATACCTTATTTGCTGTAGCTTTTCATATACAGAAATATCGCTTTCAAAAAAAGAAAGTCGTTCCATATTTTCTTTTGCTGATAATTTTGTTATTGCTTTTTTTTGCAAATCCTTATTATTTGGAAAATTAGGAGGAACTCCCATATAACAAGGTGTGGAAATAGAACTACAACTTATCAATATAAAAACGATACATATATATAAATAAGGTTTCATACCCAAAACTAAATAAAGTAGTAACGATATGAAACCTTGAATGAGTAAAGGTCTTATTTGATCTAGGAAACAGATAAATTTGCCAATGCATCATTAAATTCGCTGATTAACTGCGCAACATCTTCTTCTTTGTATTTTCTTGAAAAATGCACTGGAACTGGTTCTTGAATTTCAGATTCCTTCATAATTTTTCCTGACATAGAAGCGTAACTATGATAATTGATTTCTGCCTGCTCCTTGTCTTCATCTTTGTAAAAACTTTCCACAAACACTTTTCGTGAATTGGAAAAATGTGCTTTTATTTTCGCATGATTCTCTGCATTTGCAGCATGATCCATAATCACACCAACAGTATCTCCTTTTTGAATGTGCAACAAATGAAACAACTCATTTGCTTTAAACTCTTGGTCTTCTATTGCAATAATTTTATCTGAATGATCTTGCTCAAAAGCATCTTTGAGTTCTTTTACCCATCTTCCTCCTTTAAAACCACTTGCAGTAATATCAATTTTTACCGTATCGTGTTCTTGAAATTTATAGGCTAATGTTGGAATTTTATGATCTAATAAAATACCTGTCACCTGAAAGTTCTTTTCTTGAAACAGCATATTTCCGTTGATGGTTTCTAGTTTTTTCAATTCCCAAGTTGGCGGTTCCAATTCATAGACATCTATGGTATTTTCTATGATCAATTCTCTGATTTCATAACTAATAGCACCTTCTTGAATCAAATTCCATGAATAACTTATAATACGTGATTGTACTTGCTTCGCCAAACCTTTAGGTCCACAAATAATCACACGACGTTGAATTCCCAACTGATGACGAATCACGGAATCGAAATTTACAAAGTGATCAATATGTGTATGACTGATAAATATTGCGTTTGCATTTTGAAATTCTTTTACTGTAATAGCTGCGGCGTCTCCGCATTCACAAAGGTAATTCCAAGGATGGTTGTCGGGACGTACCATAATGGCAATATCTTCTCCGATCCTGCTTTTTACTTCTGCTGTAAACATGATTTTATAAGTATTGTAATATTTTAATTTTTGTTTGAATTGTGTATGGAAACTAAATTCTACAAGCTATTGTACGAACTGAATCGCAATGATTTTTACTGTAATAATAATGGAAAAACTATGTGCTTAACTTAAAGCTCTAGTAAGTACTGCCGCTTGTTCATACTTGAGTTCATCTGATAAACCTGATAATCCCAGAGTATCGTTGTATTCAACAATATGAAGATTTCCATTTTCTTCCTCCAAAATATCAATGGCAATAATGTCTGCTCCAATAGCATTTTGTAACATTTTTAAATCGTTTACCAATGCTTCTTCAGGTTCAAACTCTTCAAAATCGGTAGTTTCAATATTGGCTTTCCAAAACTTTCCTTTACGAGACATGGCCCAAACTTTATTATTGATAGCTATATAACGAATATCACGAATATAATTGATATACGGTTCAATCGTGATGTAGTGCTCTGTCACAAAAAGTAAATCTTGAATATCTTGCCATTTCCGCTCATCTTCTACCAAAACTTTCCCAAAACCTCCATGATAATTTCCAACTTTTACCACAAAGGGAAATTCCATTTTGATATTATTTAAATCGGTAGATCGTTTCACTACATCGAAGTCAATCACTGACAAACCTAACTTTTTAATCGTAGCCAACATAGACAAACGGTCGAATCCAATTTTTAAGGTCTCAGGAGAATTTACACATGGTATTCCAGCCAACGCTATTAAATCCAGTGCATTTGTTTGAATTTCACTTGGTTTAATTGCGCCAACTCTCCACAAAATCGCATCAGGTTTAACCACACCATTTTGGTCTGACACATATAACTTCCCTGATTTTAAAATCCAAGAAGTATGCTGAATTGATTTTTGCACTACATTATAAGCTGGCAAAATATCTTTCCAATATTTTTCTCCATTAACAACTAAAATTGTTTTCATCACTCGCTAGACTGTGTGTTTTCTGTTATCAAATTCTTTTCATGTATATTTTTATTCCTTTATCAATCGTGACATAAATTGTTTTGACATCAACCCAACTAACTTTAAAAGTTCCTTCGCCAGGGCGTTTTTTTGGGAAACTAATAGTGACTTCGTCAGTTTTTGCATTGTATTCCCAGTTCCCTTCTCTATCAGTAGTTTCTAAGGAATTCCCTCCTTTTAACACGCCATCTTTCATGAACTCCATCCATTTTCCGCCATCCATTTCTCTAACTTCACCTTCAGGAGATTCCATCTTAAACATTTCCCATTTTCCTACTAAAGAATCTGTTTTTTGAAAAGATAAAAAACTAAAAATTGTGACTGCAACTAAAACTGTCTTTATATATTTCATTATGATTGGTTTTTGGTGTTAAAGTAGCTAATATCAGGTTTTTAAGTATGAATAACAGCTAAAACACATACTATTTTTAGAATTGCTTAAAATTTGTGTGTGCGTAGTCACTTTTATATGATGAATGAACTATATAAAAACGATTTCTTTTTTGATATTGTCGTATTCTTTTTCAGTGGCTTAGTTGGTGCTTTTCTGTTTTATCTTATCATACTTTTTTGGAGCAAATTGAATGCCGCACTTACAAAATCATAATCCAAACATTATTTTAATTTCACTTTTCTTACCCTCTAGTATTATCCCAACACTAAACTACTTATATTGAGGATTTTACTTTAATTTTTATTACTTAAAAAATGTAATTAACACATACATAACTTACTTTATTGGCAGTCTTTTAGTGTGCATTTAAGTAACCAAAAACAATAAAACATTTAATCATAAAAAAACATTTTTTTTTAATCGGTTAATAGCGGGAATCACTTTATTTTCAGTGAATGCTTTACAGGTACAGCATAAAATTTCGGAACAGGCTCTGAGGCGTTACAATTTTTTCGCATGTGGGATACTTCTCTGAATCATCGCTAAAGCTTTTAACAGTATTTTATTCAGCCATTTAAGTTTTAGGGCTACTGCAACCGAAAGTAATAACTACTACTTCAGCGCTTAGTCAATATACTATATATTTACAAGTTAAAACAACTAAATTATAACTCTAACGCAGGTAGGTCTAGTAAATGAACTAACAACTTTTTATTGGAGCTTACATTTTTAGAATAAATACAGGAGATTAAAATACAAGCATAGGAATTGGTACTGTACAAAACAGATGTATTTACATTTACTTGTGCGAGACCAACTGGAAATTGTACGGTTGCCTTAACTGTGCAACCAATTGTATGTAACTAATATTCATTACAATATAACTGCAATTCAGTAGTTAACTGTTAATCCTTACCAAAGTAATCTCAAAGAAGGATTTCAGAAATGGCAGTTTTAGTTATTTAGAATTATTCTTAATAATAACAAAGTGAAATAAAGCAAGTAAAATACCGATAAAATTAGTATTTTTGTTTAAGCTATTTAGAAAAAGGGTAAACGAATGGATGCTGTAAAAACGAAGTTTAGTATTAAAGATTTAGAGAATCTTTCCGGGGTTAAGGCACATACAATTCGCATCTGGGAAAAAAGATATGAACTATTAGCACCAGAAAGAACAGACACAAACATACGTACCTATGACATCAAGAGCTTACAAAAACTTCTCAATATAACACTACTTTACAAAAATGGTTATAAAATATCAAAAATAGCGCAAATACCTGAAGATAAAATACACATTCTTGTTAGAGAAATTGCAACTGAGAAAAACATTCATAACCAAGCTTTGAATTCATTTAAGTTATCAATGCTTAATTTTGATTATAGCCTTTTTTATAGTACCTACAACAAATTACTAGCTGAAAAATCATTTCGTAAAATTTTTTACGATACGTTTATTCCATTATTGAATGAATTGGGCGTACTATGGCATACACAAACCATAAACCCTGCTCACGAGCATTTTATATCCAGTCTAATAAAACAAAAGATTATTCTTAATACAGAACGTATACAATCTCTAGAAAAATCGAATAATTCAAAAACCTTTGTTTTATATTTACCAGAAAATGAAATCCACGAAATTGGATTACTGTATTTAAATTACGAGTTACAGCTAAAAGGCTATCACACCATTTATCTGGGACAAACAATTCCTATAGATAGTTTGACAAATGTTCATACCTTTTTTCCTGAATTGCATTTTATTTCTTACTTTACAGTCACGCCCACAGAGGACAAGCTTGAAGACTATTTAGATGATTTTGATAAGTTTATTGGTTTTGACAACAACCACCTATGGCTTCTAGGATACCAATCCAAACATATAAAGAATGTCAAAAACTACAAAAATCTGAAAGTATTCAAGTCAATAATTGATTTAGTTGAAGAAATCTAAAATTCTATTTTTATTTTTGTTTAACTTTTTATTATATTTGTTAAACAATGAAATTAAAGACTATCATAATAGGCTCTGGATTTTCCTCCTTATCTGCTTCTTGTTATTTAGCTCAGGCTGGGTACGATGTAACAATTCTTGAGAAAAATACAACTGTTGGCGGCAGAGCTAGACAATTAAAAAGAGACGGGTTTACGTTTGATTTAGGACCATCGTGGTATTGGATGCCAGACGTGTTTGAACGTTTTTTTAGTGACTTCAACACGAAGCCCTCAAATTTTTATCATTTAGAGAAACTCAACCCAGCATATGAAGTATATTTTGGGAAGAACGACTCCATTCGTATTGAAGATACCTTAGAGAAAATCTGTGCTGCTTTTGAAGAGGAAGAAAAAGGCAGCAGTATTAAACTTCGAAAGTTCATTGCTAATGCAGAAGATAATTACAATGTAGCCATCAAAGATTTGGTATACAAACCTGGTGTTTCTCCTTTAGAGCTAGTTAATACTAAAACTATAAAAAAGATTGGTCAATTTTTCAGCAATATCAAACGAGATGTTCGCAAAGAATTCAAAAACGACCGATTGATCAAGATATTAGAATTTCCTGTACTATTCCTAGGTGCCAAACCAAGTGACACTCCATCTTTTTACAGCTTTATGAATTATGCTGATTTCGGATTGGGAACTTGGCATCCTGACGGTGGCATGTATAGCATTATTCAAGCTATGGAAACTCTGGCAAAACGCTTAGGTGTTACCATTAAAACGAATGAAAATGTTGTAAAAATTCACGTAGAAGGAAAAGAAGCTAAAAAAGCAATTACCGAAAATGGTGAATATGAAGGTGACATTATTCTTTCTGGAGCTGATTACCATCATTCAGAAACATTGTTGGACACAAAATATCGTCAATACTCTGAAAATTACTGGAGTAAGAAAACTTTTGCACCTTCTTCACTCCTATTTTACGTAGGCTTTGATAAGAAGATTGAAAATGTATCGCATCACACCTTATTTTTTGATGTAGATTTTGATGCGCATGCTCATGTAATTTATGACAAAGCTTCTTGGCCAAAAGAACCTTTATTTTATGCAAACTTCCCATCCAAAACAGATCCTGCGGCAGCACCAGAAGGCAAAGAAGCTGGTTTCTTTTTGATCCCGATTGCGCCTGGATTAGAGGATACGCCCGAGCTTCGTGAGCAATATTTTGATATCATTATGGAAAGATTTCAGGAAATTACGCAGCAAAATATCATAAAACATGTTATATTTAAAGAGTCTTTTTGCGTCAATGACTTCGTAAAAGATTACAATTCTTATAAAGGGAATGCATACGGAATGGCAAATACATTGCTTCAAACTGCATTTCTTCGACCTAATTTGAAAAGTAAAAAAGTGACTAACTTATATTTTACTGGTCAATTAACAGTTCCCGGTCCTGGAGTTCCTCCAGCGTTGATTTCTGGGAAATTGGTAGCCGAATTAATCTCCAAACATCAACCAAATACTCATGAAAACACTATTTGATTCTGTTTCTTACAATTGTAGTACTCTCGTTACGAAAACGTACAGTACGTCTTTTTCATTAGCAACAAAAATGTTAGCTCCATCTATCCGACAAGACATTTATAATATTTATGGTTTTGTACGATTTGCAGATGAAATTGTAGATTCTTTTCACGAGTATGACAAAGAATACTTGCTAGATAAATTTCAAGCAGATTGGGATTCCGCACTGGAACACAAGATTAGCTTAAATCCAATTTTAAATTCGTTTCAGCATACCGTTCACAAATACGATATTCCAATTCATTTGATTGATGCCTTTATGAAAAGTATGCGTCAAGATTTAGACAAAAAAATCTATCTAACTAATGAAGAATACAAAGAATATATCTACGGTTCTGCAGATGTTGTTGGCTTAATGTGCTTAAAAGTGTTTGTAAAAGGAGATGAGAAAAAATATGAAGAACTGAAGTCTTCGGCAATGTCTTTAGGTTCTGCTTTCCAGAAAGTGAATTTTTTACGTGACTTAAAAGCTGATTTTGAAGATTTAGATCGTACCTACTTTCCTGATGCTGATTTGAAAAACTTAGACGAAGCTTCCAAGCAAAAGATTATTGCAGAAATAGAACACGACTTTAAGCTCGGCTTAGAAGGAATAGCAAAACTTCCTATAGAAGCAAAATTTGGTGTATTTACTGCCTATAAATATTATTCAAAACTATTGCTTAAGCTAAAACGAACGCCTTCGGTAAAGATTAAAAATGCACGAATTCGTATTCCAAATTATCAAAAAATGGCGTTATTAGCGAAATCATATGTAAATTATCAGTTAAATTTGATATAAATTAAAAACAATGACAACCCTACTCTGGATCGCAACTTTTTTAACCACTTTTTGTATGATGGAATTTATGGCTTGGGCAACACATAAATATGTGATGCACGGTTTTTTATGGTCGCTTCACAAAGATCACCATAAAAAGGAACATGATTCTTGGTTTGAACGCAATGATGCTTTCTTTATCTTTTATGCAGTAGTAAGTGTTGGTTGTTTTTTACTTTGGAAGTATGATATTTTTTGGTACGGATTGCCAATTGGTGTTGGAATTTTTGCTTACGGACTCGCCTATTTTATGGTACATGACATATTTATTCACCAGCGTTTTAAAATGTTCCGAAATGCCAATAATTGGTATGCAAGGGGCATTCGTAGAGCACATAAAATTCATCACAAACACTTAGGCAAAGGTGATGGCGAATGTTTTGGAATGTTATGGGTTCCTAGAAAATACTTTAAACGTAAATAAACTAGTTAACCCAAAAGTTTACCTGCTTTATTAACTTCTTGTACCCTAATTTGGTGCAACAAGACATTTTTGAAGCCGCTTTATTCCCAAATGAAGTCCCAAGAGAATTTCTCCGTTTGAGACTTTATGCTGCATGGTTTTGACGATTTCTGATTCAACAGCATCACTTATATAGTTATTTAGATTTTCGCCCTTTACAATTCTAACTTGTCGATCTTTTGCATTTAATATAATTGATAAATAATCTGCTTTGTCATAACGAATTCCTTTATCATGAATAACATCAAGATCTACAGTGTCTAAGTCATCTTTTACAGACGCTACGCTAACACTAAAAAGATCAGGTTTATATCGCGTCAACAATTCCATCAAAACTAAGGTATCCAAATCTTTAAATCCAATAGTTCTGATTCCAAAAGCAGACTTTATTCTGTAAGCAAAGTAACATACTTTCTTTAGCACATTGATTTTAAATAAGGTATACTTTGCTTTCCGATTATTCATTTGTTTCAGGATTTACACAAGAATTTACTCCGCCAACAAAAACGCTAACATTTCATCAATTTGATTTCGGACATTAGTACTATTCCAATTGTAGGAACCAACTTCTTTCATCACAATGTTTCCCTGATCGTCAATCAAATAAGTAGTTGGAATATTTGGTGAGCGTAATTCTTCTGGCTCGTTATCTTTACTATAATACACTGGTAAATTATATTCGTTCTTTTTTAGATACGAATTGACGCTTTTAATTTTATCATTCGCAAGAAAAACAAACGTGATTTTATCACCATAATCTTTGTACAATTCATTCAAGCTTGGCATTTCAGCAACACATGGCGGACACCAAGTTGCCCAAAAGTTCACTAGAATAATGTCTCCTTCCATTTCCTTGAAGTTAACCGTTTTTCCTGAACTATCTACCAAATTCCAATCAAAGTTGCTTATATTGACTCTATTTATTTCCTCAATAGCGCTTGGACTAAAGAATAACATCTTTGCTTGATTCAGTTTTACTTTGACAAAAGTTCCAATAGGTGTAAAAATGATCAATGCGATGATGGCTACAAAAATTATATTGCTCCAATGTTTTCTTTTGAGTTTCATAAGATTTAAAAATTGAAAGATACGGATTAGTCGTTGGTTATATGTGAACTTTCATAATAATGATTTGTTAATTTGTTGCTGATTATTTTAACGAACAATCCATACTATTTTAGAAACAAATAAATTCCAAGTACTTCTCAATACAAATTTGCTTGGTATTTTTAATCGAAATATATTTCGATCTCAATAATACTCGAAGCGACCAAAAAAAACACGCTACCATTACTGATAACGTGTCTTCCATCTAACGATACTTAATCATAAAGATTATCGCACTATTGTTCCAGTTGGAAATGACGCGGCATTTAGGTTAAAGTCGTGTGTAGCTGGTGCCGTATCATTTCCTGCTGTTCCTACTAGGGGCTTTAATAGGAATGGTGCAGGACTATTGTCTGGGTAAGGCTCTACAGAGATTACTATGGTACGTCCGCGTACATCAAGTGGGAATGTAAAACCATCAGGTGCATTAAGGAAAAAATCTTCTCCTGGAATTGGAGGTCCAGCATTGTTTTCTGTTCCACTGAATCTATTCGATTCATCAGCAGTATCAAATCCTGTAAACGTTCCAGTTGTTAATGGACCTACACCGTCAACTACAACCCATCCTTCGTATTTCCAACCATCTGCTAAAGGTGGCAAGTTCAAACCTGATGTTGGTGGCATTCCTGGTGTACCATACCAAACACCATAATGATCGTTTCCGTTGTCTCCTGATCCTGGTGCTTCATCTGTTGGAGTTCTTAAAAAGAATACTCCCGAAGCGTTATTAAAGTCTCCCGTACTTGTCACAGGACCTAGTCCTACGGTTGCTGTATTTCCTGAAAAATCTCCAGCTAATAATTTTGTTGGTGCTGGTGCTGGATCTGGATCAACTGTTGGCTCAATTGAAAGTACAAATGCTGTTGCTGCTGCTAATTGATCTGAATTCACTGCAAAAGAAGTTCTTGATAAAGCTCCTGAATCATTTACTGTAAATGTTCCTGTTGATACTGGACTTCCATTTACAATAATCCATCCTTCATATACAAAGTCACTTCCTAGATTTTCTAATCCGTTTAAATTCACATTTAAGTTTGATAACGCAACTGTGGCATCATCATCATTACTACATGAGATTGCGAAGAATCCTAACGCTAATCCCAAAAACATTTTTTTTATCATTGCGAGTATTTTTTATGATTATGATACAAATGTATTGTAGTAAAATCACGTAAAATGTTAGCTAGCTAACACTTCTGAAAAAATTTACACTTTTTCTAAAAAACTCATTTTACAACATTTAATAAAATGCAACTTTTAAATATCATAAAAAAATGGAAACCAAATAATTAACCAAAAACAACAATACTAAACCAAAGCCCGAAACTGTCATGATGTCATGTCAATTTCGGGCTTCTTTTGGGCTGTAAATCTAACCTTCTTGTTGCTCTTAAAGATATTATTTTTTAGTTAATAAAACGAATTTCTTTTCGATTAAAATCGATGATATTTGCTTCTTTCAATTCGTTCATTATGATGTTTAGTGTAGGGCGCGAAGTTCCAATTAAGCTTGCAATATCTTTCTGCGTATATGGATGCTTCACTAGATGATCCCCTGTATTTTCGCATTCGTATCCGTACTCTTCACAGAGCTCTTTTAAGAATTCTATGAGGCGTGTTTTGGTATCTTTGAACAATAATAATTGTAACCTTCTTTCTAATTTTTTGATACGAAAACCAATGAATTTATAGATCTTTAATGTAAAGGTTTGATTGTCTCTCATTAAGTCGTGCATCGTATCAACTGAGATCGGACATATAGATGTTGAATTATCTACAGACTGAGCAAATTCATTTCGTTTTTCTTCTCCTAATATTGCTTTTTCCCCAAACAATTCACCTTTCGATAAAATGGATTTTACCACTTCTTCTCCATCTGCTGTATAGTATCCTAACTTCACTTTTCCTTTATCAATTAGATATACTTTATTGGCAAAATCATCTTCAAAATAAATATAATCTTGCTTTTTATATGTATCAAATTGGTGACTTTTTTTATACTTTTTGAACTTGTGCGGACATAAGATATTAAAGAGATTTACATCATTAAAATACCAAAGAGAATTCATAATTGTATC
>NZ_JAKVBC010000032.1 GCF_022447245.1 Kordia sp. | reverse complement strand
CAAAGCATGCTTTGAAGATATTAAACTCTCCTATATTAATATCCTTTAACTAGTCCACTTTTATCTGAAAATTTACAACACATAATTTATAAAGGTTAAAAAAGGGGTAATTCGATAATCTTGGCAACTGATTACCCTTAAAGAGCATCTCGTTTAGAGGGGGCTTTTATAGTTAATATTCTCAATTAATAAATCATTAAGAAAAAAAAAGCTCCTTACGAATAAGAAGCTTTATATATAATATTTTGTATTTACTTAAGCAATCGAAGCTAAAATAGTATTGAATGTTTCACTTGGACGCATTGCTTTTGAAGTCAATTCGTCACTTGGCATATAATATCCGTCAATATCCATTGGAGCACCTTGTGCATCGTTTAGTTCCGTTACAATTTTTTCTTCGTTGTCAGCTAATTGTGCTGCAATAGGAGTGAAGCGTGCTTTTAACTCAGCATCTGTATCTTGCGCAGCCAATGCTTGTGCCCAATACAATGATAAGTAGAAGTGACTTCCTCTATTATCTAATTCGTTCACTTTACGAGAAGGAGATTTTTTATTCTCTAAAAACATATCAGTTGCATCATCTAATGTTTCTGACAAAACGATTGCTTTTGCATTGTCATAGTTAGAACCTAAATGTTCTAAAGAAACCGCTAATGCTAAGAATTCACCTAAAGAATCCCAACGTAAATGACCTTCTTCATTAAATTGTTGCACGTGTTTTGGAGCCGATCCACCAGCACCAGTTTCAAACAATCCTCCACCGTTCATTAATGGAACAATAGATAACATTTTAGCACTTGTTCCTAATTCTAAAATAGGGAATAAATCAGTTAAGTAATCACGTAATACGTTTCCAGTAACTGAGATGGTATTTTCTCCTTTTTTGATACGTTCTAGCGTGAATTGTGTAGCTTTTGCTAATGGAAGAATATGAATTTCTAATCCGTCAGTATTATAATCTTTTAAATATTCGTTTACTTTCTTGATCAATTCAGCATCATGTGCTCTTTCTAAATCTAACCAGAAAACTGCTGGCCAACCTGTAGCGGTTGCTCTACTTACAGCTAGTTTTACCCAGTCGCGAATTGGAGCGTCTTTTACTTGACACATTCTCCAAATATCTCCAGTCTCAACAGCATGCTCCGTTAATACATTTCCTTCAGCATCCACAACTCGTATAGTTCCATCAGTAGCAATTTCAAAAGTTTTGTCATGCGAACCATATTCTTCAGCTTTTTGAGCCATCAATCCAACATTAGGAACAGTTCCCATAGTTGTAGGATCAAAAGCACCATTTTCTTTACAGAAATCTATTGTAGCTTGGTATAAAGCGGCATAACTACTATCTGGAATTACAGCTTTTGTATCTTGTGTTTTTCCATCTGCATCCCACATTTGTCCAGAGTTACGAATCATTGCAGGCATAGAGGCATCAATAATTACATCACTAGGAACATGCAAGTTTGTAATTCCTTTATCAGAGTTTACCATCGCGATATCAGGACCATTTTCCATAGCAACTGCTATGTCACCTACGATTTCTTCTTTCTTTTCAGCTGATAACTCATCTAAATTATTCAATAAGTTTCCAAAACCATTATTTACATCAACTCCAATTTCTTCAAAAGTTGCTTGGTGTTTTTCAAACAAATCTGCAAAGTACACACGAACTGCATGTCCAAAAATGATTGGATCACTTACTTTCATCATCGTTGCTTTCATGTGAAGTGAGAATAAGATTCCTTTTTCTTTGGTATCAGCAATCTCTCTTTCTAGAAAGGCAAGCAATGCTTTTTTGCTCATTACTGTAGCATCCATTACTTCACCAGCTAATAATGCAATACCTTCTTTTAAAATTATTTTATTTCCACTAGCGTCTGTATGTTCAATAGTTACAGAAGTAGCATTTTCAACAGTCACTGACTTTTCATTAGAACGAAAATCACCAGCGCCCATCGTAGATACATGCGTCTTAGAGTCAGATGACCAAGTGCCCATGCTATGTGGATTTTTCTTTGCGTAATTTTTTACAGCTTTTGGCGCTCTACGATCTGAATTTCCTTCACGTAAAACAGGGTTTACAGCAGAACCTTTTACTTTGTTATATTTTGCAAGAATTGTTTTATCTTCTGCAGTTTCTGCTTCTTCTGGATAATCAGGAATCGCAAATCCTTTTGCTTTTAATACTGCAATAGTGGCTTTTAACTGAGGAACAGAAGCACTAATATTCGGTAATTTAATAATATTTGCTTCTGGTTGTTTAGCCAATTCTCCTAATTCAGCCAACGCATCGTTTACACGTTGTTCTGGAGTTAAGTACTCTGAGAAATTTGCTAAAACTCTTCCTGCTAAAGAAATATCTTTTGTTTCGATGTCAATACCAGACGGTGCAGTAAATGCTTTTACAATTGGTAATAATGAATGTGTTGCTAATGCTGGTGCTTCGTCAGTTTTTGTATAGATAATCTTTGTTGATTTTGCCATATGTATTGTAGATATAATTTTGGTATAAATTGGATGTAATTTTTACGAATGGCAAATATACAAAATGATAAGATATTTAGGTAATGATAACTAACCTAGTATGAGAAGTTAATGTTTATTTATAAAAGACAAAAGCCATATCATTGTAATTACTTACCTTGACATGGCTTTTTTGAAATGTGTTTTTACAAATGTTTTTACTAATTTCTCAGCTAATTCATTTTATAATACATCACTTCAGTTATGAAATAAGTCTCGTCGTTATTGGCGTTTTACCTTTTTGAAACTTACTTCTGCTGTTTTTTAATATACCTACTTGTACAGATCTACTTTAGTGATTTGTCCTTTTACATGATTTTTTGCTCTTTGCGGAATTCAATCTCATGTAACACTTTATTCGCATCTTAGCAATACCAATAAATTTCGGTGATATTCCTTAAGCCCATTATAGCAAGCTATATTGGAAATAGAATTTCATTTTCTTTGATGATCATTTGTACCCAAAAATCATTTCCAGAAAACCTATTAAAATAACAACTGATAGAACGTTCATTAGGATTTATAGAAAGTAGTTTACACCACTTTTTGTAAATTCTTTTATAAATGTAGTATAAGTTTTTTAAAAAGCAAGAAATATAAGGAGTTAGAAATCAACAAGATATAAACCGAAGTTGTTAACAATTGTTAATAACAAAAAAGTCCTGCAAATTTGCAAGACTTTTTAGTAATATATTTTTGAAAGGAATTACTTAATTCTTCTTTCTTTAATTCTAGCTTTCTTACCTGTAAGACCTCTAAAGTAGAAGATACGTGCTCTACGAACTTTACCTCTTTTGTTAACTTCGATTTTTTGAAGTGCTGGTAAATTTACTGGGAATATACGCTCAACTCCAACAGTTCCAGACATTTTTCTGATTGTAAATGTTTCTGATGATCCAGAACCTCTACGTTGAATTACAACTCCTCTAAAGAACTGAGTACGTGTCTTACTACCTTCTTTAATTTCGTAGTATACTGTAATTGTATCTCCTGCTCCGAACTCAGGAAATTCTTTTCTTGTTACAAATTCGTCTTGTACAAATTTAATTAAAGCTTCCATTTTAAACTTTTTATAAAGGTTGATTTGAACCAACATTCACGTCTATCGCCAGAGGTTAATCCAAAATTGAGTGCAAAAATAATCATTTTTTTTGAATCTCAAATACTAAATCTCAAATTTTAAATGTAAAAGTGTCTTTGTTGATTGTGAATTGCTTAGTGTAAGTCTCATGAAATAAAAAACAAATTAGTTAAGAAGTTTGGTCTTGGTAATCAAAAGAACACATTAACAGCCAACAGCCAACAGCCAACAGCCAAGAATCTAAAGCGAAGCGTCTCTAAAAATCTAAGAGCGCAAGCGATCTAAAAGCATTGCGTGTCTATGACTAGTCGTCCAACAAATCTGGTCGTAACTTCTTTGTACGTTCATAAGCCTGTTCTTCGCGCCAAGCTTCAATTTTTGGAAAATTACCAGATAGTAATACTTCAGGCACTTCCCAATCATTATATTTTGCAGGTCTTGTATATACAGGAGGAGCTAATAAATTATCTTGAAACGAATCGGTAAGGGCAGAAGTTTCATTACCCAATACACCTGGAATTAATCGTATGACTGAGTCACATAAAACCGCAGCTCCTAATTCACCTCCAGAAAGTACATAATCACCAATAGAAATTTCTCTCGTAATAAAATGATCGCGTACACGTTGGTCTACACCTTTATAATGTCCGCACAAAATAATAATGTTTCCTTTTAACGAAAGCTGATTGGCAATTCCTTGATTCAAGGTTTTTCCATCAGGCGTCATATAAATGACTTCATCGTATTCACGTTGCGATTTTAAATCTGTCAAACAACGATCTATTGGACCAACCATCATCACCATACCTGCACCGCCGCCAAACTGATAATCGTCTATTGACTTATAATTATCAGTAGCATAATCGCGTAAGTTGTGAAAATGAATTTCCACAATACCTTTATCAATAGCTCTTTTCAAGATAGAAGCTTCAAAAGGACTTTTCATTAAATCAGGAACTACAGAAATGATGTCAATACGCATGATGTATTAGTTTTTATTCTTATTGATTTCGTCTTGAAGCTTTCTACGTACTTGTTGCTCACGTTCCAAAGCACGTTTGCGATGTTCTTCAAATTCTTGTTCAGTTTCAGCCAGTTTCGCTTTTGCTTCTTTGGTAATAGCGTTGCTAGCTCTAAATCGGTACGTAAAAAATAACCATAATATAGCCAACACTCCAATAATTCCCCACATTAAGGATTGATAATTGCCTTTGCTAAATTGCAAACCTAGCAATGACATGCTATCTTTTTCGGTGTTTAAATCTTCAATTTTTTGATTTACGGTAGCCAAATCAGACTTTAATTTTTCAATTTCAGTTTGTTGTGTCGCTACTTTTGCTATTTCCGTAGATAAGTCTTTTTGAACTGCATTAATAGAATCTGCCACATTTCGTTGAAGTTTTTCAATCCAAACGCGTTTTACTACTTTGTAGTTTTGATATTTATTAGAGTTTTTTAAAATGAACTCAAATTGTTCTTTAATTGGTCCATCTTTTAATTGCAAATTTGCATTTTTGGCTACGTTTTGTGCGTTTACAAAAAGAGAAAAACATAGCGCAAGTACAGGGAGTAGGTGTTTCACTTTCATCGTCTTTTCATGTTTTTAATAAGAGTTGACAAATAAACGAAGATATTTTTATTTATTGTATGAATTTTAAGAATAAAAAAAGAGTCTCTAAAGTGAGACTCTTTTTACATGTATATTATTGTTTACTAGTAATAGGTAAAACGTCTTACTTTAGAAATGTATTTCGCTAATCGCATTACTTGATGAGAGTATCCATACTCATTATCATACCATACATATAAAATGATATTTTTTCCACCTTCGCGAACAATGGTTGCTTTGCTATCAAATATTGATGGAGCAGAAGAGCCTACGATATCAGAAGAAACTAATTCATCGTTCAATTCGTATTTAATTTGCTCAACTAAATCACCTTCTAAAGCATATTTCTTTAAAATTGTATTAACACCTTCTAAAGAAGTAGCATTGTCAATTTCTAAATTTAAAATTGCAAGTGAACCGTTTGGCACAGGAACACGAATAGCATTTGAAGTTAATTTTCCTTCCAATGATGGCAATGCTTTAGAAACTGCTTTTCCTGCTCCAGTTTCTGTAATCACCATATTTAACGCAGCAGCTCTACCACGACGGTATTTCTTGTGCATGTTATCTACCAAGTTTTGGTCATTGGTATATGCGTGAATTGTCTCTAAGTGTCCGTGACGTAATCCGAAAGAATCTTCAATCACTTTTAAAACTGGTGTAATTGCATTTGTTGTACAAGAAGCAGCAGACCAAACATTCACTTCATCAGGATTATGTTCTTTGTGGTTTACACCATATACAATATTAGGAACTCCTTTTCCAGGAGCTGTTAACAATACTTTATCAGCACCATTTGGTACTAAGTGTCTTTCCAAAGCTTCTTTATCTCTAAAAGCACCTGTGTTATCGATAATTAGTGCGTCATTAATTCCGTAGCTTGTATAGTCTATCTCTTCTGGTCCGTTTGCAGAAATAATATGAACTGTAGTTCCGTTAATAATTAACGCTGAATTTTCAACATCAATACCAACCGTACCAGGAAATTCCCCGTGAACAGAATCGTTACGTAACAACGAAGCTCTTTTTTCAAGAACTGTAGCGTCAACTTTACCACGTGTCACAATAGCACGTAAACGCAATTGATTTCCACGTCCAGTTCGTACCATTAATTCTCTAGCTAATAAACGTCCAATACGACCAAAACCATATAATACAACATCTTTTGGTGTAATTTCAGAAGATTTCTTAGCGTCTTTTAATTTGTCAACTACAAACGAAGTAGCGTCTGCATACTGATTGTCTTCTAAGTGATACTCATACGTTAATTTTCCTATATCAATTTTGGATGGCGGAAGATCAATCTTAGCAATCGCTTGTGCAATTTCTACAGTATCAAAAATTGAGATAGGTTTTTGTACAAATTGACCAGCATATTCGTGAAGATTTAAAATTTCACTAACATTTCTGTCAATTAGTTGATTTCTAAAAAGTACAAGTTCAATTGATTTATCATACCATAAATCGCTTACATTCTTGATGAATTCAACAGTAGCACGTCTTCTATCTGCTTGAAAAGTGAGTTCCTTTTCATAAATTTCATTAAAACTCATAGTCTTACGTTTGTGGAGTTGTGTTTAAAATTTTGCGCAAAAGTATACAATTTCAAACGTTTTCGTAAACAAAAGAAAAAGTTTTTTTAATATAGAATTTTAGCTACGTATTCGAGGCTAAGAAAACACGTCAAAAAAACTTTTATATTAAGGGGCAGAATCAGAAATACTTGATTTTGAAAGAATACGAAAGAAAACATAAAAAAAGCGAGGCACTTTAAAGGTGTCTCGCTTTTCAACTATATAGAGTTGGCACTTTTTATCGAAAGATAAAACGCTCGTATTGTCCTTTCGGATTTATGAATGCTAAGATGCGAACCTGATCTTCGCCGTATGAGTCGATAAAGTTTTGTAATCCTTGCGCAGATTGCACTTTTTTACCATTCACTTCTATTAAAATATATCCTGGCGTAATTCCTAGCTCTTGATATAATTGTTTGTTATTGTTATCGGTAACTTTTAAACCGTAATCTATTTCATATTTTGAAGCATCGTCTTTGCTTAAATTCTCTAGCTGCATATTCATCAGCTTTACAGAATTTGCTCGCTCTTCTTTTGTCAAAGTAACTGCCAATGTTTCGTAATCATCGTTTCGCATTACCGTAACATTTACAACATCTCCAGGGCGCTTAGAGCTTAAATACCCTGACAAGTCTGCAAAGTTTGAAATTTTAACTTCGTCTAACTTTTTAATAACATCGCCTTCTTGGATTCCAGCTTCCTCTGCTCCTGATTCGGCAAATACCTTGCCAACATAAAAACCTTCTGTTTCTGTGGTGCCAATTCTTTCAGCAACAACGGCATTCAATGATCCACCAGAAACACCGAGCAATCCTTTTTGTACATCGCCAAACTCTAATAAGTCGGCTACAATTTTTTGTGCAATATTACTTGGTACCGCAAACGAATATCCAATATAAGAACCTGTTTGTGAGGTGATAGCTGTATTAATTCCAATCAATTCACCATTTGTATTTACCAAAGCTCCACCAGAGTTTCCTGGATTTACAGCAGCATCTGTTTGTATAAATGATTGACTTAAATTATCTCCTTCATTTAAATCTCTTCCTTTGGCACTAATAATTCCTGCAGTTACAGTAGAGGTTAAATTAAAAGGATTCCCAACAGCTAAAACCCATTCTCCAATCTTGGCATTGTCAGAATTACCAAAAGAAATAAAAGGCAACTCTTCGTCTGCATCAATCTTTAATAAAGCAATATCCATATTAGGATCAGTTCCAATCAATTTTGCGACATAATTTTTATTGTTATTTAAAGTTACCTGAATTTCATTTGAACCTTTAATAACATGATTGTTTGTAACAATATGTCCATCTGGTGTAATAATTACTCCAGAACCAGTTCCTATTTGAGTTTCAGGTCTTCCCGTACCATTATATAAATCCCAAATGCTTCTTGGAGCAACTCTTGTTACTTTATTCTTTACGTGAACAACTGCATTTACAGTTTTTTCAGCGGCAACAGTAAAATCAATACCTGCCGTAGCTGCATTTGTAGTAGTTGTCTTTGTGGGACTATTTACAAAATTCGTTGGAATATAAGATGTTTGTTCAAC
Organism: Kordia sp.; assembly: GCF_022447245.1. Lineage (GTDB taxonomy): Bacteria > Bacteroidota > Bacteroidia > Flavobacteriales > Flavobacteriaceae > Kordia. The sequence goes on along the minus strand of NZ_JAKVBC010000032.1, from coordinate 55,781 downwards.
AACAGAAGCTTGCTCAACTTTTTCAGGGGATTCTGAAAGAAATTTATAAGCTCCAATACTAATAACGCCTCCTAATGCAGAAACCAATAGTAAACTTGCAAATTTTTTCATATTTAGTTATTTTATTTATTGATTTTTATGAATAATTCTAATGTCTTTGTCTTCTTATAACACTTAAAATTACATATTTATTGTAGTCGCATTACAACTTTAACGACACTTTAACTCAATTTTAATAAGTCTGTTAAAATGGACTTAAAACGAATATAATTTACACTTTGTCGGATTCATACAGATTCCTGTAAAAATGTGATTTTCTAAAGCAATTTCGTTATAATTTCCTATCTTTTATTTTGTACTTTTGTTGCCATCAAAAGCAATACATGATACTATCTTTTTATAAATATCAAGGAACAGGAAATGATTTTGTTCTTGTTGATAATCGACAGGATATATTTCCCAAAAATGATACCAAACTTGTACACCATTTGTGCGAACGAAAATTTGGCGTTGGCGCTGATGGCTTAATCCTTTTGGAGAACGATGCAGATTGTGATTTTAAAATGGTATACTACAATTCGGATGGAAATGAAAGTACGATGTGTGGTAATGGTGGACGTTGTATTGTAGCTTTCGCGAATTTTCTTGGAGTCATTCAGCAAGAAACTACGTTTGTTGCTATTGATGGAAAGCATTATGCTACATTAGAAGATGATATTGTGCATTTGCAAATGCAAGACGTCACAATGATAGAAGATCATGAAAATCATGTGTTTTTAGATACTGGTTCGCCACATCACGTCACTTTCAAAGAAGGAATTGAACAATTTGATATTAAAAAAGAAGGAGCAACAATTCGTTATGGCGCGCCTTATTTTGAAGAAGGTAGCAATGTAAACTTTGTAAAAAAGATTTCAGATACCGAATTTAGAGTCCGAACCTACGAAAGAGGTGTGGAAGATGAAACACTTTCTTGTGGAACTGGTGTAACTGCAGTAGCTTTGGCAATGCATCATTTAAAAGAAACAACAGCAAACGAAGTACTTTTGCAAGTAGAAGGTGGTACATTAAAAGTATCATATGAATATGATTCAAATGCATACAAAAACATCTTTTTAAAAGGAAAAGCAACACAAGTATTTAAAGGAGAAATTTCATGCTAACACTTACAGGTGAAAAACTATATTTACGCGCATTAGAACCAGAAGATTTAGATTTTATCTATGAGATAGAAAATGATGAAACTATTTGGGAAATCAGTGCGACACAAACTCCATACTCACGATTCTTAATCAAACAGTATTTGGAAAATGCACATCAAGATATTTATGAAGCGAAACAATTACGCTTGGTGATGGTAAGTAATAAAAAGGAAAATATTGGTTTGATTGACCTTTTTGAATTTGACCCAAAAAATAAACGTGTCGGTGTTGGTTTATTGATTGCTAAAAAAGAATTTAGATACAAAGGATACGGAAAAGAAGCATTGCAATTAGTTTGTAACTATGCTTTCAAACATTTACATGTGCATCAACTCTATGCAAATATTGGAGAGAACAATGAAGCAAGTATTAAATTGTTTGAAAGTTTGGATTTTCAGCAAATTGGTGTCAAAAAAGATTGGACTTTTGTAAACGGCGAATTTAAAAACGAACTCCTTTATCAAAAACTTAACTAAATGTACATACGTAAAATATTGATTGGAATTTTGATTCTTGGAATCTTGGGAGGTTGCTATATTATGTACAACATTTCGCAAACCATATTTAAACCCATTACTGCGTTTAAAAATGAAGTAGCGTATATTTACATTCCTTCGGATGCAAATTTTGAATATGTTAAAAAAGATTTAGAACCTTTGTTAACTGATATAGATGCTTTTGAGACGCTAGCAGCAAAACTTGGATATAAAAAGCGAGTAAAAGGGGGAAAGTATATCATTCGAAAAGGAATGAACAGTAACGATATCGTAAAAACATTGTTAGATAAAAGTGTTTTGGTTGATGTCGTAATTCCTGATACAAATAAATCGTGGGAAAGGGCAGAAGAAATCTCCAAATATATTGAAGCTACAAAAAAAGAACTTTCAATAGTTTTGTCGAATTCAATGTTTCTAAAAAAACTTATACAAGAAAAAAAACTTGTCAACGGAGATATATACAAACCTGGAACCTATAAAATGCCTTGGAGTACCACTGCAGAAGCATTTAGAGACTTTATGATTAAGAATAGTCAACAACAAAATCAGCAATAGTTGATGAAACTACTTTTACGATTCCTCTTTTTAGTCTGTATCGCAAACACTGCGAGTGCACAACTAACACCGCCTAATTTTTGGGTAGCTTCTGATACTTTGCACAAACCAAGACGTAATTTTGTGGCTATTACAGAAGCTTCATTAGCAACAGTGACATTAATTGGGTTGGATAGAATTTGGTATGCAGATTTTCCGCGCTCTTCTTTTAAATTTATTAATGATAATAATGAGTGGTTGCAAATGGATAAAGCGGGACATGTCTTTACTTCTTATTATGTGGGAAACATTGGAGCTGAAGTACTCAGATGGAGTGGCGTTTCAAAGAAAAATCAATTAATTTTTGGAGCAACGCTCGGATTTAGCTTTTTAACGGCCGTAGAAGTCATGGATGGATATTCTGCTGAATGGGGAGGTTCTTGGGGCGATGTGCTTGCTAACGGACTCGGAACAGGCTTATACGTAGGGCAGGAGTTATTATGGAATGAGCAACGCATCAAACTAAAGTATTCTTTTCATCGAACACGATTTGCCGAATTAAGACCAAATAAGCTTGGAAGTGGTTTTTTAGAAGAAACTCTAAAAGATTATAATGGACAAACCTATTGGTTAAGTGCCAACGTACATTCCTTTTTTAAACAAAGTAAAATTCCCAAATGGTTCAATGTTGCTTTTGGGTATGGAGCAGATGGATTGGTAGCAGGAACTATGGAGACACAACGCGAGATTTTTCCAGAACTCAAACGTTTTCGGCAGTTTTATTTCAGTATTGACATTGATTTAACAAAAATACAGACAAAATCGAAGTTTCTTAATAGTATTTTTGACGTTATAAACTTCATCAAAATACCTGCTCCAACATTGGAAATCAATAGTTTAGGTGAGTTTAAGTTTCATTCAATCTATTTTTAATATAATTTTAACGAAATAATTTGGTTTTAAAAAAAAGAGTCTTATATTTGCACGCTGAAATTTTAAGCTTAATTCTCGAATTAGTAAGTCTTAAAGAAATCAAATTTTATGGGAAAAAGAGCAATAAAATTCTCAATTTTAATAGCTATTTTAACATTTGTAAGTTTCGGTTTCACTTCAAGAAAAGAAGCCAACGTTCTTAAAAATAATATTGAAAATCATAAAATGTCACCTGAACTGTTTACAGTAAACCCCATAGGTGACGACTACTTCGAGGAAGCGCCAATTCCGTTTACAGGACAAAGATATTTGGGCTTTAAAGAAGCAGTAGCATTTAAAGAATCTCAGGGAAATTACTTTGTGGTAAATACCTTAGGTTATCTCGGAAAGTACCAATTTGGAAAAGGAACATTAGAACTTATCGGAATTTATAATCCGCAAGCATTCTTAAAAGATCCAAAGTTACAAGAGAGAGCCTTTGAAGCCAACGCCTCAAGGAATAAGTGGATTCTTAGAAGAGACATTCAACGCTCAGTAGGTAAGCGAATCAACGGTGTAGTTGTAACAGAGTCAGGAATTTTGGCTGCGGCACACTTAGCAGGACCTGGAAGTGTAAAGAAGTATTTAAGAAGTGGAGGAAAACATGGATTTTCTGATGCTTATGGTACAACTGTGAAATATTATATGAAGCGATTTGCTGGATATGATGTTTCATCAATTAAAGCCAACAAGAAAGCAAGAGTATAAGTTTGGTTGGTTGTACTCAAATTTGGTTAACATTATAGATAAAAAACCTCAGTATAATTATATGCTGAGGTTTTTTTATTTTATATAATTAAGTTAAAATTTATCTGATAATCTGAATTAAATAATCTAAGAGACTTTTAAAGTTTTTTAGTTTTAAAAATAATTCAAGATACAGTATTCGTAGTCTAATATTTTAAAGTACTTCTCGATACATTTTTTCCTCATTTTATTTCGAAAAACCACTCGAAGTGATGATTTGAGGTTTTTAAAGTTTGTAGGTCAAGTTTTAGGAGTAATTCAAAATGGCATAAGAATCACATTCTAATTGGGAGAATTAGCATTAAAAACAAGAAGAATCTGAAAGTAAAACAAGTCTGTTAATCTAAAACCTAAAGTTTTAAAATCGAACTTTTTGATAGAAGATTTGAAAGCAATTAGTTTGTTTATAACATCTTAAAAGTCACTACAAAGAAAATGCTATTATTAAAGAACTAGATTGCCACGGAGCTATGCTTATCGCAAAGACATATCTAAAATAGAGTAGCGTAAGCGATTTAAAAGTCTAAAGCATCAGTGAGTTTAACAAGTCTAACCAATCTACTTATCTATCACAAACATGGTTGGTCGCTTGTGTAAATTCACAGAAGTCTTTTTCCATTCGTTAATAGTCAGCGTTCGAATATATTCGGTAGCAAGTGTAATATCTCAAGCAACACATAAGCGTGTATTTGCAGAAAGTGTACTTATTAAATCTGCTAATAATTTATCGTTTCGGTACGGTGTTTCTATAAATGCTTGTGATTGTTGAAGATCAATAGCGCGTTTTTCCAATTGTTTGATAGCGCGTTTACGTTCGTCTTTATCAATTGGTAAATATCCATTAAATGCAAAATTCTGTCCATTCATTCCTGATGCCATCATTGCCATTAAAATAGAAGATGGTCCAACAAGTGGAACAACGCGAATTCCTTTTTCATGTGCAATTTTTACAATTTCCGAGCCCGGATCAGCAACACCAGGACAGCCAGCTTCAGAAAGCAATCCTACATTTTTTCCTTGATAAATAGCTTCTAAAAAGGCAGGTAACTCTTGGTCTTGTGTATATTTATTCAATACATGCAATTCCAATAAAGGTTGCACTTTTTTTGGGGTGATCTTTTTTATGAATCGACGTGCAGTTTTTTCGTTCTCAACAATAAAATGATTCGTAGCTTCAATGATTTTCTTTACGGACAACGGCAATACTTCCAAAGGTTCGTTATCACCTAAAGTAGTTGGAATCAAATATAAAATTCCGTTTGGTACTTGCATAGATTTGGAGTTTGATTATTACAAATAAAACTAATTTTTAACTAATTTATGATACGAAACGTTGCCATTATTTGAAATTAATTGTACAATGTAGATTCCATCTGTAAGTTGTTCTGTCGTAATATTTTGATTTTCAGTTGTAATTTTTGTGGTAGAAATCAATTTTCCGTTAAACGAAAATATTGCTATTTCTTTGAGTGCTAAAGCTCTATTTTGATTGTTAATCTGGAAATAGTCTTTCGCAGGATTTGGATACAATTGAAAGTTGTTTGTAAGTGAATTTTCAGGAACGCTTAAAGTTGGGTCAAATACTTTATAGATTGTTCCATTGCTCAATCCAGCTGCATATAATTCTTTATTCACATCTTCTCCAAACGTGGAAATGTTAGGAGAAAAACCAGAATTTGTCATAGTTAAGTTCCAGGTGTTCCCTAGAGTAGGTTCTAACAGACCAAGTTCGTTGCTGCAATAATCTGCAAAAACGTACCATCCTTGTATATTTGGAAACATGCTTCCTCTGTAAATATAGCCGCCAGTAATAGAACATCGAAACGGACTTCCTCCGTAATTGTATTCTGCTACAGGAAAAGTGGTAGTGGCTGCTACTGGACAACCAGAGGTGTTAAATGTGGCGTTTCCTTCATAGCATCTCCAGCCAAAATTATAACCTGTATTTACAATAGGGACATTGTTAATCTCTTCTCGATTGTTTTGTCCTACATCGCCAATCCATAATTCGCCATTATCGCTATCAAAAGAGATTTTCCAAGGGTTTCGTAATCCATAAGACCAAATTTCATCCAATCCAGCAGGATTTCCCACAAAAGGATTCGTTGAAGGAACTGTATATCCAGTAGTGCTGCTCACATCAATTCGCAAAATTTTTCCTAAGTGCGATTGTAAATTTTGTGCATAATTATCAGGATCGCCACCACTTCCGCCATCACCTAAAGCAATATATAAATATCCGTCGGTTCCAAAAGCTAAAGAACCTCCGTTATGATTGGTGTATGGTTGAGAAACGGTCAATAGAATTTCTTCAGAAGTGTCATCGGCAATATCTGGATTTGCTGAAGTTGTGAATCTTGCAATAACGGTATCGCCGCTATTGTTGATATAATTTACATAAAAGCGATTGTTTGTAGTGTAATTTGGATCAAAAGCTAAACCAAGTAAGCCTTGTTCATTACTAGTAGAGCGAACACGTGTGTCAATATCTAAAAAAGGTGTGGCATTTGTGTTTCCTTGATCGTCCAAAATTTTGATCACACCATCTTGCTCCACAATAAATAGTCGAGAGTCGTTTGCGTGTTTGATGTCTACGGGTCGTGAAAAGCCAGTGGCAAATGGGGTTATAGCGATCCCTTGAGCAGATAATAGCATAGGGAATAGTATCCCTAGTAATAGGTGTAATTTCTTTTTCATAGGTTGTGTCTTTTAACCTTGTTTGATATACTCAGCCTAGGAAAAAGGTGTGTTTAGTTCGAGAGAACTAAGGCGAAGGTGTATTTCATAACAAAGTAGATTGCTAATTTATAGAAAGATACAAAAAATAACACATACTATTTTGAATATGAACAGTCTAAGGAATTTTTTTAGCAAAAACTGAGCAGGCTTCGTCTAACATTTGATATACATTTTCAAAACCTTGATCGCCGCCGTAATATGGATCAGGAACTTCGGCATTGGAATTTGGACTGATTTGATTCAAAATCATTTGAACTTTGTCACGATCTTCCTGAGTTTCAGCTAACCTTAAAATATTAGTATAGTTCGATTGATCCATGGCGAAGATGTAATCAAACGTTTGAAAATCATTTCTAACAAACTTTCTCGATCGTTGGTGGGAAATGTCTAATCCGTATTGTCTTGCTATAGCAATAGAGCGTCTGTCAGGAAGTTCACCAGTATGATAACCTGCTGTTCCTGCAGAATCTACAAAATATTTAGTAGGGTCAAGTTTAGATGCTAAAATTCCTTCCGCTAAAGGAGATCGGCAAATATTCCCTAAGCAAACCATTAAAATTTTAGTCTTCATATGGTGGAATTTACAGCGAAAGTTTCTTAGTTAAATCTTCAACGTACTTTCTAAATTGCTTATCAGTAGATGACAAATTATCAACCGTTTTGCAGGCATGTAGTACAGTAGCATGATCGCGCTTTCCAATTTGAGACCCAATACTAGCCAAAGAAGCTTTTGTAAATTTCTTCGCAAAAAACATAGCTAATTGTCTCGCTTGTACAATATGACGCTTACGTGTTTTTGATTGTAAGGTAGAAACATCCATTTGGAAATAATCGGAAACTACTTTTTGGATATAATCTATAGAAACTTCTCGTTTGGTATTCTTTACAAACTTTTCTACAACTTGTTTCGCTAATTCGATCGTTACTTCTTTTTTATTGAAAGAAGACTGCGCAATCAATGAAATGATAGCACCTTCTAGTTCACGAACATTTGTTTTGATGTTTTTGGCAACATATTCAATAATGTCATCAGGCATTTCAACACCATCACGATATAACTTATTCTTAACAATAGAAACACGTGTTTCAAAATCTGGTGTTTGTAATTCAGCAGAAAGTCCCCATTTGAAACGAGATAATAAGCGTTGTTCAATATCTTGCATATCTACAGGAGCTTTATCTGAAGTTAAAATCACTTGCTTTCCATTTTGGTGTAAGTGATTAAAGATGTGGAAAAATACATCTTGCGTACCAGACTTTCCAGAGAAGAATTGCACATCATCAATAATCAATACATCAATTAATTGATAAAAATGTATAAAATCATTACGTGTATTCTTCTTTACGGATTCTATATATTGTTGTGTAAATTTCTCAGCAGAAATATACAATACTGTTTTTTCGGGATATTTATCTTTAATTTCAACACCAATTGCATGCGCAATATGTGTTTTACCTAAACCAACACCTCCAAAAATTAGAAGTGGATTAAACGAAGTTCCTCCAGGTTTGTTAGCAACGGCCATTCCAGCAGAACGCGCCAAACGGTTAGAGTCACCTTCTAGGAAATTGTCAAAATTATAATTTGGATTTAACTGAGACTCAATCTTAACATTTCTGATACCAGGAATGATAAAAGGATTTTTCAGTTCAGGACTTTTATTTTTAATTGGCACATCAATTTCTTGTGCTTTTACATTGCTGCGATTTGCACTTGGGATTTTTTCCGTAAATGGCTTTTTGTTACCATACGTATTTTCCATCTTAATAATGTACACTAATCGAGCAGTATTCCCTAATTCTTTTACCAAAGCTACTTTTAACAACTTCACATAATGCTCTTCGAGCCATTCGTAAAAAAACTTACTGGGAACTTGAATGCTTAGCGCTTTATTTGTTAACTTTACAGGCTTTATAGGCTCAAACCAAGTCTTGTATGCTTGTGGTTGAATGTTGTCCTTTATGAAAGACAGACAGTTATCCCATACTGATTGCGCAGTTACACTCATTTATTGTCGTTAAAATTGTTATTATTAGGTGTAGGAAAAAAAGAAAATCGGGGTTTTTTCCATTATTTTTTAGCGTGAACAAATATGTGAAAAAAAAAGTGAAAAAAAAACTTGATATCTATTGAATTTCTTGAATTTTTTTCGCATGATTGAAAACAATTTCTTTACAATTCGTTAACATAACATATATAAAAAAAACTTTGAGAAGTCACGAAATAAAAACAAGAATCCGTTATGCAGAACCCGATCAAATGGGTGTAGTTTATCATGGAAATTATGTGCAATTTATAGAGATGGGGCGGACTGAGTGGTTACGCGCCTTAGGTATCTCCTACAGGGAAATGGAAGAAATGGGAGTGATGCTCCCTGTAATTTCTATTCAAATTAATTATAAAAAATCTGCTTATTATGACGATGAATTAACGGTACGAACTACTCTTAAAAAGTTGCCGTCTGTTAAGATTGAATTTGACTATGTGATTTTGAACGAAAGTAAGGAAATTATTACAGAAGCTAACACGGTTTTGGCATTCATTAATATGGAAACCAAAAGACCTATGAAATGCCCTGAGCATTTGATCGAAAAATTATCGACAATTGACTTCTGATGTGTAACTTTTTGGTCTGAAATTATTCTAATTGTACAGGCAACTTAAAATTATGACAGAAGAACAAATTGTATTGTGGAATAAAATCAGAAATTTTGAAATTGATGATCCTACTTCTTCTTTTACATTTACGGATCGACTAGCAAGAGAGAATAATTGGACAATTGAATACGCTATAAAAGCTGTTTTTGAATATAAAAAGTTTCTCTTCCTCATATTGATTGCAGATTTTCCATTAACACCATCTGATCAAATTGATCAAGTTTGGCATTTACATTTATTATATACACAATCCTACTGGATAGATTTTTGCAAAAATACAATCCAAAAAGATATTCATCATGGTCCAACTAAGGGAGCAGAACAAAAGCCTTTGTTTAAAGATCAATATCTCAAAACTCTTGAGTTTTACGAATCAGTGTTTAAAAAGAAGCCACCAAAGCATATTTGGGTAGATGTAGAAACACGATTTAAAGAAAATCACTTTACACGTGTTAATCGACATAAAAACTGGATATTTCCTAAACTATTATTGAAGCGCTCATGAGATTACTTTCAATATTGACACCAGCAGAAACGGAACTTATTTTAGAAAATAGAACAGCTTCATTTAAAGATTTAATGAAATTGACTTTCATGGATTTGTTACTTAAAAAAGTGATTAAGATTGTGGAAGTTGAAAAACAATCACATCCTAGGAATGATAGTAGAGTTTATACATATATAGAAAAAGGGAAAAACTTTGCTAACTGTAAACCCAATCCGCATGAATCAATTTATACAACTCCTTTTGAAGAAGAAGACGATATTCAAATATTGTTTCATCATTTTGTGAAGATCGGTTATGAAGCAACAGGAAAAAGTATAGGCTACAAGAAAAAAGTAAAGAAAACGGGAAACCTAGATGCTTTTCTGAAAAGTTCCTTTTTTTTGAATTTATTCGGAATGATTCGATTGAATAAACAAGGCGAGAAAACTAAAAAAGAAATTTCAAACTACTTGAAAGAAGTTGATTCAAAAATCAATCATCTTTTAGAGAATGATAAGGAGAAAGCTTTGGAAATATTGTTAACCATAGGAGGCAATATATTTTTATTGAAGAATTTGAATTTTGAACTTCTGAAAAATATTGATAAACAACTGTTAGCACAAAAGAGGTCAGAATCAAATAGCGAGTCTGATGATTATGGTTACTGGAATCTACATATGGATTTTTATGAACACAATGATTTGTTTAGTGATGATTTTGACAATGGTACTTCTTTCCAATCGTATCTAGATGATACATTAGATTCTTTTGATACACAATTTGATGCTTCAGGTTGTTCAGTATTTGATAGTGGATGTTCAAGCTGCAGCGGTTGTGGTGGTTGTGGCGGATGTAGTTAAACTATTTCTTCTAGTGATTTAATCTGAATCTCATACATATTGGTAAACAAGTCAAAAATCTGTTGTGCATCTTTTTGACGAACGGAAATAGTAATACGACAATCCATTTCCAGTTGTTGTGCTGTAATGTTAAGGTTTCGTTCTTTGATAACACGCATGACTTTGTTCATGTTCTTGTAATCGAAGATGAGTAAATAGTCAATATTGATGGTTTTTTCTTTAATGTCAGCTACTTCCAAAGCCATTTGTGCTCCTGTTCGATATGCGTTGATTAATCCGCCAACGCCTAATTTGGTACCACCAAAATAACGAACGACTACAATTAATATATTGGTGACATCAAAAGACTGAATTTGTCCATAAATTGGCATTCCTGCACTGTTAGAAGGTTCGCCATCATCGTTAGCTCGAAAACGAAACGGCTCACTTTTCCCTAATTGCCAAGCATAACACCAATGGCGCGCTGTATGATGACTTTTCTTCAAGGCTTCTAAATGTTTCTTAATATCTGCTTCATTAGAAACTGGAAATGCATAGCCAAAAAACTTACTGTTTCTGTCTTTAAATAATACTTCTTCCGAAGCTACATCAATGGTTTTGTATGTGTCTTTTATTTCCAAATATTAAGCATTTACAGGTTGAGCAGAAATCGCAATCATCACAATACTAATAATAGCAATGGCAATTCCAATCCAGTTTTTAACAATAAGTTTTTCTTTAAATAAGATAATACCAAATATAGTGGATAACATGACAATTGCCACATTGTTGATTGGATATACCGTAGAACTATCGCCAATATGTTCTGGACGTAAGGCTTTTAAAAGAAATACAATAGAGTAGAAGTTCGGAATTCCAAGCAATATTCCTCCCAAAATAGTCTTTCCTGTAATTTTAAAATCACGTCGTAAAAATAGAATGATGATTCCCGCAAGGAAAGCACAACCAAAAATCCCCGCAGAAAAGATAGGCGTTTCACCTTTGGCAACATAGTTAGTTTCTATATATTTTATGGCAGTATCAATAACTCCTGAACCTAAAAATAGTAGCATAGGATACAGTAGTTTTTTACGATCAAAGGTGCCGCCATCATTTTTTACGGTTGTTAAATATACAGCGAGTAAAGCCAGAAGAATTCCTGCTATTTTCAATGTGCTCAAATGTTCTTTGTATACGATTACGGCAAAAATCACTGGAATAACAACTGACATCTTTCCAGCAACAGAAGCTACAGAAAGTCCATTGCGTTGTGCCGTCAAAGCCATTAAGATAAACACAGAGATGAACAAGCCACCTAATATGATGGCACCAATATTCCAAGGACGCTCGATCATTTCCGTAAGCGTGATACCATTTCCATAAAAGAAAAACCCACAACAAAACGCCGTGATATAATTGATCACAATGGCTTGAAATGTGTTGACTTGATATTTGTCAAATAGTTTAAAGATGACAAATAACGAACTCGAAATAAAAACACTTAGGATAAGGTAAATCAAAATAGTGACTTTTTGTGTGTGAATAAATCAACGATATCTTCAAAGCCAGGAATCAAATTCCATACGTGAATTCCGAGTGTTGCAGCTGATTCTGTATTTTCAGTCGTGTCGTCAATAAAAATAGTTTCTTCCGCTTTTAGCTTGTTCTCATTTAGTACAAATTCGTAAATAGCTGCATCTGGTTTACGGAAATGAATTTCATGAGATAAATAGAATTGCTCAAAACAATTTTTGAATTCCGTATACAATTCCATTCCCCAATCTTCCTGAATCCATGAAATATGCAAATCGTTGGTATTGCTTAATATAAATAAGCGATACTTGTTGTCTTTTGCCAATTGTTTGATGAATTCCATACGATGTTTTGGAAAATCGAGCAAAATAGCATTCCAGGCATCAATCAACGCTTCTTTGGTTGTATTTGGGAATTGTTCGTGATAAAAATTGACAAATTCTTCTGTAGAAATCAATCCTTTTTCATACGCCTGATTTATTGCAATCATTTCAGGAGTAAAGTCATCAATTCCCAATTTGTGCAACTCACGATTGGTTGCAGCTTTGTCTAGGTTGATAAAGATATCTCCGTAATCGAAAATTATATTTTTAATCATTGATATACGTTTGTAATAAATTGTCTAAAATGAGGGTTTCGGATTGTAATTTTCCTTTTAGATTTGGTCTTCGAATTCCATCAGTAAACGAAACACTTCCTGTAAAAACTCGGGCTTCATCCCACAAATTGGCAGCAATAAAAGTTTGTAAAGTTTGCTTGCCACCTTCAATAATAACAGATTGCAAATTGTGACGATATAAAACTTCACAGATTTGCTGCGCCAGGTTTTGAGAAAAATCAATCTTCTCAAAGATGAGGTTTTCAGAAGAAACTTTTTCTTGTTCCGTCAATACAATGGTTTTTACAGATGCATCAAACAAGCTGTAATGTTCTGGAATTCGAAGTGATTTATCCAACACAATTCGCACAGGACTCTTACCTTGCCAATCGCGCGTATTTAACTTTGGATTGTCTGTAATTGCTGTATTTGTTCCAACTAAAATTGCGGCTTCTTCACTTCGCCATTTATGAACCAATTGACGTGAATATTGGTTGGTGATCCAATTCGGCTGCACAGGATCGTTTTCGTTTCTACTTTTATCAATAAAGCCTTCAGATGTTTGTGCCCATTTCAATATAATATATGGGCGTTTGTGTTGATGAAAAGTAAAGAATCGTTTGTTGGAAGCAATACATTCTTCTTTCAAAACATCCAAAATGACTTCACGACCTGCATCTTTTAGCTTTTGAATACCACGACCAGCTACTTTTGCAAATGGATCAATGGTACCAATTACCACTTTCGGAATTTGATGTTTTATGATTAAATCGCTACATGGCGGTGTTTTCCCAAAATGACTACACGGTTCAAGTGAAACATAAATCGTAGCTTCTTTAAGTAGCGATTTATCTTTTACAGAATGAACAGCATTGACTTCTGCATGACTTCCTCCATACGCACTTGTATAGCCTTCGCCAATGATCACGTCGTTATGAACAATGACAGCGCCAACGGAAGGATTGGGCATGGCAGCAACTAAACCATTTTTGGCCAGTTGCAAGCAGCGTTTCATATATGTTTCGTGTGTATTGAGCACTAGATTTTAATTTTAACTTCTTGTGTGGTATCTACTTCATAATCATAGGAAAAACCGAGTTTATGATACGTAATTATTCCTTTGTACTGTACATTGATCTTTTTGTTGAGGATACTATTTAAAATACCTCCTAAAACACCACTTTCTTTATTGTCTAATATTTTTTTTGTGGGAATAACCACTTTGAGTGGAATGGTGAACTCTTCGCCCGCAGGCACTTCAAATATCTCCGAACTCATTTTGGCTACTGTGGTATTATTGATAATTACATCAATATTCTTGCTTTCCAAACTTCCACCAATATCATTTTTATTGATAAAGTATGCATCTGCCGTCAGTACAATATTTTCTAAGGAAGAAGATGCTACTTTCATAGTATCAATCTTTACAAAGAAAGGCTTTTCACGGACACTACAACTTATAAATAAGGGTACTAACGGAATGATTAAAAGTTTTTTCATGAATATTATTTAATATAATTGATACGTCATTACGAATGAAAGCGAAGTAATCTGCTTCTCTCCAAAACAAGTTGGAGATCACAATAACGATTCAAAGATCTGTTTTTTGACTTCAAAATTCACCCAAAATCAGTATCTTCACAGCATCGCAAAACTACGCAATTTCTATTTGAAGCGCATACAAAATGAACCAAGAATTCTATCAAGATCAAACTTTTACTCAAATTGATTATACACAACAAGTTTTCCCGAATGGAGAATACGACAATTGTACGTTTATCAATTGTAAATTTGAAAATGTAGACATGGCAGTAATGACGTTTTTAGAGTGTACGTTTGATACTTGTGACTTGACAAATGCAAAAGTAAAAAGTTCCTCATTTAATGAAGTAGGTTTTGTGAATTGCAAATTGCTTGGTGTCGATTTTAGTATGTGTAACGATTTTATGTTTTCGGCACGTTTTGATACTTGCAATTTAGAATTGGTGTCTTTTGCAGGATTGACAATCAAACAGACCGTATTTAAAGGATGCAATTTGCAAAAAGTAGATTTTACTGAAACGAATTTGGAAAGTGCTGTATTTGATGATTGTAATTTGAAAGCTGCAATTTTTGAGCAAACTAATGTAGAGAAAGCAGATTTTACAACGGCACGTAATTACACGATTGATCCGACAGAAAATCAATTGAAAAAGGCAAAATTTTCCCGAAAGGAAATTCATGGTTTGCTTACCAAATATGATATTGTAGTTAAGAGTTAAGAGTTATTTTATTTTTTAACCTTTGAATCATTCAATCAAAAAAATATGATCATTAGAAAAATACAACCAGAAGATAATCCAGCTATGGCAGCGTGTATCCGATCTGTGATTCCAGAATTTGGAATGCCCAAAGTTGGAACGGCGTATGAAGATCCAGAAACCGATGCGATGTTTGAAGCCTACCAAGGTGAACGTGAAGTTTATTATGTGATTGAAGAAAATGGAGAAGTACTTGGCGGTGCGGGAATTAAGGAATTGCGCGACAATGCAGATAATGTATGTGAGTTTCAAAAAATGTATTTTTTCGCTAAAATAAGAGGAAAAGGCTATGGAAAAAAGCTATTTGAAAAATGCATGGAAGCGGCAAAAGAATTTGGATACAAAAAATGTTATTTAGAATCTTCACCAAACTTTAAAGCTGCCATTCATATTTACGAATTATACGGATTTGAACATTTAGACACACCATTAGGTGCTACAGGACATTATTCCTGCGATGTTTGGATGTTGAAAGAATTGTGATGTAGAATATTAAATGTTAGGTTTTTGGTATAAGAATTTTTTCGTAGTGAATTCAGAATTTATAATTTAATATTTAACATAAAAAAAGAATTTAGCTGTTTGTAAGTTAATGGTTAAACCTTCGATAGAAAAAAAAGAATAAACAGTTTAAAACTCCAAACCAATTGCGATTAAAAGATATACAAGACATATTTCACAAAGAATTAGATGAGATTTACGGAAAAAATGAAGTAGATAGTTTCTTTTTTATGTTGACAGAAGATTATTTTGGGATAGAGCGATTCACCTTAGCCTTAGATCCTGATATCGTAATTACTAAAGAACAAGAAACTTCTATTTTTTCAGCGTTAAGCGAATTAAGACTTGAAAAGCCAATTCAGCATATTTTAGGAAAGGCACATTTTTATGGTTTGGAATTTACAGTGAACGAACACACATTGATTCCACGACCAGAAACGGAAGAATTGATCACATTTATTTTAGAGAAAGCAAAATATGCGACTAATAAAAACCTCAGTATTTTAGATATTGGTACAGGAAGTGGTTGTATTGCGATTGCTTTAAAAAAGAAACTTCCATATGCTAAAGTTTTTGCTATTGATATTTCAGAAAATGCTTTGGAAGTAGCGCAAAAGAATGCAAAGGATAACGATGTTGAGGTACAATTTGTGCAGGCAGATGTGTTGTCGTTGAATGATTTGCATATATTTAAAAATAACGACGAACCGTTTCATATTATTGTATCAAACCCACCTTATGTGCGGAATTTGGAGAAAGCTGAAATGCGAAAAAATGTATTGGAGTATGAGCCAGATTCAGCTTTGTTTGTTGAAGATAATAATCCGTTGGTTTTTTATGATAAAATTGCCAACCTTGCCATGAAGTATTTAAAAATTAATGGTAGTTTGTATTTTGAGATCAATCAATATTTAGGAAAAGAAATGATTGATTTATTAGATGGAAAGCAATTTCAAAATATTGAACTGCGAAAAGATATTTTTGGAGTCGATCGAATGCTGAAGGCAGATATTTAAAATTTGAAGTAAATGAAAACATCATTACGAGGAAGTATGACGAAGTAATTTGTTTCAATACAAACAGATTGCCACAAGTTTTTTCAAAACTTTCGCAATGACGTTTCATATTTTATAGTTTATAACAAGTATAACATGTATAACAAGTCTAACAAATGAAAAGTATAGCCATTTATTGTGGAAGTAGCTTAGGAAACGATCCCAAAATCGTAGAAGACGCTACGGAATTAGGAAAAAAATTAGCACAAGAAAATATTGCAGTCATTTACGGCGGTGCAAAAATTGGAATTATGGGAACTGTTGCTCATGCGGCTTTAGAAAATGGAGGAGAAGTAATTGGTGTTATTCCTGAGTTTTTGAAACGAAAAGAAATCGCACATACCAATCTTACAGAGTTACATACTACTGAAACCATGGTAGAACGTAAGATGAAAATGATTGAACTTTCGGAAGGATTTATTGCACTTCCAGGCGGATTTGGAACCATGGAAGAATTTTTTGAAGTAATTACAGCGCTACAATTGGCACAAATAGCACATCCTGTGGCAATACTAAACAGTAATGGTTATTATGACGAATTGATTGCCTTGATGAAAACCATGATGCAAAAACAACTACTTAAAGAAAAGAATTTTGACATGCTCATCATAGAAACTGATGTCACAAAATTATTGGAGCGCATGCGCAACTTTGTACCACAAGCGACTCCAAAATGGTTGAAAATTTAGTCATCGTCTTTCTTATATAATTTTCTAACAATGATGGGCAGGTAAGCGTCACCATCATACAAGGCATCTGTTTTTACTTTATACTTAGTTCCTTTGCATGAAAAAACTAACGCACCTTCTATACCTTTGATACCTTTTTTATCACGAAGCTCATAGGTAAAGTCTACATAGGCAATATCTTTCCATACAATACCATATTCTTTACCTTTTTCTTTAAGGTCGTGATATACTTCTGCTACTCTGCTATAATATTTAGTAGCGCCCATTTTGGTAATTTCTTTTTTCAAGTTATTACCAACAGCGGTATCAGCAACTTTTTCAGCAAACTTTATGATGTCTTCAGTAGTCATCAAACTATTTACAAATTCTTCTTCGGAAGTATTTTCAAAGTTCTTTAGGAGGTTCAAGGTGTATTTACCAACTCCATCAGCATTTTTAATTGGTTCTGAATTTTGACTAAATCCTGAAAAAGAGATCGTCAAAAATGCAATGAAAAGAAAAGATATCTTTTTCATGAGTCTGTAGTTTTTAGTTTTTAGATAATCTGTTAATGATTACTGGAACATAAATATCACCATCTTGTAATGCAGAAGTGAGTACTTTGTATTCAGTATCCTTATGTTTAAATATTAAATTCCCACGGATTCCGGTCATAACATCATCTGTTCGTTGTTCATAGGTAAAGTCAACATAACTAATATCATTCCATACAATATTGTATTGCTTGCCTTTTTCTTTTAGTAATGTGTATTGTCTAAGCAACCCTGCTTCGTAAGTCTTTTTGTCCAATCGTTCAATGCTTTCTTTTACAATATCTTGCATCGAATCGTCTTTCTTATTAGCAAATTCTTTAAATTCTTTAAGCGTTAATAAATTATTTAGAAATTGTTCTTTGGAGACATTTTCCAGCTTTTTTAAAAAGTCAAATGTATACTTTCCAAGGTCTTCTGCTTTTGAAAAATGTTTTGGGTTTTGGCAAGAGATTAAAAGAGCAGTAGCAAGGATGATACTAAAAATGAATTGTAATTTTTTCATGGAAAAAGTTTCTGTATTATAATTTTATTTTGCTTCTTTATTAAGTCTGAAAATTCGAACTAAGGTATATGTTTCTTCAATCAACACTGAAATGGTAGAAACATTATAGGTTTTATCCTTGTGTTTGAATGTTAACTTTCCACGATAGGCTTTAATTCCATCTTCATCTCTTTCCTCAAACTCATAATCGTCATATGCAATCGCATTCCAAGAAATTCCCTCCTTTATAGCTCTTTCTTTCAAACGATTGTAGTCGTTCCCCATGCGTCGATTATAATTTCCTTTTTCAAGTCTCTCAATTTCTTTAAGTGCCTTTGATTCTAAGGTTTCAGCATTTCGTTTTCCAAATGCTTTAATTTCGTCAATCGTGAAAATTGAATTGATATAATTGTCTTTAGTAATGTTGTCAAAATCTTTCAACATCGCAAAGGCGTATTTCCCAATATCATCAGGTTTAGAAACACCTTTAGAGTTTTTACAAGAAATGAATAAGGCAGCGGCAACCAAAACGGTGACAATAAGTTGTATTTTTTTCATCGGGATATGCGTAAGTTATTTTCTAAAGATAGAAAAATTAACCAAGCCTATAACTACAATCAGAATGATTTCTACGATTATTGCTTGCGTACAGGTTCTATATTAGAAAAATTAAATAAGTATTTTTTGTCTTTATATTGAATAGAAACAATTTTAGCGACTAACTTTTTTTCTTTGTAATCAAAGGCTAAGAAACCATCTTGAAATGTGAGTGCGTTTTCCTCATCTCGCATGACATACGGATATTCTTTAAAGGAGATGTCTTTCCAATCAATTTCAAATCGCTTTCCTGATTCTTTTATCATGGTATACGATTGTTGTAGTCTGTTGTTGTGAATTTCCTTTGAAACACGGGTAATAGCATTTCTAAAAGTTTCATTTACCGCAGTGTCTTTTACAATCTCACGCAATTCGTTCAATGAAATAAAATGGCTGTTAAACTCTTCTTGCGACATCGTGTTCATTTTTTGCAGTAAACCAAACGCTTTTTTTGAAGCAAAATCTTCTGGTTTCGACTCTGAAGTACAGGAAATACATACCATAGAGACAAAAGAGAATATAGCAATGTAAATGGATTTTTTCATAAATGCACCTTAGGAATTTATTTTGAATTTTTCTGGATGCGCTAAGATAAACGCTTTTACCTTATGGAAATCATTTATTTCTTTAGGAATTACAATTTTCCCATTAGCATTAAATAAATTGTAATCATAACTTTTTACAATGATGTCATTCGGTGTTATTTTGGTCGTTTCTATTTCATGGGTTAGAAAGCTTCGATTTGCTTTTTCGCCATACTTTTTTTCAAGTCTATTTTGTGCGAATTGATTTGTCCAATTCAATTCTTCTTTGACAACAACTTTTTCAACAATGGTTTCTGTAATATTGAAAAAAGTTTTACTTGCAATGTTTCTAATTTGAATAAAAGAAAAGATATATACAAATACTGTAACTCCGACAAGCATCATTGCCATTGGCGGCATGATTACTGTATGCGCATGATAACTATACGTAAACCAAAAAAGGAGTAGTAATAAAATAGTCATTACACTAGCAATTCGTAACATATTTTGATTGGCAGTGCGTTTTACATAGTTTCCTATTATTTCAGTATCTTTTATGGTATATGCGTAATCGTTATCTTTCATGTAGTATGATTGTAAAGCTAAAATACAGTTTTCATTGTGAATTTAAATTTCAAAGGAAGGTAAATTTAATTTGAATTTACTACCATAAAAGTAAAAAGTCACACCTAAAGAAAAAGCCATTCAATGAATGTGCTTTTTGATGAATATTTATTGTCTTTAGTAGTTTGCAGATTTTGCTACTTTTCGTTGAATCCCATTCAAGGTTTTAAACGCTAAATCATCAATGCTTTCTGCTTCGGTGGTAAATGTAATCGTAATGGTTTGATTCGGTAAAACATCAATGAAGTTGTCTGAAAAATGACCTTTGGCTTTTGTATATAAAAATACATCCTTTTGTAAGGTCTTAGCAGAAACCTCAATCGTAAATCCATCTTCTGTTTTGGTAACTTTTGTGGAGATGTCTTCTTTCGGTAAGTTCAACTCTTTAGGCCGTGCTACATAGAAAAGAGAATTTGAAGTCAAAGTATCACCAGTCTGAGCATTTGTATTGAGCGGAGTCGAAATAAAGACTGCTCTCATCACATATTCACTCGCATTCCCTTTGATATCAGTCATAGGTGTTTTAGCTACTATCTGACTTGTATTTGCTACAACCGTTAATTTTTGTTTTGTACTATGAATGATTGTTCCATTGAAGTCCAAAAACTCTAAAGTAAAATCACCTTCTATGTCTTGCAACTTATCAGAAACAATATAGGTATTGATGGTATCATTTTCTACAATAGAAGAAATTAACACGTCTTCAAAGGATTTCTTTGCTTTGTAGTGTAAAGCTTTCCAATTCCCCATAAAATCGATACTCGACCATGAAACTACAGGCCAACAATCGTTTAATTGCCAATACAAACTTCCCATGCAATATGGCATCGCACGACGTTCAGCTTCCATGCCCATGGTGATTCCTTTGGCCTGTGTAAGTTGACTCATGTATACATAATCATCTCCAGCAGTTGGTACGGGATAATCGCGTTCCATATATTCACGAATAAGCTTGAAACCTCTCGGATGCTTTTGATGCGTGATATAACTATCGTGATTGATACTGATACTGTCTTCTCCTGTAAACGCACGAATGGCTTCATACGATGGAAAGGATTGAAAACCGAATTCGCTCATAAAACGTGGTACTTTTTGCTCAAAGCGTTCAAAAGGCAAGGCATCATGCCAAACGCCCCAATCGTGTGCATCGCCTTCAAACTGAAATCTTTCATCGCCACGTCCGTAACTCGGCGAACTTTCCCAATAAGAAATGGAAGGATGGTATTTGGCAACTGTTTCTGGTAAAATACGATCAAAAACCGCTAAATAACTATCCCAAATTGCTTTTCGTTGCGCTTCGGTTTTGTCCGCTTGCCAGCCCCAACGATGCCACGCTTCATTGTTTTCATTGTTTCCGCACCAAAGTGCAATAGAGGCATAGTTGCGCAAACGACTTACTTGGTCAATCGCTTCTTGTTGTACATTGTCTAAAAAGGCTTTGTCTCCAGGATACATCGCGCAAGCAAACATAAAATCTTGCCATACTAAAATTCCTTTTTCATCACAGAGTTTGTAAAAGATATCGTTTTCATAAATTCCGCCGCCCCAAACACGCAACATGTTCATATTGGCGTCTTTGACATCATTTAATAGTTTTTCATAATGTGCATCCGTTACTTTGTCTTGCATGCTGTGTTGCGGAATGTAATTGGCTCCTTTCATAAACACTGGAATGCCATTGAGTTTAAAGTAGAAAGTTTCTCCTTTTTCGTCAGTTTCTCTAACTAATTCAATAGTACGCAATCCAACTTTTACGGTTTTCTGTGCTTTTAAATCGTTCCCTTGCTTCAGCTTTACATCTAATTCATATAAATGCGGTGTTCCTAAATTATACGTCCACCAACGGTTTGGGTTTTTAATCTGAAATCGTGTCGTATAAGTATGTGTTCCTTTGTATACAGGGAATTTGACAGTATGAATTGCTTCTCCGTTTTTTATTTCAAAAGTAGCATCTTTTACATCTTCGTCAGCAGAGATTGTATATTCTACATTCAAAGAAGCTATGGAATCGGTGAGTTCTTCTTGCTTAAAAAAGACATCGTCCAACTTCATGTTGTTCCAGGAGGTAATTTTGATCGGCTTCCAAATTCCAGACGTATTCACAATTGGTCCCCAATCCCAACCATATTGAAATTGCGCTTTTCTAGTAAATACACGAATACCTGGATTTAATAAATACTCTAGTTTGGCTGTTTCTTTTTCTTCGTGAACGCTAGTTTTTTGAAAACCAATGCGTAATGAGTTTTCAGCTTTAGCCAGGTCTTTAATATCAAATTTCCACGTACGGAAAGCGTTGTTGGTTTTCCCGATTAACGAATCGTTGAGGTAAATACTAGCATAGGTATCCAGACCTTCAAAGGTCAACTCAATATTTGATTTCTTTAATGTTTCTTCGTCTAGATTGAAAGTAGTTTGATATTCCCAATCTTTGGTAGGAACCCATTGGACATTCAACTCATTGGAACCCAAAAAAGGATCTGGAATTTTGTTATGTGAAAGCAAGTCAGAATATACATTTCCGGGAACACTTGCCGTATTCCAATTGGTATCTGTAGTTTCTTTAAATTCCCAGTTTTGGTGAATATTTGCTACAGTTGGTCGATCGTCTTTGGCACAACTAATCATTAGGAGTACGAGTAAAAGTGTGAAAATTTTATTCATTGTCATATACGATGTAAGCAGAAACCATCCAATAGTTGTCTTCGCCTTGTTTGGCTTCTTGTGCTTCTGGAATTGATATTTTTAATGTGTGTTTTCCTTGTGAAATATTATCTAACGGAATGATTTCAGGTTGAATGTCACTTCCTGGACACCAATTGGAGCGTGATAAATCGGAAGAGGCGATTTTTTCACAATCATCTACATCATCATAAAATTCATTAGCTTTCCAAGTTCCCGAAGTCGGATTGAAACGTCTAAAACTCGCACAATCGTCACGCCAAGGAATAAATGCTTTGATCGTTTCTCCGTCTAACGAGATGTTGTTTTCTTTTTTTACAAACTCATCTCCACCAGCATGTCCGCCGTGTCCTGTGGTGATATAGTACAGTTTGGCATTTTTATAACTCGCCGGCATTTCAAATGTAACAGTTAAGTCCGAACGAGAAAATTCATCATATAATTTTTGATCAGAAGCATATTTAGAAGTATTCACTAAGGGTATAATGGTTTGTTGTTTTTTAGCATGATTTGGAATTTCACTTTCTTTAAAATCCAATGTAGCGGTAATGTTATAACCTTCTTTTGTCCATGTATCAATAAATACGCCGACATATACTTCATCTTCTAATAAAGGCAATAAATGTGTAATGTTTTGCGACCAATTGACTTCGTTTTCCCATTTCGGAATGTACACTGGTTTGCGACTTTTAACACGCTCATCATTGGTAAAATGTCCTACACCAAATGGTGTCATAAAACGTAACAGCTCCAGATTTGGTTCGTGTAAAAGACTGTCTTTTTTATACGTAGAAATTGCAGGAAATTTTTGTTTTAGTGTTTTAAGATCAAACTTCCCTGTCTCAAAATCCACTAAACTTAGGTTGGAAGTTTTTGGAATTACAAACATGGAACCCGATTTGTCCCAAGGATCACCATTTGAAGTAAGTGTTACATGTAGTGTGACTTCTGGCTGTAGTTGATAGTCTGGAAGTTTTATTTTTTTGACAAGCACACGACCAGCATCCAATCGCAAGAGTCCGTTTTCGTCTTCCGCTACATTTTCTTTGAAAGCCATGTTAAAATGTAAATTCTCTTTATTGAATACTGTAATAGAAGTATCGCCTATGCTTTCTAATTTCTGTTCTGTACATGCAGTACAAAAGATGATTATGAATAGACTTATTTTTTGAATATTTTTCATGATTGAATACTCGCTAGTATTTGTTTTATTTTTTTGGTATCTGAAGTTGCTATATGAATATCACTTAAAAATTTGTGACTGTTCATACTGATTTTTGGTTCATCGATGGATTCCTGTAAACTTGTTGCTGAACAATGAATTTCTTGAAAACCACTTTCTTTAAATAGTGAAGCATTTTCAGGATTGATGCCACCGCCGGGCATAACGATAAGATCATTTCCTGCAATTTCTTGTAATTCTTTTAAAAGTGGAATGCCTTTTTTGGCGGCAGCAGCTTGTCCAGAAGTCAACACGCGATCTATAGCTATAGCAGCTAATTTCTTGATAGCTTCTTTAGGATTTGGTGTCCAATCAAAACCGCGGTGAAAGGTAAATGTCATCGGTTTTGATAGTTCAACTAATTCCTGTGTACGTTCGATATCAATTGTAAAATCTTTGTGTAATACGCCAGAAACGATGCCTGCACAACCCAATTCTTTACACAGTTGAATGTTTTCTTTCATAATCTCAAATTCAGCAGCTGTATATGTAAAATCGCCACTTCTCGGACGAATAAGTACACAAACGGGAATGTTGAGATTTGCACATACTTTTTTAAGTAATCCGTATGAAGGTGTAATTCCGCCAACCGCCAATTCTGAACACAATTCAATACGATGCGCACCTGCTGTTTCAGCATTGATGGCAGAAGGATAGGAACTTGCGCAGATTTCTAGGAGCATACTTTGAAATAGTTATTTGTTGGTTTGTTTATTCGTTAATTAGTCTAGCTCATATTCAACTTCTTTTATGATTGCTGAGCATTATTTATACTGAGCCTGTTGAAGCAATGTACCAAATATATTATTTATTAATCTTTTCTATTGCGACTTATCCTGCAATTATTGATATGATTTTTTGATTGTAGGACTTTTTAGTGTGTATAAAATGTTTGTTTTTGGTTCAAAAAATGACGCTTATAAAATATTTACGACGCTCATAAAAGATTCTTTGGATGTTTCATTGATTTTTTAGTACTTCATAAAAACAAACAGAAGAACAAGTAGGATTTATGTAATTGGGGGAGTTACTCGCACAACAGGGAGAAGCTTCCCCGAGTTAGGGGATACAACTTGCACAACAGGGAGAGGCTTCCCTAAGTTCAGGGATGCTATTTGCACAACGGGAGAAGCTTCCCCAAGTTCGGGGATGCTACTTGCACAATGGGGAGAGACTTCCCTAAGTTCTGGGATGCTATTTTTTTTGAGGAATCTGTAATCCATGAGCTTTTTATAAAAAAGAATTTCGATTACACATGAATTGTCAAATGTTTGTTTTGTAGTGAGTTATGTTGTAAATATTATAAAAGAATCTATTAAATGAATACCTATAAAGAACCTATATTGAATGACTATCGCAATAGCGAGTTTTTGCAGTATATGAAAGATGTAGTGGAATTGGTAAACGCCTTTGATGTGACTTCCTTAGGACTTGCAGCACTGCGTGATGCGCTGACTATACATACGGAAGCATTTGAAACTGCTTTTTAACAAAATACGCAACATAGCTATACTAAGGTTTTGGAAACATTGGATGCACAACGCGATCAGCTTTTTTTAGGGATCAAATACGTGTTACAAGGAAATACCTATCATTTTGATGCTGTAAAACAGGAAGCTGCCAAGCGTTTGTTGTTCCATATGCAGAGTTACGGAAAGCGAGTGACGCGCGCTAATTACCAAGCGCAAACTGCGATTATTGATAGCATGCTTGCTGATTGGAATACCGAAAGTAATTTACAGGAAGCAGTGACATTGTTGAAACTTACCGAATGGATCAATCGATTACAAGAAGTAAATAGGGAGTTTAATGAACATTATATAGCGAGAGTGAGTGATACCGCTGCAAATCCTATGGTTAGCTTTTATAGTTTACGTACGGATGCAAAAACGAGCTATCGTTCATTTTTAGCTGCTATTCGCGCTTATCAGACATTGAATACGAATGAAGCGTATGCTGCCATATATCATAAAATCTATGAGTTGGCGCGACAATATAATCAAGTAGTGAAGATGAGAAGAAAGGCATCGAAACGTAGCGTAGAGGAGGAGTAGGCTTTGTAATAATTATTTATTTAAAAGGAATAATTATAACACCTGTCCAAATTAAAATAATGGAGACCAGGCATAGTATTGACATTACTTTAGAAGCCACTTGGGATATTTTAAAAAAGATAGCTGTTTTTTCAACGAGTTCAGGATGCTTTTTTTTGATAAACGCTTTCATCTTCCCAGAAATAATTGGTTCAACTTCTCTAAAAAAGAAGAATCCAAAGATAAAGCAGAGTGATAAAAGGATTTTAAACATCAATGTATGTAATTATATAGTATTGGTTGTTGTTTTTATGAGTTGATCTATTTGTTCCAGAACCGTTTCTTTTTCAAATTCAGTAGTGTCGATGACTTTTATTTTAAGTAATTCTGGAGATGAGAGTTTATATGTTGACTTTAACCACATTAATGATTTTGACTTTTCTTTAATATCAGTAAGCTTATTGTATCCATTATTTATTTCTCTTTCATTTAGTGCTATCATTCCAAGATCGCTAAAAGTCAGGTTTTTAATTTCAAGCGTTTTCTTATCAATTGTAAATCCGCATGAGCCTCCTGCAACTGGTGCTTCCTCAGTAATATTGCCGTCTAAATCCAAAAATATAAAATCAAAATAGTTGGAGTCTGTAAATTCTTTGGTTTTTCTAGATCCAAATTTATATCCTAAAACAACTTTGCCGAAGGACGAAAACACTATGGGATTCAATAATTAATTACTTATTGAAAAATTCACCTTGACCTAATAGGACTATGAAATGCTAGTGTAAAATAACTTTAGATTCCTCTCAGAGTTTTTACAGATGCTACAAAAGCAGTTAAAGAGATCACCCAATTTCTATTTCAAAAATACAGTTTTTAATTTACGATTATTTTTAAAACTAAGTATATTTTGAATATTGCAATATGTATATTTGAATATTGTTATTAAAAACCATGAAAAATAAACTTCAACAAAAAATAGATTCAAAAACGAAGCCGCTTGGAGCTTTAGGAATACTCGAAAAATTAGCATTACAAATAGGGACAATTCAGGAAAGTCTTTCCCCTACTTTGAGGAATCCTGTCTTGATAGTTTTTGCAGGTGATCATGGAATTGCAAAGGATGGTGTGAGTGCCTACCCACAAGAAGTAACTTATCAAATGGTGCTAAATTTTCTAAACGATGGAGCTGCTATCAATGTATTCAGTAAACAACATAATTTTGATTTACGCATAGTTGATGCAGGTGTAAACTTTGATTTTGACACTGATGACCTACTTATAGACAACAAAGTTAGCTATGGTACAAAAAGTTTTCTTTCAAATAAGGCAATGAACAGTGATCAATTACAAATGCATCGATAAGGGGAAAACATTGGTAAAAAACATAGCGACACAAAATACAAACATCATAGGGTTTGGAGAAATGGGGATAGGAAATACTTCTTCCTCTTCAATGCTCATGAGTTACCTATGTGATTTACCTATACAGGAATGTGTTGGGAAAGGAACTGGCTTAAACAATAAACAATTACAACAAAAAATAAAAATCCTAACACAAGCTAAGGAATTTCATGGAGTTTTGACAGATGTGGAAGAAATCATGGCTACATTTGGAGGTTTTGAAATGGTGCAAATGTGCGGAGCAATGCTAGAAGCTTATTCTCAAAACATGGTTATTTTAGTAGATGGATTTATCGCTACTGCTGTATTTTTAGCCGCTTTTAAAATGAATCCGTCCATCATGAAAAATGCAATTTTTTGTCACCAAAGTGATGAAAAGGGACATGAATTACTATTAAGTTATTTGGAAGTTGAACCCATACTAAAATTGGGTTTGCGTTTAGGTGAAGGAACAGGATGCGCATTAGCATATCCAATGATCGAAAGCGCACTAAATTTCTTAAATGATATGGCAAGTTTTGAAAGCGCAGGAGTTAGTGATAAGCCATAAGGTTATGAAAAAGGAAATAAGAATATTTTTTACCGCTCTGATGTTTTACACAAGAATTCCTTGTCCAAGTAGCACTGACCATCATCCAGATTATATTAACAAAGCAACCCGATACTTTCCCTTAATTGGTTGGATAGTAGGAGGATTATCCTTTTTAGCTTTCTTGGGAAGCTCCTATGTTTTTAATACCTCTATTTCTGTGGTTATATCATTAATTATTGGGGTACTTGTCACAGGTGCCTTTCATGAAGATGGTTTGGCTGATGTGGTAGATGGTTTTGGTGGTGGATGGACAAAACAAAAGATTCTGGATATCATGAAAGATAGTCGTATTGGAGCTTTTGGTGCCATTTCACTGGTTTTACTTTTTTTACTTAAATATGGAGTATTGATTTTGGCAGTTGACAAATTCGCACAAACGCATATGATTGCTTTGCTATTCATTTCGTACCATTCCTTAGCACGTTTGACAGCCGTAAATATTATTTTTACTTCTCAATATTCAAGAGATGATGCAACAAGTAAAATAAAACCAATAGCCAAAACTCATGGAGCTCAAGAAATTTTTGGAGCATATATATTTGGTCTTCTACCACTTGCAGTACTCAGCTGGTTTCATTGGGAGTTTGCCCTAGTCATTATTCCTCTTTTTGTACTTTTTATCCGATCAAAATACTATTTTGAAAAATGGATTGATGGATATACTGGCGATTGTTTAGGCGCGGTAGAACAGTTAGCAGAATGTATTTGTATTCTTAGTTATATAGCTATATGGAAGTTCATGTAATCAGACATACTCCTGTCGAAGTTAATAAAAACCAATGTTATGGTCAGTTAGATGTACCATTAGCAGATAGTTTTGAAAAAGATGTAAAAGCCATCAAAAAAGTGCTAAACGATGATTATGATATCGTCTATTCTAGTCCAAAAAAAAGATGTACACAATTGGCGTCAGCACTAGCATTCGATACTATTGTAACAGACGAAAGACTCTTAGAATTAAATTTCGGAGCTTGGGAAGGTAAATTGTGGCATGAAATTGATCAAAAGGCTTTGCATCTTTGGATGGAGAACTTTGTAAGTATTGCACCAATTGAAGGAGAATCCCTAGAAGAAATGTATGCAAGAATTTCAAGCTTTATGAATGCTTTGAGAAATAAAACTTATGAAAAAATTTTGATCATCTCTCATGCGGGAGTTATTAGATGTGTATGGGCATATTTGCTTGAAATTCCTTTAAAAAATATTTTTAAAATTCCTGTAGGATTTCACGAACACTTTGTATTCAATCTAGGAGCAAATCGGCAATTTGATAGTATCATCAAATTAATTTAAATTTAAAAACCTAAAGAGTTAAAAATCCTCAGGACAGGTAGTGCAAAGTTTTGTGTATGACAATTAGTTGTAAATAAGGATTCGCTTTAGAGTTTGTACTGAAATGAAAAACAAGGTTTTAATTTTTTACGTTTTATTGACTCGCTAATCCTGAATATCAAAACTGTGATTCTTTCAATTTTAAAAAATGTTACGTATTTCCGAAACCATTCGTCTTCTTTTTTAAGTTTATTCTTAGCTTTCAAAAGAATGAAAATTTAAAATCAATTAGTGTCGTTATTAATCCTTTATAATATTCACAATTCCTAAAAATAATTCTATTTGTGTATTAGTTATTTGTTTTCTGTTATGTTCTTTTGAGTAAATGTAAAATAAAGATTATACTCATACAATCAGCTTTTGATAAAATATTTTAGCATCCTTTTATTGTATTCGGACAAACACTGGAAAATGATCTGATAGGTATAATTTATTGTTTCTTCTATCGTCAATAGTGAGGTATTGCATTACTTCTACATTTTTGACAAAAATATAGTCAATTCGTTTGGTGAGTTTGCTTTGTAGATCAAAGCCATTAAATGTTCCTACTGGACCGTAGGGTTTCGCTTTGCTGATCTTATACGTGTCTGCTAGCGCTGTTTCAAGTGTTTGTATCGGAGCATCTTTAGGTAGACAATTCAGATCGCCCATTAGAATGATTTTTTGGTTTTGTATGCCCATTTCTTCAATTAGTTTTAGCAGCAATGCTGCCGATTTCTTCCGAGCGAGCTTTCCTATATGATCAAAGTGCGCATTGAATACATACAAACGCGTTCCGTTGCTTTTATCTTGAAATTCTCCTACAGTGACAATACGTTCCATAGAAGCGTCCCAACCTACAGAAATGGTATTTGGAGTTTCAGAGAGCCAGTAGGTTTTTGAGTGGAGCAATTTGTACTTTTTCGTATTATAATAGATGGCTGTGTATTCACCTTTTTGTTTTCCGTCATCTCTACCCACACCGATATACTTATAATCTACTAAAGAACTGTCTAGGTATTGTACTTGTGTATGTAGTGCTTCTTGCACACCAAGAATATCTGGTTCATAATATAAAAGCATAGTAGTAAGTGCAGACTTTCGATGTTCCCACCAATTTTCTTTATCATTCGGATTGTCGTATCGTATGTTGAAAGACATTATGGAAGTTTGTGCAAGTCCGCTAAGCGGTATCAGACAGATGACAAAAAATAGGATGTGTACGTGTTTTTTCATTTTTTAATTTCCAATGCTCGTATAAAGAGATTTAGATATGTAGTAAATAAGTCTTCCTTATCATCTTCTTCCTTGTGGATTCCTGAGACGAGGAATTTGTCGCCTATTTTATGAATAGCTGTGAACTGATAAGAGTGGTGCGTATTTTCATTGTTAAACTTAATATATCGAGTGTCTATAGGATCCCAATTCCGAATTATTTTGTTATTAATTCCTAAGTTTATGATCCAAGGTTTTACATTTGAATCCCCCACAACGATTATAGTGTTAACATCTAAAAATTCAAAATCATTTACCGTATAATTGGTGCGGGTTCTTTGTATAGGTTTCAGTTCATCTGGAGAAGATGTTGTAGAAATTAATGCATTACGTGGAAGTGAATATGTAGAAAAATTGGATAGCGTTAAATTGATGTCAACGGTATTTACAATTATATCGTCATTAAAAAAAGTACCTGACTGACCTACTGCGATTAGCGATCCATTATATGGTTTTAGTTTTTTGATTTTATAATCTAACGGTTTTTCTACACTGATTTTACCGTCTAAATCAGAAGAATATAATACTGATCTTGAGGCAGAATAATGTTCTGCTTGTGTAATAATTTGATCCTTATAGATTATGATTTCTTTCGGAGGAATTAATGAATGGGTATCCGCTATTTCTTGCTCGAAGCTAGTTTTCCACAATATGTTACCATCTTGATCAAGTGCCAATTGAAATATTACATTTTCATGTATAAAATGTCCAGCAATATAGAGGTTACCTTTGTAAGTAGTAATGGCATCAAAAGTGATCTCTTGTTCGGTAAAACGGTCTGAATAATCCTTTTCCCAAATGATTGTTCCATCTGTATTGTACTTACTTATTGTAGTGCCACAACTTACTGTAATAGTATTGTTTTTATCTATCAATATTCTTTGTTGTGCGCAAGCTTCTATTTCTTTTTTCCAAATGATGGCTCCTTTGCTATTTATTTTGGTGAATGTTCCTTTTTGAAATAGGATGATCATGTCGTTATTTGAAAATAAAGCAACTTCAATAGGTGGATGTTTTGTTACATACGTAGAAGAATTGTGTGTATATTGATCAATATCTAAATTCCATGATTCTGTAACTTGCCCATGGACATTGAGGGCGAGAAGTATTATTAGGATGATTAAAAATCGTTTCATATTGCGTAAATATTATATCAGATGGTTACAGATTCGCTTAGGAATACTTTATCCATCAATTCCCACGAGTGTAGGCTCCATATTTTCAAAATCAATGGTAACATAATGCCGCATAGGTTTTGAGTCATAGGTAATGGACCACTTTATATTTTCGTCTTTGATACGTTCTATTGAAATTCCATCAAAGTCAAATTGATTGTCAAAATCATCAAGTCCAGTATGTTCAAGTGCATCCTCAAGTTCTTTTTTTAAGAAAGGAATGATAATGGTTTCTTTTATATGATGGTATTCTGCATCTAATTTTTTAAAGAATTCTTTTTGCGCTTTCGCAGGACCATTTTCGTCTGCATCTATGCCAATTCCAATAGTACTTCCCTGAAAATGAATTGTTCCCTCATAACAGTTTAAGGAAGCATCTTTATAAGTGACGTATGTTAACTCGCCAAATAGGTCGTCATTGAATTTCGGTTTCTTTTTAAAAATATCAAAAAATCCCATGCTTGTTTTTATGTATTAATGGTTCATCTGTTTTTCCCTAGGATTAAAAATTGAATCGTATCATCGTGACAAAAATTAGGATAAGTGTCAATATGCCAACAATGGTTGTAAAACGTCCCACTTTTTTTGATTTCGTCCAACCAGATAATGCAATCATAGTCGTTAAAGCAAAAAGCCCTATCATAAATGTCAGCAATCCTACAGTTCTTGAGATTTGAAAATCATTTACAGAAACTTCTTGTAAATAACCGCCAGGTGTTGTGGTCATGACAATATTAACCATAGCAAATACGGATACCAAGAAACAGCCTGCAGCTAAAGTGGCTGCTTTTAAAATGATATTGGTAAGTTGCTCATTTTTATTGGAAACCAACAGGTTTGCAACAACCGCAATAGAAAAACCATTCAATAAAGAGCTTATCAAGAGTGTTTGTTTTGCCAGTTCGTTAAAATATTATAAGGTCATTCTTTTTAAGTATTTTAAGTTTATTTTTTATATCAAATATCAAACGAATTAGGCCAAAGCCAAAACCAAACGGATAGGCTGAGCGGAGTCGAAGCCTACTTTATGATAATTTCGTCCAAAAACGTCCAAGCCTGATTTCCTGCACCTTGTCTACCATCAGGAATAGTTCCGTAATTAGGGATGAAAATTTCAATGTGTTTTGTAGTGATTTCTTCAATTTGTATGGTATGCGAAATAAGTTTGGAATCTGTAGTTTTAATTTGGTTGATTTGATGTGGCGTTCTGCCATCTTCTTCATTAACATAACTTACACCAATTTCTTTTGGCGCATAAATCCACTGTCCATTCGCATTGTAAAACCGTGTTGAAATGGAATTGATAGTTGTAGGTTTGTCAAATTCGATCGTAACCGTAACATCTTTGCCCCAAAAGCCTAACCATTCTTTATCGCCATAACAAGTATTACTTCCAGAGATTCCATTGATTAATCCTTCTTTCCCGCTTCCTGCATACGCTTTGTATGGTTGTGGATTGAGTGTAATATTTGCACCGACAGCTTTGTGTTTGTTGAAAGTCAATGTAAAATCGCGTCCTAGCTTTTCTTTTTCATCAAAAACAGCCGCTTTTAACACCGTAGACTTTTCAATAGGAATGTATTTTTTGTATGCTGTAGAGGTGATGGTTGGAGACGAATTGTCCGTGGTATAGCGAATGGTTTTGTTTTTAATAATGGTTTGTAAATCAAATACCATTTGGTTGTTACGTTTCGCAATTACTCCTTCTATTTCATACAAATGATTTGCATAGTTAACATTCATCGCATCCAAACGTTTGTGGTAATGTGACAAACGATAAGCAAAATCCTGATAATCTCTTCGGTACGGGTTTGACCAATTGACTTCTGCCATGGCAATGGTACGAGGAAATGCCATATATTCTACCTTTTTGGCAGTTGGAATGTACTCGGTCCATACATTTCCTTGTGCGCCTAAAACAAGTTTAGCTTCTTCTGGTCTTAATTCTTTTGGAATCGGTTTAAAATTGTATACTTTTTTCAATGGTAAATAACCGCCAATTGCCAAAGGTTCATCTGCATTATCAGATTGATAGTAATCAAAATAACAATGCGATGTTGGCGTCATGATTACATTATGACCCGATTTTGCTGCTTCAATTGCTCCATTTAAGCCACGCCAAGACATTACTGTTGCATTTGGCGCCAATCCACCTTCTAAAATTTCGTCCCAGCCAATAATCTGTTTGCCTTTGCTATTGATGTATTTTTCCATGCGAGCAATAAAATAACTCTGCAATCCATGTTCATCTTTTAAGTTTTCTTTCTTAATAAGCTCTTGGCAATATTCACAATCTTTCCAACGTGTTTTTGGAGCTTCATCACCGCCAATATGAATATATTTTCCAGGAAACAAAGGCATTACCTCGTCCAAAACATCTTCTAAAAACGCAAAGGTTTGTTCCGAAGGACAATAAATATCTTCAAAAATGCCCCATTTTGTAGCAACTTTTATTTTTTCTGTAGTGCAGCCCAATTCAGGATATGCGGCAATAGCTGCTTGTGAATGCCCGGGCATTTCAATTTCAGGAATGACGGTAACAAATCGTTCTGCGGCATAGGCAACCACATCTTTTACTTGGTCTTGTGTATAAAATCCACCATATCTTTTGCCATCAAATTGTTGAGGTGAATCGTTGTAATGTCCAATAAGTGTTTCGTCTCTAAATGCTGCTACCTCTTGTAGTTTAGGATATTTTTTTATTTCAATGCGCCAACCTTGATCATCGGTTAAGTGCCAGTGAAAGGTGTTCATTTTTAACTGAGAAATCAGATCAATATATTTTTTAATAAAATCAACCGAATAAAAATGACGCGAAACATCTAAATGCATGCCTCTGTATGAAAATCGTGGCGCATCTTTTACAAAAGCATTTTGTAGCAGAATTTCTTTGTTAGGGAATGTACTATTTTCTACACTTGGTGGAAAAAATTGACGCAAGGTTTGAAATCCGTAAAAAGCACCTTGTGCAGTTTTTGCTTTAATGTTGATTTTGGTACTGTCAACCACTAATTCATAGCCTTCATCATGCTTGATATTTTTATCAAATTCAAATTTCAACACATTGACATTTGGGCGACTATGCGTGATAAGTTTGTATCCGAGTTTTTCTTTAAAATAATCATTGGCAAAATCTGCCACAGCTTTCAATTCTGTATCTGTGTGAAAAGACACTTGATCATTAAATAAAAAACTACCTTTTTCTAAGCCATAATCGCTGGGCATAGGTATGATATAAGGTCTTACAGGAGGTTGCGGTTCTGGCTGTGGTTTTGAGCAGCTAATTAAACAAAGGAAAATTATGAATTTGAAAAAAATATTGCTTTTCATTTTAGTATATTAGTTGCCATAAATCTACGAATCTATTTTAATGAAACTTCAATACACTACCTTTTTTATTGTTATTTCGCTATTTTTTAGTTGTGCGAAAGATCCAAAAATAGAAATTGCTCAAAAAGATAAAGACTTAATCAATTATGTAAATCCTTTTATTGGAACTGGTGGGCATGGACATACGTATCCGGGTGCTACAATGCCTTTTGGGATGATGCAACTGAGTCCAGATACGCGTTTGGATGGTTGGGACGGTTGTTCTGGCTATCACTATTCAGATGAATATATTTATGGGTTTTCGCATACACATTTAAGCGGAACAGGTGTTTCCGATTATGGAGATATTTTGTTAATGCCAACAAATAAGTCTATTATGAATAATGGAGCAGATGGAAAAGAAGGTTATCGTGCACATTTTTCACATGATAATGAAGTAGCAGAAGCTGGATATTACAAAGTACATTTAGACAGTACAAATATTGATGTAGAATTGACCGTTTCTGAGCGTAGCGGAATCCACAAATACACATTTCCTTCGGCAGAAAATCAAGTAGTCATTTTTGATTTGATTCACCGTGATGAGTTGTTAGATAGTTCAGTTCAGTTTGAGTCAGAAACAGAAATTCAAGGATTTCGCCATTCCAAAGCATGGGCAACCAATCAGAAGTTATTCTACCATATGAAGTTTTCACATCCGATAAAGAATTGGAATAGGAAATATGAAATTGCACCTAATAAGTTAGCTTTAGAACTTGACAATCCAAATAACGAACCTGTTTTTGTAAAGATTGGAATTTCGGCTGTAGATGAGGCTGGTGCAAAGAAAAATTTAGAAGCTGAAATAGGCGCAAAGTCTTTTGAAGAAGTTAAGAAGCTAGCGCAAGATACTTGGGAACAACAATTGGAAAAGATTGTGATTGAAAGTGATGATGTAGATTATAAAACCAATTTTTATACGGCTTTGTATCATACGATGATTGCACCAAACTTATACCAAGATGTAGATGGAAGGTATCGTGATATGGATTTGGAAATTCACGAATCTAAGGATCATACGCATTACACGGTTTTCTCATTGTGGGATACCTATCGTGCCGCACATCCATTGTACACGATTATAGAACAAGATCGTACGAATGATTTCATCAAAACATTTATTAAGAAATACGAATCAGGAGGTATCATGCCAATTTGGGATTTGTCCGCAAACTATACAGGTTGTATGATTGGATATCATGCGGTTCCTGTGATTGCAGATGCCTACATGAAAGGAATTCGTGATTATGATGTGGAAAAAGCGTTTGAAGCTATGAAACACAGTGCAACACGTGATAAATTAGGTTTAGATTACTATAAAGAATTAGGATATATTCCTGTGGAGAAAGAATCGGAATCGGTTTCTAAAACCTTAGAATATGCCTATGACGATTGGACCATTGCGCAAATGGCAAAGGCAATGAATAAAACAGCAGATTACGAAACATTTACCAAACGTGCGCAGTTTTATAAGAATGTATTTGATCCAGAAACGCAGTTTATGCGCGGACGTTTCCGAAACACATGGTTTGCACCATTTGATCCGTATGAAGTCAACTTTAATTATACTGAAGCCAACTCTTGGCAATACAGCTTTCATGTACCGCAAGATGTGTCTGGTTTTATTGAATTGTTAGGAGGAAAAGATAAGTTAGAAGCGCAGTTAGATAAGTTATTCACAGCAAAACAAGAAACTTCTGGGCGTAATCAAGCAGATATCACAGGATTGATTGGACAATATGCACATGGAAACGAGCCGAGTCACCACATGGCATATTTATATAATTTCATCAACAAACCTTCAAAGACGCAGGAATACGTACATCAAATACTCACCACGTTATACAAAAACGAACCTGATGGTGTGTCAGGAAATGAAGATTGTGGACAAATGAGTGCGTGGTATGTATTGAGTAGTTTAGGATTTTACTCAGTAACACCGGGAAATAATGAATATATTATTGGAATGCCGTTGTTTGACAAGGCAACGATTAATTTAGAAAATGGAAAAACCTTTACCATTGTCGCGAATAATATTTCGAAAGAGAATAAGTATATCAAATCGGTAAGCTTAAACGGGAAGAATCATCCAAAAACCTTTATCAATCATCAAGATATCATCAATGGAGGAACTTTAGTGTTTGAAATGACCAACGCAGCAACAGATTGGGGAACAGCAGATGACGCAATTCCTGTTACTCAAATTATAGAACATAAAATAGTACCGCCGCCATTTATCGCCAAAGGTGACATTGCATTTAAAGGGCAAACGGACGTGACACTTTCAATGCCTAACACTCCAGCAGAAATATTTTATAGTATTGACGATTCTGAATTCAAAATGTATGACAAACCTTTTACCATTTCGGAAGCATGTAAATTAACAGTGTATGCTACAGATGACAAAGGAAATGAAAGTCCAAAAATCACTACGGAATTCTTTAAAATTGATCCTAATTTAAAGATTGAATTAGGTACAGAATATGCAAATCAGTACAATGCAGGAGGACAAAATGCTTTGATTGACGGAATTGTAGGAACTGAAGATTTCCGTACAGGAACATGGCAAGGATATTTTGATACAGATGTAATTGCTATGGTTGATTTAGGCAGTGAAAAAAATATCAGTGAAATCAACGTGAACTTCTTAAAAGATCAAAAGTCGTGGATATTCTTACCAACACAAGTTCAATTCTTTATTTCTACAGATGGAAAGAATTTTACATCTTTAAAAAGACAATTGGTAAAAGAGCCAAGACCAACAGATCATCCTGTTGTTGAAAAATTTGGGGCATCTTTCAGTGCTAGAAAAGCACGCTATGTAAATGTAGTTGCTAAAAAACTTGGCGTACTTCCAGAATGGCATTTAGGATACAAACATGACGGCCGCTCTTGGTTGTTTGTAGACGAGATTGAAATTAAATAAAATCAAAGTTCTTGATGATGAAAAAAACGATCACTTTATTAGGATTGATACTTATTTTTGGATGTAAAGAGAAGCAAGTAGATACCACAAAAACTATTTCTTCAACGACAAAAGATTTTACAAAATTTGTAAATCCAATCATAGGAACTAGTAAAATGGGACATACGTTTCCCGGAGCTACTACACCATTTGGAATGGTGCAATTGAGTCCACAAACCAATATGGAAGTGATGTTTAAGGAAGATGGTAGTTATAACTCAAAAACATACGAGTATTGCGCAGGATATCAATATAAAGACTCTACAATTATAGGTTTTGCACACACTAATTTTAGTGGAACAGGACACTCTGATTTAGGTGATTTGTTGGTTATGCCTACCACAGGAGAATTGATACTTGATCCCATAAAAACGGAATCGGGAACAAAAGGTTTTTACAGCACATTTTCACACGAAACAGAGAAGGCTAGCCCAGGTTATTATAAAGTAAATTTAGAAGATTACAATATTAAAGCCGAGTTAACAGCGAGTGATCGTGTAGGTTTTCATAAATACACATTTCCTGAATCACAAGATGCTCATATTTTACTTGATTTGGTGTATAATGTATATCATCATGACGATAAAAATGTATGGACATTTATTCGTGTGGAAAATGATACGTTGGTAACAGGGTATCGTCAGACAAGAGGTTGGGCACGAACCAAAAAAGTATTTTTTGCCATGACTTTTTCGAAACCTTTTAAAAGTTATGGACACAAAAACTATGATAATGTAAGCTACAATGGTTTTTACCGACGATTTAAGGAAGAAGAAAACTTTCCAGAAATGGCAGGGAAAAATATTCGAGCCTATTTCAATTTCGACACCCAAAAAGATGAAGAAATCAATGTAAAGTTTGCTTTATCCTCAGTCAGTACAAAAGGTGCGATGAAGAACTTAACTGCCGAAATTCCGCATTGGGATTTTAAGAAAACAAAGGCAGAAACCAAAGAAAAGTGGAATGCAGAACTTTCTAAACTAGATGCTACCTTATTGACAGCTGCTGACACAGAAACCTTTTATACCGCTTTGTATCACACCATGCTGAGTCCTATACTTTACGAAGATGTGGATGGAAAATACAGAGGTTTAGATCAAAATATTCATGAATCGGACGGCTTTGCTAATTATACAATTTTTTCGCTTTGGGATACGTATAGAGCGTTGCATCCTTTATTCAATGTCATTCAGCAAGAACGAAACAATGATATGATAAAATCAATGTTGGCGCATCATGATGAAAGTGTACATAAAATGCTACCAATTTGGAGTCACTATGCAAATGAAAATTGGTGTATGATTGGCTATCATGCGGCGTCTATAATTGCGGATGCTAAGGTTAAGAATGTTGGAGATTTTGATGTAAATCGTGCATTAAAGGCTTCTGTGAATACGGCAAAAGTTCCGTATTTTGACGGTTTAGGCGATTATATAAAATATAAATATGTGCCTGATGATAAAAGCCATTCTTCAGTTTCTAAAACCTTAGAGTTGGCGTATGACGATTGGTGTATTGCACAAATAGCCAAAGAAGCAGGAGACACAGGCATTGAAAAAGAATTTTTAGAAAGAGCCTCGTATTACGAAAATGTATACAATGCAAAAATTGGCTATATGAGTCCAAAATTGGCAGATGGAACATTTAGAGAAAATTTTGATCCGCTAGATACGCATGGACAAGGTTTTATAGAAGGAAATGCTTGGAATTATGGATTATACGTTCCACACGAGCTAGATAAAATGGTTGATATGATGGGCGGAAAAGAACAGTTTGGGCAACATTTAGATTCGTTGTTTACGATGGAGTTGGATGATAAATACATAGCCAAACATGAAGATATCACCAGAGATGGAATTATAGGGAATTATGTGCATGGAAATGAACCCGGACATCATATTCCATATTTATACAATTGGACAGGGCAGCATTACAAAACACAAGAACGTGTTCGTATGATTATGCGTACAATGTACGGACCTGGAGTAGATGGTTTGTGTGGAAATGATGATGCAGGACAAATGAGCGCCTGGTATATTTTTAGTAGTTTAGGGTTTTATCCTGTGACGCCTGGATCTAATCAATATGCCTTGGGAAGTCCATTAGTAAAAGAAGCGATTCTAAATTTAGAAAATGGGAAGCAATTAAGAATCAAAACGATCAATCAGAGCGAAGAAAATGTATATGTTTCTAAAGTAACTATTGATGGAAAAGAAATTGACAGAAATTATATTTTGCATGGAGAATTAATGAATGGAGGCGAACTAGTTTTTGAAATGAGCAAAACTCCTGTCAAAGGGAAATAATTGTCTCATAATAAGCATAGCAATTAAATAGTATCAAAAGAAGTCAAAATACGATTGACTGTTTTTCATTTTATTCATTTAATTTGAAAATCTTGAAAAGCAGCGTTTAAAATTACTCACAAATGAAAAGAAGAAAGTTTATTCAAAGTGCTGCTTTAACGGGGTTAGGGTTAACTGTTGGTAGTGCCTTGACCGCTTGTGCGGAAGATAAAAAAACAACAGAAAAGGCTGCTTTAGCAAGCACAAATGATGCTACAAAACCTGTAAGACCCTTGGTGATTGCAACATGGAATACACCTTTGGCAGTTGAAACTGCGGCAAAAGTGATGCAAGATGGAGGAACGGTATTAGATGCTGTAGAACAAGGTTGTAGAGTTGAAGAGGCCAATGAAAAAGGGCAATCTGTCGGAAAAGGAGGTTTGCCAGACAGAGATGGAAATGTAACCTTGGATGCCTGCATTATGAACAAACAAGGAGATTACGGTGCTGTTTTGGGTGTTCAAAATATCATGCACGTAATTTCATTGGCAAGAAAAGTAATGGAAGATACGCCGCATGTGATGTTAGTAGGAAAAGGAGCAGAAAAGTTTGCGTATGAAAAAGGATTTAAGAAGGAGAATCTATTGACAGAAGACTCTAGGAAGGCGTGGGAAGAATGGAAAGTGAAATCAGAATACAAGCCTATTATCAATATTGAAAACCACGATACCATTGGTATGTTGGCAATTGATAAAGACGGTGATATCTCTGGAGCGTGTACTACGAGCGGACTGGCATATAAAATGGCAGGAAGAGTAGGAGATTCTCCAATTATTGGCGGCGGATTGTTTGTAGATAATGAAATTGGTGGCGCTTCTGCAACGGGACTTGGAGAAGAGGTTTTAAAAACCGTGGGAAGCTTTTTAATTGTAGAATTGATGCGACAAGGAAAATCGCCACAAGAAGCTTGTGAAGAAGCGATACGACGAATTGTAAGCAAACCTAATAGTGATTACAAAAACTTTCAAGTAGGTTATATCGCTGTCAATAAAAAAGGAGAAACGGGCGCGTATTCCATTCATGAACATTTTAGTTATAACCTTTACAAAGAAGGCGAAAACAAAAACATAAAATCTGATTTTTATATAAAAACCAAGTAGGAATCAGTTAGAAGTTAAGAGTTAAAAAAGTGAAGAGTAATGAGTCGCGCAAAACAACGAACAAATCCACTACTAATGAATTAACAAAAAAGAAGTTAAAAAGTTTATAAGTTTAGCAATTCATACTTTGAACACATAAAAAATAAATAACTGAACCAGTAACCAACACCTAACACCAAATTCAAATGTCAACCAACAAATCGTACAAAAGCGCTTTTTTATTTGTAACCACCTTGTTCTTCCTTTGGGGATTTATTACAGTATTGGTCGATTCATTAATTCCAAGATTAAAAGAAGTATTTGAACTCTCTAACTTTCAATCTGGATTAATTCAGCTGGCTTTCTTTTTAGCATATTTCGTGTTTTCTATTCCTTCGAGTCAATTATTAGCAAAGATTGGATATAAGAAAGGAATTATTTTAGGGTTGTTGGTCATAGGTTTTGGATGTTTTATGATGTATCCAGCTGCATATTTTAGAATTTATGGTGTCTTTTTAATTGCAGTTTTTGTGATTGGAGCAGGCTTGTCAACCTTACAAGTGGCAGCCAATCCGTATGTGGCTACTTTAGGACCTGAAGAAAGTGCTTCAAGTCGTTTAAATTTGTCACAAGCATTTAACTCTTTAGGAACTACAATTGCGCCGACTATTGGAGCATTATTTATTCTTAGTAGCCATGTAAAAAACGAAGAGCAATTAGCCCAACTAAATGAAGTGCAAAAAGAAGCATATTTTGCAACAGAAGCTTCTGCGGTACAATCTCCTTTTTTGATTTTGGGAGCTTTTGCAGTGTTACTAGGAGTAGTGTTCTTATTTGTAAAATTGCCTAAATTGCTGCAAAAGGTATCTAACAAAGGATATAAAAAATTACTATCTCATAAGCCATTAATGTATGGAGCGTTGGGAATATTTGTGTATGTTGGAGCAGAAGTGTCTATTGGAAGCTATTTGGTAGATTACTTTATGAGTATGGAACTATATAAAGTAGTAGGTGAGAGTGATTTTATGATGGGAATTGCCAATAGTGTAGCAGATTTGTTTAGTAAATCGTTTGATGATGCAAATCCTAAATCCTTATTAGGAATCTTTGTAACACTATATTGGTCTGGAGCCATGATTGGTCGTTTTGTAGGAGCATATTTGACTCGAATTATAGCGCCAGCTAAAGTATTAAGTGTTTTTGCGATACTTGCAATAACTATGATTGTTTTATCAATGACTACTACAGGATTGGTTTCTATGTGGGCAATTTTAGCAGTAGGATTATTTAATTCAATTATGTTCCCAACAATATTTACACTTGCAATTGATGGACTTGACGAATTGAAACCCCAAGCATCAGGAATATTATGTACTGCAATTGTTGGTGGCGCAGTAATTCCTCCATTGTATGGATTATTTTCAGACCTTCAAGGATTTAAAGTAGCTTTAATTCTTGTATTGGTTTGTTATGCGTACATTATGTATTACGGATATACGAAGCGAAAATATTTAGCGTAATTTTTTTATAATGTTTGTAACTTTTTTAGAATTTTTAGATCGAATTTGAATAAGAATATTTTGTTATTTCAAATGATTTTACCAAAAAATATTCTATTTTAATTCAAATAAATTATATATGACGATGAAAAAAATTACAGTATTTATTTTAGCTAGCTTTTTATTAATATGTACTCATGAATCATCTGCTCAAATGACATTTGGAGAGAATGGTACTTTTTCAAATAAATGGTATGAAGGCGAATTGGTGTTAAATAATGGTGAGACTTTAAAAGGACTGATCAAGTATGAAAGTGCCATGAAGTCTTTAGGAGGTGCTCCTGCTATCATGCGAAAAATATTCTTTAAAAAAACAGAAAAAGAAAAAATATAAAAAAGAAGCTTTTCGTTCTTTTACGGTTAAAAAAAATGATGGTGAAATAGTAAAATATGCCACTGTTTTTGTGTCAGAAAAAAATGACAGCGAATACTCAAAGTGATCACAGAAGGCAAGGTTTCATTGTATACTCTCAAAGCTAATTTTTTCTATGGAAACGATCGAACAGATATAAATCAAAGTGATTTGTATGCAGATTATGATAACTTTTATATAAAAAGAGCTGATGAAAAAGTGGCTAGCAATGAGTTTTTTGCCAATGTTTTTAAAAACTTCAAAAAAACAGCAAAGAAGTATTTTTCAGATTGTTCTGAATTGGTAACAAAAATAGATGCTAGTGATTTCGAAAAAGACCTCATAAAAATAGTTGATTATTATAATTCGAATTTTAAATAATTGTATTCGATAATCGAAAATAGAATGCTTCCTAAGCTAGGTCAAAACTAGTTGACTTAAATTCTAATTGAATATTACAGGATAATCTAACCAAATTTCTTGTAAGCAATGTAGAGTTTGTTATATTTGTTATTATCCCCGATAACATTTATACTTCATGAGTACAATTCAAGAGACGTTGAACGCTTTACGCGATGAATTACGTGAGCATAATTACAATTATTATGTACTAGATAATGCCACAATTTCTGACTATGAGTTTGATATGAAACTCAAAGAACTACAGGAATTGGAAGCAAAACATCCTGAATTTCATGATCCGAATTCGCCAACCTTACGTGTTGGTGGACAAATCACGAAGAATTTCAATACGATAGCGCATGAATACCGTATGTATTCGTTAGACAACTCGTATTCGAAAGAAGATTTGCAGGATTGGGAAAAGCGTATTCAAAAGATTTTAGGTGTTGATAGTGTAGAATATACTTGTGAGCTCAAGTATGATGGTGCTTCCATGAATCTTACTTACGAGAATGGAAAATTAATCAAAGCAGTCACACGTGGCGATGGTTTTCAAGGAGATGAAGTGACCAACAATATCAAAACGATCAAAACGGTGCCTTTACAACTCAAAGGTGATTTTCCCACAAAGTTTGATATTCGTGGCGAGATCATTCTTCCGCTTGACGGATTTAAAAAAATGAACGAAGAACGTGTCGCCAATGGAGAAGATCCATACATGAATCCTCGTAACACAGCTTCTGGAAGTTTAAAATTACAAGACAGTAGTGAAGTCGCTAAGCGTCCGTTAGAATGTCTGTTGTATAATATAAAAGGCGAACGTTTGCCAATTACCACACAATTTGAAAGTTTAGAAAAAGCACGTAAATGGGGATTTAAAGTGCCAACAGTAGCCAAAGTTGCAAAAAATATTGATGAAATTTTAGAGTTTGTCAATCATTG
Organism: Kordia sp.; assembly: GCF_022447245.1. Classification (GTDB taxonomy): domain Bacteria; phylum Bacteroidota; class Bacteroidia; order Flavobacteriales; family Flavobacteriaceae; genus Kordia. The sequence goes on along the minus strand of NZ_JAKVBC010000032.1, from coordinate 10,969 downwards.
GGAACACAATCGTCACGAGTTAGCGTATGAGATAGATGGTGTTGTAATTAAGGTAAATAATTTACGTTATCAGGAAGAGCTTGGTTATACATCCAAAGCACCACGTTGGGCAATGGCATATAAGTTTAAAGCTGAGCAAGTAGCAACAGTTTTAAATGAAATTACCTATCAAGTTGGGCGAACAGGAGCGATTACTCCAGTAGCAAATTTAGAACCTGTTTTATTGGCAGGAACAACTGTAAAACGTGCTTCCTTGCATAATGCCGATCAAATTGCTAAATTAGACATAAGAGAACGAGATACTGTATTTGTAGAGAAAGGTGGAGAGATTATCCCAAAAATCGTAGGCGTGAATTTTGAGGAGCGTCCTAGTGATTCTATGGAAACTGTATATGCAACACATTGCCCCGAATGCAATACACCATTAGAGCGAAAAGAAGGAGAAGCACAGCATTATTGTCCAAATGTAACAGGTTGTACACCACAAATTGTGGGGAGAATTCAGCATTACATTTCTCGTAAAGCAATGGATATTGATGGCTTAGGAGGAGAAACTGTTGCTTTACTAGTCAAAGAAAATCTGATTACAAATTATGCAGATTTATACGATTTGACGAAAGAACAGATTATTCCGCTAGAGCGTATGGCAGAAAAAAGTGCAGAAAATTTGGTCAATGGAATTGAAGCCTCGAATCAAATTCCTTTTGAACGAGTTTTGTATGCATTAGGAATTAGATATGTAGGGGAAACAGTAGCTAAAAAATTAGCAAAACATTATAAATCAATAGAAGCACTTATGAACGCTTCGTCGGAAGACTTAGTTAGTGTCGACGAAATAGGAGTGAAGATCGCCGAAAGTGTTGTGCAATTCTTCGAAGAAGAAAGTAATTTGCAAACTGTTACGCGATTAAAAGAATGTGGAGTGCAGTTGGAGTTCTCAGCAGAACAGTTAGAAGGACTTACTGAAACTTTGTTAGGGAAGTCGTTTGTAGTGTCTGGAGTATTTGAAAAAGTATCGCGTAACGAATTAAAAAAACTCATAGAAAATAATGGAGGAAAAGTATCATCTTCCATTTCTTCTAAAACTTCGTATGTAGTTGCAGGTGACAAAATGGGACCTAGCAAACGTGAGAAGGCAGAAAAACTAAACATTACCATACTAAGCGAAGATGAGTTTTTGAATATGATATAAATGAATTTAACTAAACCGACACATGTAGTTTTTATTCTTGCTTCTATAGCAACAATACTTGTAGCTATATTTTTAGAAAAGTTTAGTTTGATTTATGCGCAGCCGTTTACGGTATTTACCATATTAGTCATATATTTTACAGAAAAAAAAGAGCCTGCTAGTTTTTTATACTTACTCTCGCAAGTAATTGGTTTAGTTGGAGGTATATTGCTCATATTAGGAATGCGGCATTATTTAGAAGCAGTTTTTATATTATTTTCATTGTTTTATATCATATATTTACGATTGATGTATGTACGCAATGTGATGAAGAAAACAGAACTTCGGACGTATTTTTATGTTTCTCTAATTTCGATCCCAATACTGTATATTTATTATAAAGTTATTCAAATTATTTCCTCTGAACTTAAAGATGTGATGATATACTTTAGTTTTTTGATGTTTTTCATGCTGAGTTACATCATTACTGCCTTATATTATTACCTTAAAAATAAAACTTCAGCCAATCTTTGGATGCTAATTGCTGCCATTAATTTAGGATTTATGAATATTATCATAGGTTTGAACGAATTGTACATGTATGAAACCTTTTTTACTGTAATTGTTGTATTTTGTAGTATATGTATACAGTTTTTTATATTGAAGTTTATGCTACACGATAGCAGTGAAGATGATAATATTCTAAATTTAATGGGTTAAATGAAGTATATAAAATCAACATATCTAGCTTTCTTTATAACAGCTTTTATTTCGTTGTTGGTTGCTCTTTTTTTTGAAAAAATAAATTTACTATTTGTATATCCACTTACGTTCGTTTCTATTTTTGTGCTGTATATGACTGAAAAAAAAGGACCGATAAGTATTTTATATGTGCTTGTGCTTATTTTTGGGCTTTCTAGTGGAGTTTATTTAATTATAGGCTTCGGACAATATGTGCCAGAAGTTTCCATCTTAGTTTCAATATTCTATTTAATATACCTTCGATTGATGTATTTGAAAAATGAAAAAATGAATACAACAATCAAAATGTACCTTAAGCTATTGATTATATTCCTTCCTATATTATACATTTACTACAGAGTCATCTGTTTGATATATCCTGAGATAAAAGAGGACTATGTGTATTTTGCAATTATGGTTTTATTAATGCTAATCTACCTTATGGCAGCATTGTATTATTATATAAGAAACAAAAATCAGTCGAATTTGTGGATGTTAATTGTGGCTGCTAACTTAGGAATTATGAATATCATAATTACCATAAATGAATTGTACATGTACGAGACGATTTTTACTGTAATTGCGATATTTTGCAATCACTTTGTGCTATACTTTTCATTTAAATTTATGCTAGAAGATGAAAAAAATACTTTGACTGACATTGTCTAAGTATTCAACAAATTACAGAAACTTCTTGCCAATAAATGGAATCTCTCTACGCTGTAACCAAAGTGTAATTGCACTTAAAATAAACACAACAATTGCCGTGATGAATAAAAGACCGCCATCAGGCTCTCCTTTGAGTGGAGCTTCAATTCCTAGTATCGTTAAGTGCATCATAATAGCACCACCTATGATTCCTACAGTTAATGTAGCACCTATCCAAGCTGTTTTAGGGATTACAATTAAACTTCTGTAATATGCTCAGCTATTCCTATTCCGATACAGCCATTAGGCTCTAAACCTGCTTCCTGAAAATAGCGACCCTATCTGGATTTCCTGTTAATTTAAATCGTAATGTTTGTATTAAAATTACTGCCACTGCTAGACGAATAATGAATGGAATGTATTTTTTTATATTATTGATTTTTAATGACTTTGTAGTCGGCAAGACATAATAGCACTTACAAAAAATAGGAAAGATTTAATTATTGTAAAATATTTCGTAACTTAAGAGTTACTTAAGAAGTACTGCTGAATGTCAAAACAAAACCCCCTAACATATCTCTTTGTTTTTCTTTCTATTTTGAATGCATTTGGAATTATTTACCCAGAGATTATTGATAAAAATTATGTGACTTTTTTACCGTTTCCAACATTGATTTTATTATATCTATCTTCTGTAAAAAAGGTAAATGTGCTATACATTATATCTTTAATTTCTACATTTTTAGGAATTGTATTTTTTCATGCAGAATCTTATTTTAAGCCATCACTTATTTTTTATGGAATAGGCGTGTGTCTTTATGTTATTATTAGTTTAAAAACAGCCGTAATCTCCATGAAAAGTATTTTTACGGCAACGATCCCTTGCTTAATTGTGTATTTGGTTCCTCTATTTTACTATTCTGATGCTGTACCCGTAAAAATATTCAACTACATCATGTTTTATGTGTTTTTTATTGGGTTGTTTTTCTTTATCTCCACACTCATGTATATCAATCAGCGATCTACAAAAAACTTGTGGTTGTTGAGTTCGGGAATTGTTTTCGTCATTTCAACGATCTTAAATGGATATATTCTTTTTGATACGTATCTTGTAATTATAAGAGTCGCTATTGTTTTTACCTTTCTTTTTATGCACTATGCAATGTATAGATATGTAACAGCGAAATAAGAAATGATATTAATAGGGCGTTTAGTATTAGATTGAAAATATAAAAATATAGGATTTCTATACAGAAATAAGTTACTTTGTATTGTTAATGAAAAAGATTGCTTCACTTTTAATCTTTCTACTTAGTTGTATTGCGTTTGTAGATATTATATGGTTTTTTTTCCCTGATGTTATACCACGGAACTATGCCATTGTATTGACAATTCCCGTAATTACAATCTGCTATTTTTTATATGTTGAGGTCAAAAATATGCTGTATTTGCTTGCTTTGGCTGCTTTTATGATTGCAGATTATTATTTTTTTGTAGATAAAGCATTAGCAAATGGAATTATAAGTAGTGGAATAGCGTTATCTATATATGGTATTATTGTATTAATACAATCACACTACATTTCTACTAGAAGATTGCTTTTAAGTACTGTGCCTTTTTTAGCTTTTTACATGCTTCCTTTTATATTTTTTGTAGAAAAAATAAAGGATGAAATTTTTGGTGAAATCATCTTCTATACCTTTGCAATTGGCTATTTTGCCTTTATGTCTTCAATGGCATATATAAGCAAAAGAACTCCTATCACAAAGAAACTAATGCTTGCTGGCTTGTCTACCGGATTGATGGGATTGCTATTTGGAACGTTTATATTTTTGGATAAAAAGCCTATATATACAGTCATAGCCAATATCCTTTTTATATTCTCGCATTATAAAATGTGGGAATACGTTATTACAAAGGATGCTCAAGAAACAAGCTCAGAAATATAAAATAGCTAAAACGCTAGTGACTAAGACTAAAAAATATTTAAAAACCTATACAATAATCGATTTACCGTTGGCAATTACATTTTTCTCAGCATCAAAGTAAAAATCTATTCTTCCAACATAAACTCCATATGCACCCACTTGATTAACTAATACTGATTCTCCCTTGCTATTTTTTTCAATTGTAGGTTTAGGTAAAAATGTATGTGTATGTCCACCAATAATTAAGTCAATATCTTTGGTAGCACGTGCTAACTTTAAGTCAGAAGGACGTTCTGGGTTTCTTTTGTAGTTATACCCTATGTGTGATAAACAAATTACTAAATCACATTTTTCTTCTTCTTTCAAAATACGACTCATATCTTGTGCAGTTTCAATAGGATCGTTGTACACAGTTTCTTTATACATACGTTTATCAACCAATCCTGCTAGTTTTACACCCAAACCAAAAATTCCGATCTTAATACCATCTTTCATAAAAATCTTATAAGGTTTTACATGTGTATCTAAAACGGTATTTTTAAAGTCATAATTGGCAGAAACGAATTCAAAATTTGCATTTGGTAACTGTGCATATAATCTGTCAATACCATTATCAAAATCATGATTTCCGATGGTAGCCAAATCATACTTCATCATACTCATGAGCTTAAATTCCAATTCGCCGCCATAATAGTTAAAATATGGTGTTCCTTGAAAAATATCACCAGCATCTAACAACAATGTATTTGGATTTTCTTTTCTAATATTTGAAATCAAACTTGCTCTACGTGCCGCACCACCTTGATTTGGGTTTCTTGGATGATTTGCCCCAAAAGGATCAATATGACTATGTACGTCGTTGGTGTGTAAAATTGTGATATGCTTTTTTGCGGAATTCGCTGTAAAACTCTGTAGTGACAAACCTCCCAATGTTACAAAAGCACTAGAAGCCAACGAATTTTGTATAAAATCTCTTCTTTTCATTTCTTAATAAGTTATTGTTGAATAAATCTGCCATCTAATTTTGCAGGAATGGTGTCAACAGTTTTAAAATAATCAATCATTGCATTACGAATTTTATAATCCAAAATCTCTAGGCTTTCAGGATTCTTCAAGAAATCCATACGATCGCCGCCATTTTGCAAATAATCTGAAGTAACTACAGCATAGGTTTTGTTAGCCTCAATAGGTTTTCCATTAACCAGGGCTTCAACAAGTTTATCATTTTGGTCTAACTTAATCGTTAATCCTGAAATAGGATGAGCTCGTTTTGCTTTTACCAGATAATCAATCATGCCGTGTACATTCTCAGCAGTTAATTCAGCCACAACAATTGAGTTTTCAAAAGGCATTACATTAAATGCAGTACGTGTTTTAATTGGACCTGCTTGAATAGGAGCACGAATTCCTCCATGATTTAAGATACAAATATCAATACTTTTTTCAGTTCGTTTTTTATAAATAGGTTCACTTTGCGATTTTACCAAATCAGCCATTAAATTTCCAATCGTAGTTTCTAACTTGCCATCATTCTTGTGCATATCCTTTGAGGCATAGCTCAAGACTTTATTCATATCTTCTTGGATACGCTTACGGAAAGGTTTGATAAAATCTTCAATTTCTTGATTGGTAGTTATGGAATCGTTGATGTTGATACGTTTTCCTTCAATCTTAGAAACTGACTGTTTTTCTTTGGAACAAGAAATTGCTATAAAAATGGCTAGCAGCGCAATAATTTTTCTCATAAACTTAAAATATGCGGCAAATTATAAAAAATAGCAGATACAACCGTTGTCAACAATACTAAATAATTTTAAAAACATACACTTTTTTTGTGATTACTTGCCAAAAATTGACGTTCATTGTTAAAAATTGACGCTTATAAAATAATTTTTTTCATCCCAAAAACTCCTTGTAACTTTGTGTATAACTTACGTTCAAGAGGAAGAACATAATCAACATTTTTTTGTTACAAGAGAGATGCATGTACATTCATGCATCTCTTTTTTTGTCGAAAAAGAGTATTTTTGTAAAATATTAATTCGCATCCATGTTTTTAAAAGGATTACAACATAAGTTAGCTAAGAAAGTACTTACGAAAAAGCTTAACAAAACCACTACAAAAGAAGTGGAAGCAGCGCCAATTAAAACAGTTGGTATTATCGTAAATGCTGACGTAACAGAAGATTTTCAGCACATTGTTAAGAGTTTACAACTTAATGTTGAAATTGAGGTGATGTGTTATCATAAAGCCTTTCAAAAAACACGCGAAGTGAACTATCCTGTTTTCTATGAAAAAGACTTTGGATGGAAAGGAAAAGCTAAAACAACGGAGCTTGCGGAATTTCTTAATAAACCATACGATTTATTGATCAGTTATTACAGTGATGAGATTTTACCATTACAACTGGCTTCAGGTTTACAAAAAGCAAATTTTAAAGTCGGTATTGCAGGAAGCAATCAGGAAATACATGATGTCATTATTCAAACAAAAGAAAATGAAGTGACAACATTTGCAAAAGAACTACATACATATTTACACATACTTAATAAATTATAATAATGAAGAAATTCATAGGAACTGGAGTTGCGTTGGTAACACCTTTTAACGAAGACAGTTCAATAGACACAATTGCACTAGCAAACATCGTTGAGCATGTAATTGAAGGCGGAATAGAATATTTGGTAGTTTTAGGAACTACCGCAGAAAGTGCCGTTTTGACAAAGGAAGAAAAACAGGTAGTTATTGATACCATTATCAAGACAAATAAGAAACGCTTGCCAATGATCTTAGGAATTGGAGGAAATAATACCGCTGTTGTTGTGAATGAATTAAAAACTACAGATTTGCAGCATTTTGATGCCGTTTTATCTGTTTCTCCTTATTATAATAAACCAACGCAGGAAGGAATTTATCAGCACTTTAAAGCAGTTGCAGAAGCGAGTCCAAAACCAATTGTATTGTATAATGTGCCAGGACGTACAGCAAGTAATGTATTGCCAGAAACGGTGATTCGACTAGCCAACGATTTTGAGAATATCATCGCAGTAAAGGAAGCAGCAGGCGATATTGTACAAGCTATGCGTTTAATTAAAGATGCTCCAGAAGATTTCTTAGTAATTTCAGGAGATGATATGATAACTTTGCCTATGGTAAATGCTGGTGGAGCAGGAGTTATTTCTGTGATCGGACAAGGATATCCAAAAGAATTCTCGGAGATGGTGCGTTTAGGTTTGGCAGGAAATATAAAAGCTGCCAACGAGTTACATTACAAAATAATGCCATCTATTGATTATATCTTTGAGGAAGGAAATCCTGCAGGAATCAAAGCAGTATTTGAAAAGTTGAACCTGTCAACAGCGACAGTGCGTTTGCCTTTGATAGAAGCTTCGGAAGCACTCAAACAAAAGTTGCATAACTTTACAGATGCATTGAATGCGTAAATAAACTAGATGGCAAAAAAAGTAAAAGATCCAGGCTTAGGAGAAGCAACTATCACTACAGCAAAACGAATCGTCAATAAAGACGGTTCGTTTAACATCAAACACGTAAACGGTAAAGTGGGAATTTCTACTTTGTATGCGTATTTGGTCGATATCAGTTGGTCGCGTTTTTTCTTGTGGGTTTTTTTGGTTTATTTCGTCATAAACATGGTGTTTGCTTTAGTGTATGTTGCTATTGGAGTGGAGTATATTTCTGTAGAACCTCAAGGATTTCTGAAAAATTTTGTGAATGCCTTTTTCTTTTCCTCACAAACCATTACTACGCTAGGATATGGCGCAATGGCGCCTACAAGTGTTTTGGCAGGAATTATTTCTAGTTTTCAAGCTGTAGCTGGACTGCTGAGTTTTTCATTTGTCACTGGGTTATTGTATGGTCGTTTTTCCAAACCGAAAGCATCTATCAAGTTTAGTGAGAATATCATTTACCGCGATTTTAAAGAAGGAAAGGCATTGATGTTTCGTTTGATGAACAACAAAACAGATGTAATGATTAATCCGCGTGTAAAAGTAACTTTGGCAATTACAGAAGCAGATGATCAACAAGGTTATAAACGTAATTTTTATCAGCTGGAGCTGGAAAGAGATCATATTACTTATTTGCCAACCACATGGACGTTGGTGCATGAAATTGATGAAAAATCGCCATTACATGAGTTCTCTGAAAGCGAATTGCAACAACTTAATGGGGAATTCCTAATCATGGTTTCGTATTATGATGAAGCGTTCAACGAAGAAGTCTACAAACTACACTCATACACATTTGAAGAAGTGCTTATGAACGTCGCTTTCGAAAATGCTTTCTACTACGATAATGAAGGTTTTACAGTGCTTGACCATCAAAAAATAAGTCATACTAAGAAAATGTAATCTAAACTTGTTAGTCTAGTTTAGATTGTTAAACCAGCTTTGTTTTCTAATCCTTCACTTCGGATAGCATTAAATCCGTAGGTTAAAAAAAACACAAGCTTTAAAGTACTTGACCATTTTGTTGAGCAAGATAATACTGGAATAGCAACAAAAAACTGGACAAAAAGTTAAGGATTTACAGTGCTTATTTTTGATTTTCTATATTCTGTTTAGATATATGATGACCATATTTCTCTAATTCAGCTTTCATTGTTCCTGCTTCATTGCTTTGATAACTGTATTGAAAAATATGTTTGATGAAACACATTATAGAATGATTGTTTAACCATCGTTTTGATGGACCTTTGCTCTACCAACTATAATAACTACTATTACTTACCTCTGATACTTTACTCATCTTCTCAACTGGAAACTTCAACTTATTGTGTTTTATAAATCTATAGTTGTCCTGTCGGTCTTAGAGAAGATGCTTACCGCTTTTTTTAATATTTCATTTTATTTGCTATGCACTCGTAATTGTTTCTTTAGTTTGGCTATTTCTTTTGGATCATCTGTTTGTTTTGGATTTTAACGTACTGGAAAACTGTTTTAACCAAATCCATTGTACGCTTTTCGCCAACAATGCAATACTGATGTTGATAATCCTTATTCTCGGAAAGTTTCTTATACATTATCCTTTTGATAGCTTAATGCTACTATCTAGCGCTTAAGTGACTCTGTTTGCGTCTTTCGTTTTTTTGACATCTTTTCAAAGTTAAGTTAATTAATAATTTAATCTCTTAACTCTTTGTCCAGTCTAATGTAAATATTCCATTTTGAGATTAATAATTTTTTTGTTTCTGCCAGTTTCATAATAATTGTGTACCGCCCTGTATTTGTAATTCCAAATACTTACCGTAGTATTAGAACCGTGGTAAAAAAAATCTTCTAGCAATAACTATTGTTCGTTTCATCATAATGTTTTAATTTGTAGCATCTATTTTAAAATCATGAATATCAAATCATTTTTTATCACAGCATTATGCACGTTGTGCCTTTGTACTATCTTTACTTCCTGTTCCTTATATACAGATTCTTCTTTTGGACATGGACAAGGATTTCATGACGGAACAAGTTCTTATCCAGATGGATGGCAATGGAATCAAGGAAAATACTTTTACCAAGGCGGATGGCATAGTAGGTTGCCAAGCAATTACTGGGGATCTTATTTCTATAATGGTACTTGGCATACAGCCCATGGCAACTCCAACAATGATAACCAAGGATACTATCCTCCTAATTGGCAATACAATAGGGGAAAGTATTACTATTATCGAGGATGGCATAGCAGATTACCAAGTAATTATAGAGGCTCCTATTTTTACAATGGTTCCTGGCATACAGCACATGGAAATTCTGACAATGGAAATCATGGTTCTTTCCCTTCTGGATGGCAATGGAATCAAGGAAAATATTATTACCAAGGTGGATGGCATAATAGATTACCTGCAAACTATTGGGGGTCGTATTTTCATAATGGCTCTTGGCATACGGCGCACGGAAATTCTAATAACAACGGTACCAATAATTTCCCTCCTGGATGGCAATCGAATCAAAACAAGTACTATTACAACAATGCTTGGCATTCTCGATTACCGAGTAATTTTAACGGTCGTTACTTCCACAACGGCTCTTGGCATACAGCACACTGGAACTCAGGATCTGGTGGATCTGGTTTCCACAGTGGCGGAAGAACTAAATCTAATAGAAGTAAATAAATGCGGATATGTTATAAAATTGCACAAACTTCCTGTTCACCTGTTTACGAAGCATGCATTTTAGAAATTCCAATATTTATGTTACCATAAATATTCCTTTCACTAGAAATAAAAAAAGGCCTTGTATCAAAAAAATATAAGGTCTTCTTATTTATCTACTTAACCTGTTGTGCATTTTATATAATGCCAATTTTAATATTGTTAATATTTCTTTTGAAAATAAACTTATTGACGTATTGAATGGTTGTTAATGCTGATTTTTTAGACAGTATTCTTGTCTTAAACCCATCAAAAGATTTCGCATAGTTGCGTCTTATCATGAACTGATCGCACAATTGTGAGAACAAGGTTTC
>NZ_JAKVBC010000031.1 GCF_022447245.1 Kordia sp. | reverse complement strand
TAGCATTTTGAATAATTGTACATTTGCACTCTTTATTTTAGAAGTATGAAATACGCAAGACTTACGAAAGAGCAATTAGAAGAATTACACCAAGAATTCATCAACTTTTTAGCAACACAATCCATTACTGCAGAAGAATGGGCAAAGTTGAAAACTGAAAAACCTGAGGTGGCTGAGCAGGAAATTGATGTGTTTAGCGATTTGGTGTGGGAAGGTGTTTTAAAACAAGCTACATACCTTGAAAATATTTCGTCGCAACACATGTATTTATTCCACTTGCGTGAAGATGAAATGAAATTAATCGCGGTTAAAATCTTAAACGAAGCAATTGATATTACTACGAAAGAAGGTTTTCAATGGTTGCGCGAAAACTACACGACTGAAGAAGTGGAAATATTAACGGCAAATAAAGCGTATTCAGAAGATAGAAATGCGGATAAATTTGCTTTACTAAAACAAGGTTCAAACATTACCAAAGGAAAATTATACCAATGGTTTGAAACGATGATGGCTTAAATGATTGATGGTTTTAGTGTTTAATGTCAATTTTGAGCATTACTGAAAGCACTTAGTTGGTAAAGGGAGTAATTAAATGCTAAGCTTAAAACTTATTATTTACAGGGAATCCTCCGCCAATGTGTGTAATATATTTGTTTCTAAAAATTATTTTTTCTGGATATTCTTTTAGCCACGAGAAGTAATATTCAATAAAATTTGGATTGTTTTCACAGAAGGTGATTGTGCAATTTTGAACTCCAGTTAAAGTAGCGTATGGCATTCTGTCAATATGATCTGCAATAATCATTGCAATTTCTCCTTTTGTGAGTGTTCGTTCTTGACATTCAGAAATAACATTGGTGTTTGTGTCATCTGTGAAGTTAAATGCTAATGAAAGTAAAATTGGTTTTCCATACGAAATTAGTTTTTTAGCTTCTTTAGATTTTATAATGTCTTTGGAATTCTTTACCAACGAGACTTCGTTCAGTAGCTGCTTAATCTGCGTTTGTGATTGAGAGAAACTATAATTTGATACGAAGATAAAAAAGACAACTAGAAATGATCTCATGTTTTATTTTGATTAAAATACACTCAAATATAGGTATTATTTAGCCTAAAATTTTTCCGAATTCGCCAATAGTACACTTCAATGAGTAAACGTATTTTATCAGCAAGGTGTAATAATCTATCACTTTATCATTCTCAAAAAAAATAAATAGACTTATATTTGCGGCTCAATTCAGAATCATGGCAAAAAAACCAAGCACAGCAAGAGGAACAAGAGATTTTTCTCCAATCGAAGTTGCAAAACGTAACTACATATTTAACATCATAAAAACTGCTTTTCAAAGTTTTGGATTTCAGCCTATTGAAACACCGTCGTTTGAGAAGTTAGAAACTTTAACTGGAAAATATGGTGAAGAAGGAGATAAGCTTATTTTTAAAATTCTAAACTCTGGAGATAAAGTAAAGAAGGCTGACCTAAAAGCTTTGGAAGAAGGAAATCTTGCTCGTTTTTCGAATTCTTTATCAGAAAAAGCCTTGCGTTATGATTTAACCGTTCCTTTTGCTCGTTATGTAGTGCAACACCAAAATAATATTACATTTCCGTTTAAACGTTATCAAATTCAGCCAGTTTGGCGTGCTGATAGACCAGCTAATGGTCGTTTTAGAGAGTTCTTTCAATGTGATGCTGATGTCGTTGGTTCAAAATCGTTATGGCAAGAAGTAGAATTTGTTCAGTTATATGATAAAGTCTTTTCTAACTTAGGTTTGAATGGTGTAACGATTAAAATCAACAACCGTAAAATCCTTTCAGGAATAGCAGAAGTAATTGGTGCGAAAGATAAACTTATTGATTTTACAGTTGCCTTAGATAAGCTAGATAAGATTGGCGAAGATGGTGTGAAAAACGAAATGTTAGCCAAAGGTATTTCTGCGGAAGCGATTGAAAAAGTACAGCCTTTATTCGGTTTTTCAGGAAACTTAGATGAAAAATTAGAGCAATTAAAAGGTTTATTAGCAAATTCTGTTGAAGGAATGGAAGGAATTTCGGATTTAGAATTTGTCTTTGAAGCAATTCATGTTTTAGGATTAGAAACTGCTACGTTAGATTTAGATATTACACTTGCTAGAGGGTTAAATTACTATACAGGCGCTATTTTTGAAGTAGCTGCACCAGAAGGCGTAAAAATGGGCTCTATCGGTGGTGGCGGACGCTATGATGACTTAACAGGAATCTTCGGTTTAAAGGATGTAAGTGGAGTAGGAATCTCATTTGGTTTAGATAGAATTTACTTGGTGTTAGAAGAATTGGATTTATTCCCTGAAACGGTTTCTGATAAAGTAGATGTATTGTGTGTTAATTTTGGAGAAAAAGAAGCATTGGCATCTTTAAAACTAATCAAAGTCTTACGTGAAGCAGGAAAAAGTGCAGAATTGTTTCCAGACAATAAGAACATGAAAAAACAGATGAATTATGCCAATAAGCGTAACATTCCGTATGTAATTATTATTGGAGGAAACGAATTAGAAAACAATACTTGTGTTGTCAAAAATATGAAAGCTGGAACACAACTTGAAGTTCCTTTTGATGAAGTATTGACGGCTTTTTAAGCTTTAAATATTAACTACTGAATTTTAAATTGAAAAAAGGTTTCTTTCAAGATCCAAGATTCAAGATCCAAGATCCAAGATTGAACTTAACAAACTGCTATATCTGCTGTTATTTGATAATAATTTTTTTAATTAAACTACCTTCTGTAAAATCTAATTTTATAATATAAAGTCCTTGCTTTATTTGTTGTATATCTAATGTGGTTAGTGATGTATTTCCAGGAACAGGATGTTGTAAAATTTGTGATCCTAGTAAATTATAGAGCGTAATGTTATGCAATGAATGATTGGCCGTATCGATGTAGAGTTTATCTTTTACAGGATTTGGATATATATTCACGTTAGTTAAAAGCTCATCATCAACTCCTAAATTAGTCACGGTAACATTTACCGTTTTGTTTATAGCATTACTTCCGCATTGTGTATTTGTAGCCGTTAGTGTGACTGTATAATCTCCAGAAGCAGCATAGGTGTGCGTTGGACTTACATCTGTAGACATATTTCCGTCACCAAAATCCCAAGAATATGAAGTAGCATCAGAAGAAGTGTTTGTGAAAGTTACGTTTCCATCATCTGCTCCACTAACTTGAAATGTATAATCAGGAGTAGGAGAAGGGTTTATTGTAACAGTAACTTCTTTCCGAGCGCTTTTTAATGAATTTATTTTCCAATCATAAAAGAAATAATAGAAATCTGCGCCTGCACTGCTATTTTTGATTGAGATACTTCCGTTGGTATACGGGTAATTTACTCCAGAATTAGTTCTATAAACTGATAAACCTGATGATAATTCTTTTATCGCTAAACGTAGATTGTTAGCTATAGGTAAAATGAAATCCAAATCTACTGTTTGTACGCCCGAGGTTGGAAGAATTACAATTCTTGAATCTAGCATATTACCTGAACTATCTTGTAATTGTATTTCAAGCTCTCCTGCTTGGTTAGAATTTATTGCTACTTCATCTAACATCACAGATTCGACACAATCGAATATTAAGTATTGAGCAACATTTGTAAACTGAGATCCGCCCGAAGTGCTATCTGTAATACCAACATTTGCTTTGCTAATAACATCTTCTACATAATAACTTGTTGTGGAAGTTAAAGTAGGTGTATTGTAAGTACTTCCCGTAGCTATAGGTGTATCTCCATTAATAGTTGTATACCAATTTAAATCACCATTTCCAGTAGCAGATAACATAGCAGATCCTGAATCACAAAAATCAGTTCCATTTGCTACTGGTGTCGCTGTAGTAGCTGTCATAGTAACGTTCTGTACTGTTTTAGCATTGTCAGTTACGGTAACTGATATTGTTTGTGGTACATATCCCGGAGCTTCATAAGTAACACTGTAAGTTCCTCCATCTATAAGTCTGTAATAATCTCCGTGTTCTTCATAAGAAAAAACATAAGAATTTAATTTATCATGTCCAGCAATGGAAATTTGTGCCACAATAGGATTTCCAGATTCATCAGTTATCTTTCCTTGAAAACCATAATTAGCTTGTTTCATATAGTCTAAGAAAGCTTGTCTGTTAAATTCCCAGTGATTAGGTAATTCTGCTTGAGGTAGAAATTTGATGTCAGATAATTCTAAGGTTACTTCTTTACTATGGAGGTAAAAGTTGGTATAATCTTGTCTTCCGCCATACACTAAAAACCATTGTACTCCATTCGTCACACCAGGACTTGGATATATATGGGAGTCTTCATCAACAGTCATATAAGTTGTGTCTCCTAAAAGATCACTGGCATTTTGTGCACTGGTAGCATATATTACAGAAATACGCTCATAATAATCATGATCGGCATGTTGCGTTGTTGTGTTGTCATACGGATAGTTTACTAATTCTGTTCCGCCATGAAGATTTGCCACAAGTACAAAGTTTCGTGAAGCTTGGAAATTCATAAAAAATTCAGTTTCTGCTTCATAATTACCACTTACAGCATTAGTGTGAATTCCGCCTAAGTTATCAGGATAGTTACGGTTTAAATCTTGTCCAGAAGAATTGGATCTAGTAGGATTATTGATCGTGTTACTTCCAGCAGGACCATAAGTTCCGTCTGGATTTGCTAATGGATTGATATAAATTTCTGTAGAATTTACTATATCAGCTATCTCATTATTTGTTGCGTAGTTTGAAAGTAAATAGTCAATGAGTCTAATCATTAATGGATATCCAGCTAGTTCATCTCCATGCATAGAAGAAGAATAGAAGAATTCAGGTTCTGCTTCTTTTATAGCTACATTATCAGAAATTTTCAAAACATATAATTCTCTTCCATTTGGAGTAGTTCCTATGCTTTCTAATGAACATAAATTTGGATAATCAGTTACAAAAGATTGCATTTTAGCAACATATTGTGAATAGGTTGGGTATAAGTTCCACTCTGTATCCCACTGAGCTAGTGTGTGTTCAGTTTGGTTTGCATGTGGATTGAATTCGTTGTCTTCCGAAGAAACTTCATAATCTAAACCGTAAGTTAAAAACCGATTGAATGTAGTAGGATTTGCATAGGCTTCGACTTTTAGTGTTTGTCTATTAATTGATTTGTGTCCAAAAGAAAGAAACGAGGCAATTTCTTGTAATTGTGCCTCATTTTGCGCTGTAAATTGAAAACAAACTTCTCCTTTTTGCCTCAAATATTCTTCAGCTTTAGAACGATCTCTGTTTTGGGCATTAGCAACGTAAGTCAAAAAAATAATTAATATGAAGAGTACGGTAGTTTTTTTCATTCTAAATTGTTTTTCTGAGGTGTTGTGGTTGTAAAATAAAAAGTAAAAACAGGTATTATAACAATCTTTTATAAGTTTTCCTGCGCTTGTGCGTTACAGGGTCAAAATGTTTCCATATTTTATTGATAGCAGTGTTTTCGATCAATTCGGGAGTTCTAATACATTCAAACACATTTTTTTCTTTGAAAGTTAAGTAATATTCTAAAAATATAATGGCAGTCAATCCTTTGTTCTGGTATTCAGGATGTACGCCAATCAAATAAAACGTGATGTTTTTTGGCTTTTTGCGCGCTTTCAACATGTGAAAAATCCCGAATGGAAATAGCTTCCCGTTTACCTTTTGTAAAGCTTTAGCAAAGGAAGGCATTACTATGGCAAAGGCAACTAACTTGTCATCTTTATCAACAACAAACTTAATAAATTCAGGATTGATAAATCCAATATATCGATTCTTAAAATATTCTTTTTGAATATCGTTTATAGGAACAAAAGATGCCAACGACGCATATGAAGCGTTGAATAAATCAAACATTTCATCTACATAAGGCATTATCTCTTTTGTTTTTGTAAAATTGAGCGGGCGTAGTTGATATCTTTTTTTGATTAGATTTTGAATGCGCTCAAAGTTCTCTGGTTTTACATTTTCAAAAGGAAACTTATTTTCTAAATATTCTTTCTCTTTAACCAATCCGTGATGAATTAAGTGCTTCTCATAATACGGATGATTATACCAAGTAATCATGGTTCCAATATGATCAAAACCTTCCGTAAGAACACCAACTTTATCTAAGTTAGAAAATCCAACAGGACCTTCCATATATTCTAAATTATGCGAACGACCAACTTCAGCGACTTTATCAAGCAATGCACCAGAAACTTCTAGATCGTCAATCATATCAAACCAGCCGAATCGCATTTTGGAAAGTTTTTGTTCTTTCACTTCTATCCAATTCACAATAGCGGCTACACGACCTACAATTTTTCCTTCTCTATATGCTAAGAAAAATTGTGCATCTGCATCTAAAAATGCTGGATTTTTATCTTTGTTAAACGTTTCTAATTCATCTTTAATAATAGGTGGAACCCAATATTCAGAACCTTTGTAAAGACTAAAAGGAAATTTTACAAATGCTTTTAATTCTTTTTTATTGACTACTTCTCGAACTTCAATCATTAACTATAAATTTGGTTGGCAAAAAAATATTAGTTGTCATTGTCGTTACCTCCATCATCTTCAAACTTCTCTATTTCTTTCTCGTCTTTTTTCTTCTTGTTTTTAGGGGCTTCACCATTAGGATCTTGTTCTTCAATAGGAATCAATTCATCCTCGTGCCAGTCATCAAATCGGTACGAAATTCCAAAACCTGCAAAAATACGTGTTGGAGTGTTTTTAATACCAGCACCAATATAACCATCTAACTGAAAATCTTCTCCTAATAAATATGCGCCACCAGCTCTAAACAAACCATCTGCATACAAATCACTATCAATTCCTTGATGTTCTATAAAAGCAGACCATTTTGGATTGTCAAACGCGTGTGTTAACGTTAAAATATAGCTCAATTCTTTAGAATCAGATGTAATACGATCGTAGGTAATATTGGTTACAAAAACCCAACGACCTGCAAAGTGACTTTGTGTGGCTACGGTAACTTTTGGACTTACGGAAGGTTCTGTGCGCGGAAAATATGGGTTGTCTGAAAACACAAAATTTGCACCAGCATACACACCAATAGCTGGAATTAAATCTTTCCAACGGAATGAATTATTCGCTTTCCAACTATATAAATTCGGTTTTTCTAATTCAGATTTTAAATATGGATCATAAATCATGTATTTCGCACCAATTGTATGAGATAAAAAGCCATTTCTGTTAAACTCAAACGCAGGACTTAAAGCATTGTTTGTAAACGTATCAAATTGATATGCTCCTTCCCAACTAATCTCTAATTGTTCTTTAAATAACCCATAACGCAATGCGAAATCGAGACCAAAGGCATTTACTTCTGTATTTAACTTTTTATGTTCTTGTTTATCTACAAACATTCCGCCTTCAAACTGAATTACTCTTTTACCCACAGAATATGCACTTATGGATGCTCCAGGTCGATTGGAATTAATTACTTCTGTATACTGAGCAAATGCAGCAGTAGCGGAAAATAGAAAAACGATAACTGCTAAGAAAGATGATGTTTTCATATATTTTAAAAGATTATTTTTTGTCTGTTAAGTAAACATCTGTCAATAAAGATAGCATGAATACTACAAAAATGACATGACATGTTTTTTTCTTAAAATTTTAACAGGTTAAGTCAAAACTACACAAAATTATAGTTTTTTATCTAGTAAAAACGATATTAAATCTGCATAAATTGTATTTTTGAAAAAATATTGGTTTAGAGAATATGTTGATAAATTTATTAAGAACAATAGCAATCATAATTCTGGTTATATATGCATTACGCATCATAGGCAGACTTTTTGCACCTTTTATGATTCGCTATGTTGCCAAAAAAGCGGAAAAGCGTTTTTCGGAACAATTTAGACAAGAAGCTCAGTTTCAACAGAAAAAACGCGCTAAAGAGGGAGAAACTACTATTGATACCATGCCAAATAATCGAAAATCCTCTAAAGATGTCGGAGAATATATAGAT
Organism: Kordia sp.; assembly: GCF_022447245.1. Lineage (GTDB taxonomy): Bacteria > Bacteroidota > Bacteroidia > Flavobacteriales > Flavobacteriaceae > Kordia. Next base: position 58,737 of record NZ_JAKVBC010000031.1, on the reverse strand, counting down.
TTTGAAGAGGTAGATTAACATTTTGTCAATTTTCCACGTAATAAAAGTCTTTTCGAAAAGGTTTAGTATATTGCTTTCAATCCGCACACTTTTAAAACTTACATCAAGTGAATTTAGATATAAAAAAATTAATCCCACATGCAATTGCATTACTGCTTTTTATAGGAATGTCATTGGCATATTTTTACCCTGTAGCACAAGGAAAAAAAATGGTACAACAAGACATTACCTTGTACTCAGGAATGGCAAAAAAACAAAATGATTATAGGGATCAAACTGGTAAAGAGTTGTATTGGACGGATAATGCTTTTGCTGGTATGCCTACGTATCTCTTAGGAGCAAGATATCCACATTCGTATATCAAAACACTTGATAGAACCTTACGCTTTTTACCACGTCCAGCAGATTATTTATTTCTTTACTTTTTAGGGATATATGTACTATTACTGGTACTTCGAGTCAATTGGAAACTCGCTATTTTAGGAGCCATAGCTTTTGGGTTTTCCACTTATTTAATCATAATTCTTGGAGTTGGTCATAACGCAAAAGCACATGCTATTGCTTATTTCCCTCTGGTCTTAGCAGGAATACTGCTCACATTTCGGAAAAACTATATTTGGGGATTTTTACTTACAGCAGTCGCCATGTCACTGGAAGTAATGACATCACATCCACAAATGACCTACTATTTAATGTTGTTGGTATTAGTTCTTGGAGCTGTGTATTTATCAAAAGCGTATCAAGAAAAACAAATTCCGCATTTTTTTAAGTCTGTTGGATTATTAATAGTAGCTGTTGTTTTAAGTTTAGGAGTTAACAGCGCAAGTTTAATGACGACAAAAGAGTATGCCGATTGGAGTATTCGTGGAAAAAGCGAACTAACTGTAAATCCTGATGGTACAAAGAAGAAGAGAGAGGGACTTTCAAAAAAATATATAACAGAATACAGTTACGGAAAAACAGAAACATTCAATCTTCTAATTCCAAGATTCATGGGAGGAGGAGATGCTGAAAACTTTGGTACAGATTCTAAAACATTTAATTTCTTACTTCAAAATAACTATTCAGTTGCTAAAGCTCGAGAAACAGTTCGAAGATTGCCAGGATATTGGGGAGACCAACCAATTTTAGCAGCACCAGCGTATGTTGGCGCAGTAATTATTTTCTTAGCATTATTGGCGTTATTCTTGGTCAAAGACAGAACAAAATGGTGGCTTGTTGGAGGGATTTTAATGTCATTATTGTTGTCATGGGGGAAAAACTTGAACTTTTTGACTGACTTTATGATTGATTACTTCCCGTTTTACAATAAATTCAGAGCAGTTTCGTCGATACAAGTAATTTTAGAATTATGCATTCCTATCTTAGGAATATTAGGATTGGCAGCCTTGTTCCGAAAAGAAAGAAATACAACTGAAGAGAAACAAAAAGCACTGTACATCAGTACAGGAATTATTGCCGGAATCATTTTATTTTTCCTGTTATTCAAATCTAGCTTATTCAATTTTGAAGGCCCTGGGGATAAAGGGATAAATCCTGTGTTTTTAGAGATTTTAAAAGAAGATAGATCGGCTATTTTTTCACAAGACGCAATTCGTTCTTTACTTTTAATACTGGCTACGGCAGGTGTTTTATGGGCACTTATACATAAAAAAATAAAAGAAAATATTGTCATTGTGATCATAGGTGGTTTGCTATTGTTTGATTTGGTAGGTGTAGCACAACGTTATGTATATGATGACGGTGATCGATATGTAACAAAAGCAGAATTTGATAATCCGTTTGAAACATACGAGGTAGATAGAAATATTTTAAAAGATAAAGGACATTACAGAGTATTTGAACCAAGATTGCGACTAGCACATTCGCGTACAGCATATTTTCATAATTCTTTAGGTGGATATCATGCGGCAAAACCTAGACAGTTTCAAGAACTGTATGATTTCTATTTAGATTACGGAAGAAAGTTTGAATTTAATGCTAGAAACGTCAACATCTTAAACATGTTGAATGTAAAGTATACTATTGATGAAAAGAGAGATGAACAAGGAAGAACCATCGGGCTAGTAAAAATTAAAAATCCGTACCCAAATGGAAATGCTTGGTTTATTGAAAAAGTAAATTTTGTGGAGACAGCAGATGAGGAATTACTTTCACTTTATGGTTTTGATACAAAAAACGAAGTACTTTTCAGGAAAAAACAAGAAGGAGCCACAACGATCAAAAACGTATATGGAAAAGATTCTTTGGCCAGTGTAACACTAACAAACTATAAACCAGATAATTTAGAGTATACTACGGAAAACTCAAAACAAGGATTTGCAGTATTCTCAGAGATGCATTATCCTCATGGATGGAATGCATATATTGATGGAAAATTGGTGCCTCATTATCGTGTGAATTATGTGTTAAGAGGTTTGGAAGTACCAGCAGGAAAACAGACTGTTCAATTTAAGTTTGAACCTGAAGTTGTTAAAAATGGAATAACTGTTTCGTTGACAAGCAGCATTATTTTGATGCTATTAATTCTCGGAGGAATCTATTATGAATTTAGGCGAAAAAAACAAACGTTAGCAAAAGATTAATTGGTTTCTAAGTGTATGGCAAAAAAGGTAGTAATTATTACATACTACTGGATACCTGCGGGTGGACCAGGCGTGCAACGATGGTTGAAATTCGTAAAATATTTGCGAAATTTTGATATAGAGCCCATACTTTTTGTTCCAAAAAATCCTAGTTACCCGATGATTGACGAAACTTTCTCAGCAGATATTCCTGAAGACGTCACAATTATCAAACAACCTATTTTTGAGCCTTATAAATTTGCAGAAATATTCTCCAAAAAGAAATCCAAAACCATTAGTAAAGGAATTATAGCAAATGAAAAGCAATCGTTTGTAGAAAAGTTATTGCTGTACATTAGAGGAAACTTTTTTATTCCTGATGCGCGAAAATATTGGGTGAAACCTTCTGTAAAGTTTTTGAAAAAATATTTAAAAGATAACAATATAGACGCTGTGGTAACTACTGGTCCGCCACATAGTTTGCATTTGATTGGACTCCAACTTCGAAGAGAACTGAATATAAAATGGTTGGCAGATTTTAGAGATCCGTGGACAAGTATTGGCTATCATGAAAAGTTACGATTGACAAAAAAGTCACATCAAAAACATCTTCAATTTGAATCGGAAGTACTACAAACTGCCGATCAGGTTGTGACCACAAGTTTTACAACTAAAGAAGAGTTTTCAGCACTTACAAATCAACCTATAGAAGTTATTACCAATGGATATGACGTTGAAAAATATACTCCAACTCCAATGGATGAAAAATTCACCATCTCACATATAGGTTCGCTGCTTTCTGAACGAAATCCTTTGATTTTATGGGAAGTTGTAGAAGAATTGGTTCAAGAAGATCAAGATTTTGCAAAAGATGTTCAGTTACAGTTTGCGGGTGTAGTTAGTGAAGATATTCAATCTGTCATTCGTGAGACAGGACTGGAAAAGTATACTACTTATTTTGGATACGTTTCGCATCAAAGAGCATTACAATTACAACGTGCATCGCAACTTTTATTAGTTATTGAAATTGACGCAGAAAAAACCAAAGGAATCATTGCAGGAAAGCTATTTGAATGTATGGCTGCAGAACGTCCAATTATTGGATTAGGTCCAAAAGATGCAGATATTGCAAAGATCATTCAAGAGACCAATACAGGCACTTATTTTTTATATACTGAAAAAGAGAAACTGAAAACACAAATTGCAGCTTATTACGAAGCATATAAGCAGCAAAAATTAAACGTTTCTGCAATTGGACTGCAACAGTATTCGCGCAAAGCGTTGACACAAAAATTAGCGGAAGTTCTGCATTCACTTTAATGTTATAAATAGATTTCAATTGAAAAAAATCGACTTCGTATTCTATTCATATCCTATTCAAGAAGAATTTAAAGATACTGCTTTATATAAGAAAGCTGCAGGACTGGGCGCACTGATCAATTTTGATACATACAACAATGTACTTTCAATATCAAAGGTAACAGATGAATTGATCAAGGCTACTATTGATTCGCATATTGAAGATACTGAGCCAAAAAACTATGAAGAAGAATTACCTCCTTTTGATGGAGGTTTGCGAATAGAAAAAGACGATTTAAGTATAGATTATCAGTGTTGTACAGATTTGGGAGATGCTGTAGAATGGGAAAAAGTCATTTCGAAAAAATCACAAACTTGGAAACAAATCTGGATTGGACATCCATGGATATTTTATCGATATAATGGTGTCAATATAGAATTGTCTGAGTATTATGATGATATACCAGATGATGATGATATTCAAGGAAAAATGACATGGAGTAGAGGTGCGTTTGCAACGGAATTAAATCAAGCGCTTGCAGACTTAGAAGTATTTAAAGAAAGACTTTACAAAGTCATTGATGCTGGTAACTACGACAATAAAGAAGTATTAAAAAGAAAATTGATTCCATAAAAAAAACCTTACTCAATTTTTACATCAAGTAAGGTGCAGTAGAAATTGAACAACTATATTAGTTTCTACTTCTTGAACTTCTTTTTCTGCTATTGCTGGTTGCCTTTTTTGAAGAACGATTTGAGCGTGATGTTGCAGATTTTCGCTGAGAAGAACGATTTGATCTTGTAGCTCCAGAAGAATTGCTTCTTTGTGGCTTTGCTATGGTTCTTCTGCTAGAACTTCTATTGTTTCTTGCTGAGCTATTATTACGTGTACTTCTTGTTGCTCTTACATCTCTCGACGTTCGTGAGTTGCTACGTGTAGCTCTTGTATTATTTCTTGTTGTATTAGAACTAACACTACTATTATTATTTCGAGTTGTTCTTGTGTTTCCGCGTTCAATGCGTGCATTATTACTATTACTGCTACGAACGCCACCTATTCTTGTGTTGTTGTTACGTGTAGTTCTTGTATTAACACTTCTTGTATTGTTACGTGTTGTTGAACGTGTTGTTGTTGCTTGACGTGTGTTGCGTGTATTTGTACGCGTTACAGTTCCACGTGTGTTGTATATTGCAGCATCATTTCTACGAGATACTCTACGATCGTTTCTGTAAATACTTCTTCTATTAGTATTCGCACGAGCAGCACTGTGGTAAATATGTCCAACTCTAGCTCTTGAATATCTATATCTGAAGTTGTTTCTATACGGACTGCAATACGTGTAACGAACTGGCGTATAAAATCTTCTATATGGATTAACGCTTACCAAACAAAAGTTAACTCTTGGACGGAAAAATACGGTATTGTAATAAGCCGTTCGTCTGTAAATTCGGTTATATGGGTTTATAAAGCCTCTGGTATGCGAGAATCTTGAAAACGAATCATAGTAAATAAACAATCCACCAACTTGTACTAAATTTCCAAAATGATTATAATTAAAGTTAACATCTCCAATTCTGTAGACCCTTCCGTAATAATCGTAAAAGATAGGTGTGTTTTCTATTTGAATAATTGCTCCGTAATCATCATACTGAACAAATGGATTATAATCGTATCCAGAATTAAAAGAAATTTGTAAACCGCCAACGTTTACATTAGCGCTAACATTAGAGTGTAAGCGATTGATGAAAAAATCAAACTCTCCATCATTATATACTGAAAACGTAATTCCATTTTCAACGAAAGTAAATGCTTCGTTAGATAATAAAGAATTCGCTACTGTAGTGTCCATCCGTTTTGCCTCAGCAGTACTAACCGCTAAGAAAAACAATCCTGTGAGTGTAATGAGTACTTTTTTCATAACATAAGGTTTTAATATTCAATTAATAGTAACCAAACAGCGTGCCAAAAATTAAAGAATCCTTTTTAGAAAAAAGTAAAGAGCGTAAAACGAGTTTATTAACTGATGTAAAGTATGGTTTTGCCATACTATAAAGTAGTTGCAAATAATTACTTTAGTCAGCGAAAATATAGTAGTGCTGTAGCCGTACATAAAGTTACATGAAGAATTTAGTTATAATCGTTTGATATGATAAATTTTGTAGTTTAGTTGGCTCCTTCTTTATGTTTATAAAAATACGAACGCAGCGAAGAAATAATTGGAGCGTTTTCTTTATACTATAAAAAAATAACCTCGTGAAGCGTAACACACTTCACGAGGTTTTATGTTTTAAAAAACTAATTAAGATTAGTCTTTTTTATTTCTTTTGTTTTCCTCCTTTTCTTCTATAATAATATAAATCTTCATCATCTGCTGGCACATTGTGTCCATCTTGATACTCGTCATCTATATAAATGTCTCCACCATCCACTCCACAAGAACCACCAACTACAATTGGTTTTACCGATCCAGTCTGTCTGATCAATCTTCCCCAACGGTTGTACTTTAAACGCAATCCACCAATTTGTCTTAGTTTCCCATGTCTGTCGTGGTAACGCATGTAAATAGATCCAATTCTTTTTACTCTACCAAAACGATCATAGTTGATGAATAAATTTCCAATTCTTCGAACTCTTCCGTTGTGATCGTGCTCTACGCGTACACCAACATTTCTGGTGTTGTAACGATTTGCCCTTGTCCTCACTCTTGGTGCACCATACGTTGTATTTACATAGCTTCTTCGTCCTCGTCTGTAGTTTACAGGATGTGTGTTAAAATCGAATTCTCCATTTAAGAAAACAAAAAATTCTACACCTCGCTCTACAAACTGAATTGGTTGTGCATAACGATAGCGATTGGTTAACCCATTTTCGCTTCCGTATGTTTGGTCGCTCATTACATTTGCCTGTGTAGAAGTTACACTCAGTAACAATCCTACGAATAAAAGATAAAAGTTTTTCATATTCTGTACTTTTAGGGTTATGCCTACTCTTTAGCTTTTCGGCGTGCGCTATTTGCTTTTAGTAAAACCAATTTCGTGCCAAAAATGTAATATGTTGATAATTAGAATTTTAAACGTAGTTTTTGATAAGTATTTTTTAAAGTATATTCATAAGCGATAGTTGAAATCTGTAACAATTTGAAGTTTCTTTAGACAGTTGTTGACAATTATATATACTCAAATGCTATACGGGAAATAAAAAATTAAACTTGAATAATCCATGGTTGGTCACAATAATTTCTACCATAGTAGGTGTTATAGTCGGATTGTATATTACAAGTCATTTTCAGGAAAGAAAGTTGTATCAAGCTAAAGAAAAGGCATTGATACAAGTGAAAGGTTAACTAAACTTTAATTATGTCTTGTTGAAGGATTTTCAAGAAAAATTAGATGAAAAATATGCACCAATGGCTATTATAACGTCAAGTTTGAATGCAAATATGAAATTAGTGATTCCTAAAGATTCATTGCAAGTATTTATTGATAAAACAAACAAAGCGTTTACCTATGAAGGATTCACTGCTGTAAATGATACTATGATTCAATTGCGCTGAGATTTGAATATTGAGTTAGAATCTAAACCAATGGCAAAAAACTTATCAAGCTTGGTGTGGGATTCATATAAGCAAACAGATTTCTTATCGATTACAAATTTTAAATGTATGACCAATGTAGAAACATTTTACATTTTACAAAAAGAAGCCAATACCATTAAAGAAACATGGAAAAATAAGTTGTTTCACATGGGTTCTGTGAAAAGTACAGAAAGCACTCAAGATTTTGTAAACAATTGGAGAGTATTATTGGTGAAACAGAATCTATTATTAAGTTATTACGAATCAATAGAGATGGTTTTGAATAATTGTGAATAGATTTTAGCATATTTGTACTACTGAATATAGCCAACCAAAGTATATGTCTGTCAAAAGTAAACATTGTCCCAACTGTGATTATCAACTAACACGTTATCATAACTATTGTCCTAATTGTGGGCAAAAGGTAGATGATAAACTCAATATGCTTGTGTTATTTCATAATACAGTGATGAACTATTTTTCGGTAGATGCACGTTTTTTTAGAAGCTTTATTCCTTTATTAACCAGACCAGGTTATTTGGCTAAGAAATTTGTATCTGGAAAGCGACTCATGTATTTGCATCCAGCACAATTTTACTTGTTTGCGTCTATTGTCTTTTTCTTTATTTTTTCGGTATCTACAAGAGCTACACAAGAACGTATTGAAGATGGTTTTGTAAACTCCTTTGGAAAAGAAAATGCATTAGTAAAAAAAGCAGAGCGGATTCGTGATTCTATTGTACAAGTACTAGAGAATGATTTGGTTGAAACCAAGGGAAAAGATAGTATATCGATTCAAAAACTTACCAATTTCCTTACAACCGGATATGTAGAGCCACATGATAGCATTCTAAATGATACTACACGTATTAAGCTACGTAAAAAAAGCAATCCTACATATGAAAACAATACTGTTTTTGGTTTTAATTTTGATACTAAAAAGCTCGATTCGTTATACCTAGCAGGTGCTACTATGGATGAAAAACTTAAAGCAATAGGTTATGTAGAATCCGATGGATTATTTGCCAGATTTTTTGGAAAACAATTTATTAAACTTCGTGAAAAAAAAGGAGATGGAATTTTAAAAGCATTTATGGATACTATTCCAATTTCCATGTTTTTTCTAATTCCAATTTTTGCGTTATTACTAAAGTTATCCTACAGAAAACGCGGATGCTTTGCGCATCACATGGTATTTAGTTTTTACTTTTTTGCTTTTATATTCTTAGCATCGAGTATTATTATTACCACGAATTTGATTTTAGAAATTCCTGATTGGATTGATATTACGTTACTTCTTTCAATGCTGATTTACTTAATCTTAAGCTTGAAGCATTTTTACGAACAAGGATACTTTAAAACGTTTTTTAAAACCCTTTTGTTGACGTCTATCTATTTGATTTTTGTGGTGCCGCTGACATTTGTAATACTTTCAATAGTATCATTTTTATTATACTAGCATTATTGATATTGTTTTTTGATAATATCAATGAGTTTTGCATATTTAGCCAATGTACACAATTCCATTCTCTATGTTCAGAGCAATTCTAATTGCTTCAAGAGCATTGTTAACTCTAAATTCTAATGACTTTTGATCTAAATGTTGTGTTGCTCCAATAGTGATACTATTTTCTTTCACTAACTCTAGTTTACTTTTAAGTTGCACTAATTCTTTACCATGAGCCTAAATGTCCTCAAAAGCTAATGAATTTAATAAGCGACAACTAAGTTTTTGTAAAATAGGAGCATTCCAAATAGTTTTCCGCCAACTTTCAAAACCAAATAAATCATTAAAAGGTGCTTTGGCCTTCCCGTTTATGTTTAATCCTTTTATTTACAGTTGGGTCAATTCTGTATGCATAAACGATTAGACTCATTTTTTAATTCGTAAATAGCTTTCAGAGTTTTTCCTTTAAATACTTTCCAGTAAAAGAGTTTTTATGTTTTGCAATTTCCTCTGGAGTTCCTGAAGCAAGTAATGTTCCACCGTTTTTTCCTCCTTCTGGACCTAAATCAATGATATGATCGGCACATTTAATCAATTCAATATTATGTTCAACCACAATGATAGAATGTCCTTTTTCAATTAATGCATCAAAAGAAGCGAGTAGTTTTTTGATATCGTGAAAATGTAGTCCCGTTGTTGGCTCATCAAAAATAAACAAGGCTTTTTCTTTTGTGTTTCCTTTTACCAAAAATGATGCAAGCTTGATTCGTTGTGCTTCTCCACCAGAAAGGGTAGAAGAGCTTTGCCCAAGTGTTACATAGCCTAAACCAACATCTTGTAAAGGTTTCAGCTTTCGGTAAATCTTCTTTTGATCGTGCTTTGTAAAGAAATCCATTGCATCATCAATCGTCATGGTCAAAATATCATCAATATTTTTCCCTTCATAAGTAACCTCTAGAATTTCTTTCTTAAAACGTTTTCCTCCACAAGTTTCACATTCCAAGTGTACATCGGCCATAAACTGCATTTCAATGGTTACTTGTCCTTCACCTTTACAAGTTTCACAACGTCCGCCATCTACATTAAAAGAGAAATGCTTTGTTTTATAACCGCGTATGTTTGATAACTTCTGACTTGCATACAAGGCTCTATTATCATCATAAGCTTTGATATAGGTTACCGGATTAGAACGTGAAGAACGTCCAATCGGATTCTGATCAACAAACTCAATATGTTTTACAGTACTATATTTTCCATCCAATTTGGTAAATTGACCTGGTTTTTCTCCATAACCGCCAGTTTCTTTCAACATAGAAGGATATAATATCTTTTTAACCAACGAACTTTTCCCACTTCCAGAAACACCTGTTACTACGGTGAGCATGTTTAATGGAAATGTTACATTGATATTTTTTAGATTATTTTCGCGAGCGCCAATAATCTCAATATACTGATTGGAAGTTCTACGTTTTTTTGGAACTTCAATCTCCATGGACTTGTTGAGGTATTTTGCAGTCAGCGAATCCGCTTTTAAAATGGTTTTGTAATCCCCAAAGGCTACTACATTTCCTCCGTGTGTTCCTGCTTCTGGACCAATATCGATAATTTCATCGGCTGCATGCATGATATCTTCGTCGTGTTCTACAACGATTACCGTATTTCCTAAATCGCGCAATGATAGTAACACTTGTATCAAACGTTCACTGTCTTTTGGATGCAGTCCAATACTAGGTTCGTCTAAAATATACATGGAACCAACTAAACTACTTCCCAACGAAGTTGCCAAGTTAATACGTTGCGATTCTCCACCAGAAAGTGAATTCGATTTACGATTCAGTGTCAAATAATCCAATCCGACATTGGTTAAAAACTGCAAACGATTTTTGATTTCTTTCAATAAACGTGTAGCGATTTGCTCATCATGCTCGCTCAATTTCAAAGCATCAAAAAACTGTACTAACTCTTTTAGTGGCAATACAACTAAATCAGTAATGGTTTTTCCTCCAATTTTCACATAATTCGCTTCTGGGCGCAAACGTTTCCCATCACAAACTGTGCATTTTGTTTTTCCACGGTAACGCGAAAGCATCACACGATTTTGAATTTTATAACTTTTCTCTTCTAAGAAAGCAAAAAACTGATGCAATCCTTCAAAGTATTCATTTCCGTCCCAAACTAGTTTCTTTTGCGCGTCTGTTAACTCAAACCAAGGCTTGTGAATTGGAAAATCAAATTGATATGCATTATTTACCAATTGATCTCTGTACCAACTCATACTTTCGCCACGCCAAGGGAAAATAGCATTTTCATACACTGAAAGTCCAGTGTTTGGGATTACCAAATCTTCATCAATTCCAATCACATCTCCATAACCTTCACACTTTGGGCAAGCTCCATACGGGTTATTAAAACTGAACAAATGCACATTAGGTTCTAAAAATTTCATACCATCAAGCTCGAACTTGTTACTAAAATGCATCATTTTTTTATCGCTAACAGTTTCAATATAGCATTCGCCTTTGCCTTCAAAGAAAGCAGTTTGTATAGCGTCTCCTAAGCGATTGTAAAAATCTTCATCATGAGCAACCACAATACGATCCACGACTAATGAGAAATCTTCCGAGAAGTCTTCATTGATCTCATCAATACGTATAATTTCATCATTTTTCTTAATTCTGGCATATCCTTGTTGCGTTAAGACTTTAATGGTATGAAATGCGCTACGATCTTCAGGAATCGTTACAGGCGCCAATAATAGCAACTTACTGCGTTCTTCGAATGTTTTTACGCAGTTGATAACATCGGTTACCGTATGTTTTTTTACTTCTTCACCCGAAATGGGAGAGTAGGTTTTTCCAATACGTGCATACAATAACTTTAAATAATCATAAATCTCGGTTGTTGTTCCTACTGACGAACGCGGATTGGTAGAATTTACCTTTTGCTCAATGGCGATAGCAGGAGCAATTCCTTTGATATAATCCACTTTTGGTTTGTGCAAACGACCTAAAAACTGTCGCGCATACGATGATAAGCTCTCTACATAACGCCGTTGTCCTTCAGCATATAAGGTGTCAAAAGCCAGACTTGATTTTCCTGAACCTGAAAGTCCAGTAATCACAACCAATTTATTTCGTGGAATCACCACATCAATATTTTTAAGGTTGTGCAGTTTTGCACCTTTAATGATGATATTTTCTTTTGGATTTATAGTTGCGAGATCTTGTGTCATTGGAAAAAAATAATTGCAAAGATACTGCTTTTACACCTTGAAATAAAATCATTTTATAGTAAAGCAACTTTTTAAGTATTTACTTTTTCTATAAATAAATCTTTTAAAATGACCGTTTTAGCGCGATAAATTCAGTGAAAATGTTAAAATATTGGAATTTATTTGCATTTTTTTAACGAATGTTGTTATATTTGAGAATCATTAATCAAACTCTACAAAACATCTGCGTATAACGAAAAACTACTTTTTTTAAAAATTCGGACAAATTATCAGCCTCGATAATTATTATGTAAAAAAGTAGTGTTATGGGACAGATCCTGCAAGATTCAGTAATGGTATCTAATTACATCAAAGGTGACGAATGCGCTTTAGGCGTGTTAATAGAGCGTCACAAACAACGTATATACAGCTTTATATACTCTAAAGTGTTAGATAGAGATATCACAGAAGACATTTTTCAAGACACTTTTATCAAAGTCATCAGAACTTTGAAAAAAGGAAATTATAATGAAGAGGGAAAATTTTTGCCTTGGGTAATGCGTATTTCACATAATTTGGTCATTGACCATTTTAGAAAAAATAACAGAATGCCTAAGTACGATAATAATGGAGATTTTAATATTTTCTCAGTGTTGAGCGATACAAATTTAAACGCGGAAAACAGAATTATTAAATCTCAGGTGGAAAATGATGTACGTCGTTTGGTTGAGGAATTACCAGCAGACCAAAAAGAAGTGTTGTTAATGCGTATGTATCAAGATTTAAGTTTCAAAGAAATTTCAGAAAAAACAGGCGTTAGTATTAATACCGCTTTAGGAAGAATGCGTTATGCACTTATCAATTTGCGAAAAGTGATTGATAAACATAACATAGTTTTAACAAACTAATACAATAAAGTAATAAATCATACGTTGTTGTTTAAAATATAAACACCGACGTATGGCAAAAAATTACACTAGGAGTTCACCAGAAATGAAAAAAATGCTTCCTAAGAAGGAAACCATCAGTTTCTTATTGAACTATTCGAAAGCTTTAAGTGTTATTAATTACAAAAGGATGAAGTTTGAAACACTTCTCAACTAAACTTTGGAAAAAGACTCGTTAGCTGCGAGTCTTTTTCGCTTTTAAATAGTCATTTATTACAGTTTTTCTACCGATGGTTTTGGTAATAATATCTTTTTCTAAATCCCAACCGCGTGCAGGAGAATATTCTCTACCGTACCAAATAATTTGTAAATGTAAATCGTTCCATTTTTCTCTTGGAAACAAACGCTTTGCATCTCTTTCGGTCTGTACTACATTTTTTCCATTAGATAGATTCCAACGATACATCAATCTGTGAATGTGTGTATCTACTGGAAATGCAGGAATACCGAAGGCTTGACTAATTACAACGCTTGCCGTTTTATGACCAACCGCAGGCAATTGTTCTAATTCTTCTAAGGTTTTAGGAACTTCTCCGTTATGTTTATCAATCAAGATTTGTGACAAACCGTGAATTCCTTTCGATTTCATTGGCGATAAACCAACAGGCTTGATGATTTCTCGGATTTCTTCTACGGTCAATTTTACCATATCGTGCGGATTATCTGCTCTTTCAAAAAGTAACGGTGTAATTTGATTTACACGAACATCGGTACTTTGTGCGGACATTAATACGGCAATTAATAAAGTATAAGGATCTTTGTGATCGAGTGGAACTGGAATATCAGGATAAAATTCTTCTAAAGTGTCAATTACAAACTGAACTTTTTCTTGTTTAGTCATTTTTCAGTATTTTTGAACAAAAATAATCAATAATAAAATTGAAAGCTATGAATACCTTAAAAAGTGGAGATAAAGTACCTGATTTTACTGTAAATGATCAAGATGGAAATGCAGTTTCGTTATCAGATTATGCAGGAAAAAAATTAATTGTCTTCTTTTATCCAAAAGCGAGTACGCCAGGTTGTACTGCAGAAGCTTGTAATTTGAGAGATAATTATGCAGAATTGCAAAGCCAAGGTTTTGAGTTGTTAGGTGTAAGTGCCGATTCAGAGAAAAGACAAACCAATTTTAAAAATAAATACGAATTTCCTTTTCCTTTACTAGCCGACGAAAACAAAGAAGTCATTGAAGCTTTTGGTGTTTGGGGCGAAAAGAAATTTATGGGAAGAATTTATGATGGAATTCACCGTAAAACCTTCTTAGTAAATGAAAACGGAGTTGTAGACCATGTGATTGATAAAGTGAAAACCAAAGATCATGCAGCTCAGATTTTGGCACTTTTGAATTAATGGGATTGATTTGATGATTTGAAAATATTTTTTTCACATCGGACGCAGTCGAGATGATTGTGAAGTTGTTATTTTCTCAGTAATTTTCGATTGAAGTGATATTTTAAAATATACTAACAGACTTTACTAAATTGTAGAGTCTGTTTTTTTATAACTAGTTTTTCGTCTTTTGAGCCTTTTGTTTTTGCTTTTCTTTTGCCTTGTCAATTCGTTCTATCATTTTTTCATAAGCTTCCTTAGTCATAGAAATAAGTCGTTAACTTCTTAGGTGTAGCACGCTCAAATAATCTTTAGAAACCACCATGTGTGTTTCCCAATTTGAATATTTCCAATGCATCAATAAGGTAAAAACATCCGTTACTGTCATTGCATCTCCAGCATATTTTGTGTGTATATGAATAGCGTTATATTCTTTGTTGTCATTTTGATATTCAATAGGAGTAACTTCTGCTTGAAGTCGTTTTACACCAACTATTTTATTGTCTTTGTCAAAATCAATACAATAATCATTTCCAAAAACAGCCATGCCAGTTTTTTTTAGAACCTGTTACGATATACGCTTTCTTTTTTCCTTTATAGATTAATGGAAGAATCTTTAACTGGATATTATTATACGTTTTAAAAAGCTTATCAGTTCTGATACGTTGCTCCGATTTAGAACGAATTTCGCATAAATCAGTTTCGTAAGCATTAAAGTTACGTTCAGTGACGTCAATTCCAGTTTCTGTTAAATTGTGAGAAGCATCAAGTGTAATTCCTGCAATCACTTTTGCATTTTTTGCTTTTGAGTAGAATATGAACTTTGAAACGGAATCTTGCTTATAAGAGATATATCCACCAATATTATCACGGTTTTTATATTTCTTTAAATATAAATCGGCTCCTTTTTATGCTATAACTTGTAACTCATAAAGCTTGGTAGCTTCCTTCATGATTTCTGCATTAATAGTATCAAAATCTTGAGAAAAGCCTTGAAAAGAAACACTTAACAAAAATAGAACGAGTAGTTTTTTCACGTAATTGTTTTGGAAGAAACCAAGGTACATTATTTCAATTGAAAATCTAAAAAAAGCTCCTAAAAAAGGAGCTTCTCATATTATTTGTTTTCTATCAATTCACTTTTACCTTGTTGCAAATAACCGAATAAGTTTTTCTCTTTAATGATTTCGGCAACACCATCTGGAAGCATTTCTTCCCAACCTTCTTCATTGTCAGCAATCATTTTTAATACTTTTCTAGAGAAAATGTGGAGAATGTCGTTTTCAAAATCAAAGATATCAACTACTTTACCATTGTATTTAAAGAACTTGTACAGCTCTTTCATACGTGGATGTACTTTTAAGTTGTTACTATTTACCAATTCACCAGTTTCCTTTCGCTTCATTGGATACAAGTATACTTTTAAGTCTTTGTAGAAGAGTTTTCCAAATGCTTCTAGAATTCCTCCACTTACATGACGATAGTATTTTTCATCAAAAATATCGACTAAATTATTAACTCCCATAGTCAATGCCATACGCTCTTTGGTGTAGTTAGAGAAGTAATCAACCAAACGGTAATATTCTTTGAAGTTTGAAATCATAACCGTTTGTCCAAGCGAACCGAGTAATTGTGCTCTGTCCATAAAATCTTGTTCATCAATTTCACCTTCTGCACGAAGATTAGATAACGTGATTTCAAAAAGTACAACTGTTTTTTCTTCTTCAACTTTATTTTCACGAATAAAAATTTCGTACGACTTTTTAAACATATCCATATTTACCTTAGTCACAGGTCTATAGCTTCCGCGAAGTGCCAATACATTTTTTTTGTACAATAAACGTGCTGGAAGTATATTGTTACCGTCAGGACCAAAAATAACGGCTTCCGTCATACCATTTTTCAAGAGTTGTAAACTCATCAAACGGTTATCAACTTCGTCAAATTGCGGGCCAGAAAAGTTAATCGTATCAATTTCAATCTTATCCTTGTCAATATGATCATACAAGCTTTTGAGTAACTGTTTAGGATTATCATATTTATAAAACGCACCAAAAATTAGGTTAACACCCATAATTCCCAGGGTTTCTTGCTGTAATTTTGCATCAATTTCGTGGAAACGTACGTGTAAAACGATTTCGTTGTATTCTTGAGATGGGTCAATTTGGTACTTGATTCCCATCCATCCGTGACCTTTGTATTTCTTAGCAAAGTCAATTGTAGCAACGGTATTTGCAAAACTGAAAAACATTTTATCAGGATGTTTCTCGCGAGTAATACGTGCTTCAATTAGCGACATTTCATGCGATAACATTTTCTTTAAACGTGCTTCGGTTACATAACGGCGATCGTTTTCAACACCATATATGGCGTCACTAAAATCTTTATCATACGCACTCATTGCCTTTGCAATAGTACCGGAAGCACCACCTGACCTAAAAAAGTGACGGACAGTTTCTTGCCCAGCACCAATTTCTGCAAATGTTCCGTAGATTTGACTGTTTAAGTTAATTCGTAATGCTTTCGCTTTGATGGAAGGTACATTCTCTATCACCTTATCACCTTTGTAGACAATAGCCATGCGTGGATAAATTTGTTTAGTACAAAAATAAACATTCAGATTTTTTTTGAACTAAATATTTAAGGTTTTTTGTTAAATAATCAGTTAAATTTGAAGAATGATTGGTAAAATACACAGATATGTATTTAAAATTGTCTAATTCTTAACAATTTATCAAATTTTGCTATGCAAATAACTTTTTTAGGAACTGGAACTTCTCAAGGGATTCCCATTATAGGAAGCGATCATCCTGTCTGCTTAAGTGATGATCCTCGTGACAAACGCCTGCGAGTTTCTATTTTGATTTCTTGGGCAAACGCAACTTATGTGGTGGATTGTGGACCTGATTTTCGCCAGCAAATGTTGCGTGCCAATTGTCGTCATATTGATGGTATTTTGTTTACACACGAACATGCTGATCATACGGCTGGTTTGGATGATATTAGACCTTTTTATTTTCGCCAAGGCGATATTCATACCTATGCTCATAAACGTGTATTTGGAGAATTACAACGACGTTTTGATTATATTTTTGCTACTGAAAATAAATATCCGGGCGCACCAGGCGTGATTCAACATGAAGTAAAAAATAATCATTCTTTTGAACTCGAAGGTGTACGAATAACACCAATTAATGCGTTTCATTATAAGTTACAAGTCTTTGGTTATCGCTTTGATGATTTTGCGTATTTGACAGATGTAAAAACGATGGAACAAGCGGAAAAGGATAAGTTGAAAGGTTTAAAAGTATTAGTAGTCAATGCGTTGCGAATTCAAGAACATATATCACATTTTTCGTTGCAGGAAGCGTTGGATTTTATTGCAGAAATTAAACCAGAACGTGCGTATTTAACACATATCAGTCATTTGTTAGGTTTTCATGCAGAAGTTTCCAAAGAATTGCCAGAAAATGTATTTTTGGCATACGATACCTTAACAATCACGATTTAAAAATAGCAGTACCATGAAAAAGAGAATCTTATTATATGCAGTCATTTTTTTGATATTATTAGCCATATACCAATATGTGAGTATGAATAAAATGTACGAGCAGCAGAATTCTAAAATTGAAGACTTGCGTGGAAAGACAGAAACTCTACAAAATAATATAAAAGCATATAAGGATACAACGAATATGTTGTATAATGAGAATTTAGATTTGCGCTATTTTTCTTTTGAAAATAACGGTGAAGCTAAAGAATATTTTGAAGGATCAGGTGTTAACACAGAGAACCTTACCCAAAGAATTACAGATGCCATTTACGATCAAAATTCGGCTTCGGCAAACAATCCTTTGGTTCCTTTTGATGGTACTGGTGGAAAATTCATGTCCGTTGATAAGGTAAAAGTAATTAACCATAAGTGGATTTTATGTAGTTTTACTGATGGCGATTTTTGGGGAGAAATGATTTTACGCTACGACGTAAATGATACAACTAAAGAACTAACTTTTGAGTTGATAAGAGAAGTGTTGTATCCTAAGTATAAAGAATAATTTATTTCTTAACGTAAATAGTATAAGTAAAAAGCGCTAAACTCAATATTTAGCGCTTTTTTTGTTTGATCCGAATGGTCTTACATAAAGATTCTATTTCTACACTGTGTTTTCCATGAGCATCTTATGTGGTAACTGTATTTTCTATGTGTACTATTCCTTTTCCAGAAGTGATTTGAGCACTTAAGTAGGTTTTTAATCCGAGGGAAACTACAGAATTGTTTTGGATTTGGTTATATTCACCATCTTTCGCAGCTCAAAGATATAAGTGTACTTCTGTAGTTGGGTAATAATAATCATTCGCGAGAATGAATAACACTTTAGAGTTTCCAAGTTATAGTCTTACAAAAGCCTTAAAATGTAGTCTTTAGTATTTACTATAATAGGTTTGTCAAAATCTTTGAACTTTGGAGCAGTTTCCTCTAACTTTTTCTTTTCTTCTGGTGTTTTCATGGTTGCAGATTCTAATTTGTTGTTGTATAAATATACTACGCAATCGAAAAGCATTTTAACGTATAAATACTTGATTCTAAATATAAGTGTTTTAGCTGTAGTATTAATTTCTTTTAGAACTCATGATCAAAATGAGTACACCCGTAGTCAAAAAAATGACAGTTAAGGTAATTTCAATGCAATATATCTGTAAAATTTCAACATTTGTATTGTAATTAAGTGTTTGATATTTAATTCAGTAGCTACTATCTATTCTTAATTGCACAATTAAATATGAACAATTAAAACTTTAGATTATATGTACAATTAAATTACAAGCAGATGACAGCACATTTACCGATAATCAAGGAGAGAATCCAACGAAATTAGTAGCTTTAGAACAGAGGAATCAACTGCTTTGGAACTTGTTGTAATAAAGACAGGAGGACATGGTACTCCAGATCCGACAAAAATGATGTTCCAAGCGGGAAATGATTTTGTTTCCTCAGATGGAGAAGATATTATAATGAGTGCTAATAGTAAGGTAAGTAACAGAGAATTTATAGTTGTTTGGGTAGGTTGCAATAAAATTGCTTTAAAAGCAGAAAATAATTAGTATGTATCTCGAGAAATATTGGGAGGTAATACATTACAAGCTAATCGCGATCAAATTGGTCCTTGGGAAACATTTACAGTTATTGAGGTGTTATAAACTAACTAACTAACTAGACTGTTTAGCGTCGTGTGGATTTACACATTTTATTTTAGGTTAATGAGAAGATACTGTTTAAAAAAGCAGTCTCTTTTTTATGAAAAATTCAACGTCTTTTGCGTAATATTTTAAGTAATTAATTTAGAATTAAATGCGCTTCTCCAACCAAGCTTTAAAAGAATAGAAGTTTTGTGGTGCCACACCATGTCCTACAGGATATTCTTGGTATACGTGACTCAGATTGTTTAATTCCATAAAAGGTGTGATTTCTCGAGCTGCTTGTACAGGAATCACTTGATCTACGCTACCATGAGAACAATAAAAGTTTAAATGATCGTATTTTTTGTCGTCACTAACTTCAAAGATTTTGTGATTCAAATAACCGCTCAATGCCACTACATTTTTTATTTTTTCAGGATAGGTAAACGCTACTGCATAACTCAAAATGGTTCCTTGACTGAATCCTAACAAACTTACATTATTGGCATCTACAGGATAGTTGGCAACGACTTCATCAATAAATGTAGCCACCAAATCTCTAGATTCAATAGCTTGTTCATCATTACTTATTTTTTCAGTAGTAGTGTAATGAATATCATACCAAGAATATCCATACGGTTGTAAATCTCTTGGTGCACGTGCAGATACTACAAATAAATGATCTGGCAATTCTGCTGCAAACGAAAATAAATCTTCTTCATTACTTCCATAACCGTGTAATAAGATTATAACAGGCGCGTTTTCAGTGGCAGTTTTTGGAGTTCTGATTAAATGGTGTAATGATAATTTTTGAGTTTCCATGGAGTAATTTGTTAAATAGATTTAAACCATTCTTGAAAGTAATCGCCAACTAGTGGAATAGGTGTGTATTCACGTTGTATGGCATTGGTAAGCCCAAATGCCCAAAGGACAATAAAAAAGACATAAAACGGAGTTGCAACCATCCAACCAGTAAAATAACCTGTAAGAAATGCAATTGCATAGAATAGAATATTTAAACCTAAAGATTGACGGATATGCATGGCAGCGTATTTATTTTTAGGATCCATATTCATTACAAATGCAATGATTAATCCGAGCGTTAACAGGTACGAAATAATGGCAATTTGTCTCCCGTTTTCTATAGTTTTTGAGTCCATTACGAAATAACTTTTTGTTGGTTATGAATGATTCCGTAAACAGTTCCTTTCAATTCTTTGCCTAAAAAAGCACTGTTTTGAGAGCTACTGTGAATATGTTCTTTGGTAAAAGTATAGTTTCCTTCAGGATTAAAAAGTGTCAGATTTGCTTGTTGTCCAACTGCAATTGTTGAGGTTTCAATTCCAAATCGTTCTTTCCCTGAAGTAATAAGTTGAATGCTAGTTTCGGTATCAAAAATAGTTTGCAAGGTACCAAAAGCACTTTCTAAACCGATAGTTCCGTACATGGCATTGTCAAATTCTACTTTTTTATGTTCTATATCAATCGGGTTATGATCGCTTGTTACCATATCAATTGTACCGTCTTTTAAACCTTCAATCAAAGCGTTTCGATCGTTTTCGGTACGTAATGGTGGTAGTACTTTATATTGCGTGTCAAACGTTTCTAATTCGTCATCTGTCATCATCAAATTATGAATAGCAACAGAACAACTCACATTCAAACCTTTGGATTTGGCTTCACGAATCAATTGCACTGATGTTGCTGTAGAAATCGTTGGAATGTGCAATTTTCCTTTGGTATAAGCTAGCAAAAATAAATCGCGCGCAATATGTAATTCTTCCGCTAAGGATGGAATTCCTTTTAAGCCCAATCGTGTACTGTTTGGTCCTTCGTTGACAATTCCTTTTCCAACAATTTGATTCTCTTGTGGGAATGACATCACTAAGCCATCAAAATTATCAGCATACAGTAGAGCAATCTTTAGTAAATTCGGATTTCTAATAGCTTTTTGATAATCGCCAAAGGCAATCGCTCCGGCATTTTTCATATCAAACAACTCTGCCAAATCCATACTTTTACTGGCATTTGTCAACGCACCAATAGGATGGAGATTGACTGCATTTCCAAAAGCTTTACTTTTTAAAAAAGCAATATCAGCTTTGGTATCAGCAATTGGATTTGCGTTCGGATTCACCGCAATGGCAGTAAAACCACTTTTTGCAGCCGTTTTCAAACCATTCTCTATGGTTTCACGTTCTTCAAATCCTGGTTCTCCCAAACTCACACTACTGTCAAACCAACCTTGTGAGATATGAAGGTTTTCTAGCGAAATAGTGTCGTAATTATGAGAATTTTCAATGGAAGTGGCAATCTGAGTAATGACTCCGTTTTCTATCAAAATATCGTTTATAGCCTGATGATATTCACTTGCTGCATCAATGATAGTAGCGGATTTTATAAGGAGATTCATTTAACGAATTTTAAAATCAAAATTTCAATACCTAAAAATACTAGCGCAAAAATAATAAACCATTTCCAAAGCGAAGCTACGGACTGTTCATTTTTTAAATCTTCAAAAAACTGCGCTACAGTTGTATGTGTGTTTTCAGGATATAAATTGGCAATATTATGGTATTGTAGTGTACTTTCTTTTCGATCAAAATTATAGCTAATCTGCTGTAATTCTGTGTTTTGATTTTTAATACTATAAATTCCTGCGTTTGAAGGAAATTCATCAGTTGTCAAACGCACTTTCGTATTTGTAGTTCGCTGTAGCGGAATAAACTCTTCTTCTCCTTTGGCAATCGTCAAAACGGCATCTTGACCAAGGGAAGTTTGCACATCAAAAGAATTTTCTCTTCCTAAGGTATAATATAAGTCGGTCAATTTTAGACTGTTCTTCCCAATGTTGTATAAGATAGGAACAATTAATGGCGAGTTTTTAAAGTTGGAATTTTCAGTATTAATTGGCGCCGTAAACATGTATGTTTCGTTATTCGCTATTAAAAACGGCAAGTTATTTTCAAATCGTAATATAGCAGCAGTACTCACAATTCCGAAATAGTGATTCACTTTCGGGTATTGGAAATTGGTCACTTCTTTTTCAAATACATTTGTAAATAACGGATGCGAGAAGTTGATCTTTGTGATTTTCTTTTCTGTAACTTCCTTAACTTCTTGTAAAGAGCTGAAATTGTTGTTTTTTAAAAGTTCACTGTAATTAGCTAGATTG
The DNA here is from genome assembly GCF_022447245.1 of Kordia sp. Classification (GTDB taxonomy): domain Bacteria; phylum Bacteroidota; class Bacteroidia; order Flavobacteriales; family Flavobacteriaceae; genus Kordia. The sequence goes on along the minus strand of NZ_JAKVBC010000031.1, from coordinate 36,012 downwards.
CTTTCTTTGGCGGGAATGATGACGAGTGAACCTCCATTTTGTTTGAAACTTCTCAATGCTGTTAACAATGGATTCGGAATGTTTTTCAATTCATTCAAAATGATCAATTGTTGTGTGGCAATATCATTATAATTCAATTGATTTAATGGAGTAGAAACTAAGTTAAACTCGTCTTCTGTGTACAATTTTTTAAGGAATTCATCATCTGCTTCATTTACGGCAAGCACATTAATTTTTTCTGGCGAATTGATGTTGAAAAATAGCGTATTGTCAAATTGTAGTGTGTTGTCATCGATACGAATTTCTCCTTCAATTACTTTGTTAGAAGGAATCGAAAAGTTGACTTCCGAACTTTTTTGCGAATCTAAATTCACCGACGATTTGGCAATCAAGCTTCCTCCATCGTACAATGAAACTGGCACATCTTGTACAGGAACACCAGAGTTTTTAACGACAACAGCTATCTTTACCGAATTTACATCTTGTTCAGCAATATACAGACTGTCAAGAGCAATATTATTGGAATTTGCAGGTTTCAGTTGAATATAATTTGTAGTAAATGTGCTGTCTGTTTGCGTTGAAAGCTGTCCGTTTTGCTGAAAATCTGAGATTAAAATTAGATTCTTTACTGAATTCTTTTGCTTTGAAAACAACTTACGTCCTTTCAATAAAACTGCAGGAATGGCTTCTTGCTGATGCGAATATTCCAAACGTAGCAAGTCATTTCGAATACTCTTAACAGTTGTGTTTTTATATGTGTCTGTATTTGTGAAAATAGAAACTTCTTCATCTTCAGGAACGGTATTCAGTAACTCTTGAACTGCACGTTTTAGCAAATCGCCCTTTTCTCCTTTGCTTTGCATGCTAAACGAATTGTCTAGATAAATCACTGTTTCTTTCTCCGTTTTTACAATATCTCTATTTGCAAAATACGGTTGCGCAAAGGCAAATACTAATCCTGCCATTGCTAAGAGTCGCGCACAAAGAATCAACCATTTTTTTAACTGAGAACTTTTTCGAGTTTGTAAAATTACATTTTGTAGAAACTTTACATTTGTAAAAGCTGTTTTCTCAAAGCGTCGTAGTTGAAATAGGTGGACTAGAATAGGAATGAGGAGTAATAATAAGGCGTAAAGTACTTCTGGGTGTTTGAATTGCATTCCTAAATAATCGTTTGTCAAATATAAACGTTTATATTTATTTAACCATAGGTTGAGGTTTATAAAGAAGTGTTAATTTTGGCTTGTCGTTTTTACCAATGTTAATATTGTGTATAGTTGAAGAGTGATAATAATTATATCGTTATTTAATCATTCTACATACTACATAAGATTAGATCGTGTAAATAATTAGTAGTTAACTTATAACCACGCAATAATCTTCTGAATAAATCATCAGATATAATTGAGAGTTTTCATTATACTTCCATTCTGAATTATCTATCGAAATAGATTCAAGAGAAACTTTTTGAGTAAAAACATAGTCTCCACCTGATCCTTTATAGCAGTTAACATAATGATCATTCCATTCTTTTCTCATCTCAACTGATTTTTGCGAATCATATGTGACATAAAAATCTGCTTGTACGATATTGTTGATATACATTTGTAATCTGTAAATATATCCTGAAGATCCTCCACTAATTTTTGTTGTGCGAATAACAGGATTAGATCTTCCTTCAGATTCATAAGTAGTCCAATGATCTGGCCATTCTCCCCGTGTATTATTCATTCTAAAAACCTGTTTGTATGCAGTGGCTATTATTTCACTAGATTGTCCATATATACTATGACTGAACATAAAAAGAGAGATGAAAATGATTGCTTTTTTCATAGTTAACTTAACTATGAATACCTTTTATTGACAATACTCATGGAGTATGATTAGTTTACATTAAATAGTGATAATAAAATCAGTATTTTATTATTACTTACGGTTTCCCCATGAGACACTCTAAAAACGTAGCTCTTAAACCCATAAACTTCAAATATTGACAGATTGTCACTTATTATAGTTATTGATCCTTACGCATGTAAATACATAAACTATAAAAACAGGTAAAATTACGCTAGTATAAAATGCCTTTGACCGATATCTTTAAGCAACTTAAAAAATCAACCAGATGGCAAACTCAAATCCAAAATTTAGAATTTATCCTTCTATAGGAATTGCGCGACTTGGAAATGGTCCTGCAAGGAAAGAAGATGTAATTTTTAGTCCAGAAATCCCTTGGGCAAACTTATACGAAACAGAACAAAATTATCTTACAGAAGATGGGCGTTTAAAGAAGCAAGCACAACGTTTCTATATTTATGAATGTGATGAAAACGGAAATCCATTTCGTCAAATTAATACGGATGATTACGAAATTGAATGGTCAGTGGAAGTTGCCAATAAAAAACCGTTTTGGTACGACTTCAACAACAGTTTAGACTTATCTGTAATGATAGAAGATCATCAAAATTTATCACCAAATTTTGCAAAAGATAAATTGGCTCCAGGCATTAGCGCAGAATATAGAAACCCAAATGTGTTAGATCAAGGATTGCGTGTGCCGAATGGTTATAATTATCGTAAAGACTTGGTAAATCATCCAGGAATGGTAAGTGTTCATGAAGGTGAAAAACACAAAGAAATCAGAGGGCAATTTCCTTCTTCAAGATTTTCAAAGGATGGAGTGAGTATGTTGGCAAAATTGATGAAAGTTGATGCTAAAGACGTGAATCTTGGGACAGTTGAATTTGACGATGATGGAACAATGATATTTTATGGAGCAGACGGAATTTCTGCAGCATTGAATCCGTCTGACTTAAATACAGATTTCGCAGATAATTCCAATTGGTATGATGATATTTGTGATGGAAGAGTAACTGCAAACATTCGTAGAAGAGATACAGGAGAATTATATCGTTTAGACGATGCAAAATCTTCAGCTTGGGTAGCGTCTGCACCACCAGATTATGCACCACAAATTCAACCAATTTCAACAATGTTTGATTTAATTACGGGTGCAGCTGATGAATACCATCAACCAGAATTGGCAACGGTTTTCCCAATGATGTATCGTTTATATAGAATGCAATGGGTAAACTTAGGAGACTTTTTAGCGCCATCTTTCAAAGAAACAATTGATGAATTAATCGCCAAAGATCAATTTAAATATATCTATCAAAAAGAACCAAAAGCAGAAGCAGATGCGGTACGTGAACGCATTTTTAATATGTTCCGTAATCCTGCATATAATATGTCAAACGAACCTATTATTCCAAGTAAAAACAAAACAGATTTAGTCAATCGTAGTAGTGGAACAGAAGAGTTAAAGTTACCATATTATCCAGGAGATGCGATTGATTATCCAGGAAGTCCAGCACAATGGTTTGCCATTCCGCCAATGATTTATGAACAACTCAGACAATGGCGCGATGGTAATTTTTATACTCCAGATAGTTTCCATTTTGAAAATATGGATCAAATGGGAGAATTCTATCGTGAGCGATTTTTAGAATCTGCAAGAGATGAAGCACGCAAGCCGTTATTGATGACTAGAGCAGTTTTAGAAACTTTATACGGTGGAGGATTCCATCCTGGAGTAGAATTGACCTGGCCAATGCGTCACAATCAGTTATATTCCGAGAACTCAGAAACCTATAAGTTAATTGTTGATAATGCTGAATATAGAATAGGAGCTTATGGCTTACGTGAAGTTCGATTAAATGTAGCTTCTAGAGAAGAACAAGAAGAAATATTTTATAACAATTTTGGTTTCTCTATGACTTCTGATGATGTACGTAAATCTATGATACCTGGCAGTGAAGATGCTTGGTTTTGGAAAGTTACACCAGGAGATATGACCAAATGGATGGGAATTCCATGGCAGTCAGACGCAGGAAGTTGTCAGGCAGTATATGTGGAAGAACAATATCCAGTACCGTCTTGGTGGGCAGCAAACTTACCAGTGTTTGTTTTGCCAGCTGCGAGTTTTGAAAAACTAAAAGATCCAAATATTTTACCGGATACTAAGCGTAATATTTATGCCAATCGTTTGGCTTGGTTGCATACTGCAGATACTGGATTTATTGGATATCATGCAGAAGGAGGCTATATGAATGGCTTGATCAATATGGTATATCAGTGGAAAGATATTGGTGTAGTTACCGGAAGGTGGCTAGAAGAAGATATTGATGGCATTCCAAAACTTTTATATGTAGCGTATGATTCTAAAGATATGAAGAAACATTAGACCGTAATTCTTTTGTGAAAGTCATTCCGAGAAGCTTGCGACTTAGTAATCTGTTTGATAATGAAATTTATCTGCTTTTTGAAGTCACAGATTGCTTTATCATACTTCCACGCAAAGACGTTTCATAGATAGAGCCTTAGTTTGATTTTTATAACAAATTCGTCATAAAATTACATGCGAAAAGAAGTAATTATAATAGGCAACGGCATTGCTGGCATAACGCTGGCAGTGCTTTTGCAACGTAAAGGAATATCGTTTTCACTGTTACATAGAAAAGGAGAGAAGCCACCTTTTGCACTAGGAGAAACGCTTCCACCTTCGGCAATGCCTTTCTTACAGAAGTTACAGTTGTTAAACACTTTTGAAGAGAATGCGTATCGAAAAACCTATGGATATCATTCCATGTGGGGAAGTTCGCGAGTAACAGATATCAATTTTTACCATCACAATCCATTTAAGAATGGTTTGAAGATCAATAAGTATCAAACCTTAGAGTATATGCGAGACTTGATTCGCGATGATATGGTTTCGTATACAAAAGGTTTTGAAATTATTCATGAAGCACATGGAAATACGGTTGTTTTGGCTAAAAATGATGGCGTAAAAATGGTACAAGGACAAATTCTTGTTGATGCTACAGGGAGAAATCGAGCAGTATTACAAAAACTAAAAGTTGATAGTGAAATACATGATGAATTGGTCGCTGTAAGTTGTCACGTACCAAAAATCAAACATCCAAAATTGACACATGAAGTATATGTAGAAAGTTTTGAACAAGGTTGGGGAATTGTTTCTGCATTGAATGAAACGGAGAATATCTGTACAATGTATACAAATAAAGGACACGAAATCTTGTCCAAACTTAAAGATATTTCGCAATGTAAATCTGCTTTATCAGAAACGATCTATTTAAAAGATTTCATAGCACAAGTCAATCAAGCTAAATTCAAAGGAGGCAATGCAAACTCTTCTGTAGCCAAACGGATTTCAGGAAGCAATTGGTTGGCACTTGGTGATGCTGCCATGTCCTTTGATCCGTTGTCTTCACATGGAATCACAAATGCTATCTATACAGCAGCGAGAGCAACAGAAACCATAGAAAAGAAATTATCAGAAGCGGATCCAGATGTGTTTGCAGAATATGGAGAAGCAATGCAGACTATATATCAGCAATATCTAATTTCTAAAAACAATTTGTATCGACAAGAAACACGCTGGAAGGATTCGGAATTTTGGAAACAGTTTTTTTTGGTAAAAGACTGGTATTAAGAGTTTTGTAGCATACTATTTTAAGATTCTTGTTCGTGCGAATTTTTATGTTGTATTCTTTTTTTATCTGTAATAGTTCCAATCAAACCTCCAATAGCAGGTGCATCTGGAATTACAACCAATACATTAGGAGATTTATGAAAAAATCGGGATTATGATTTCAACAATAACGCAAATCATGGTAAGCCGTACAGATGCTGTTTGTGTTTTTTTATGGGATGTAAATCTGTATTAACTTTTTTGATTATGTAACGTTTATAAAGCTTCTTCCACCATTTTGATCAATTTATTCAACTCATTAGCAACTTTATTCTCGTATTTTTGATCATGTTCTTATGAAAAAACCTTAAAGTTCCTAATTCAAATTTTAGGTCATCATCGTGTCGTATTAAATCAAATGATTCTCTATATGTAAAATTCCGTATGGTATTGTGAAGTATTTCTTTATTATTTACACTTGATTTTTTTCATATGTTAAATTCTACTGTATGGTACTTAAGATTTTGGTGAAATCAAAAGAGTGGTTTTGAATTATATATGTAAAGAAACTCAGTTATTTGTTAGAATTAATAGCATATCGTTTTTATACTTTTTGTTTTTGGTAGATTATGCTTTCTTACTTTTTGCTTCAATCAATCCTTCCTTCATCTGCTTTTCAAATCTTGAGTTTGGGTATTTGGTAAGTCCAGCATTAAAATATTTTATTGCATTAGTATAGTCTTTATGCTTTAGATAGAATTGTCCAAAACGATACTGCCAATATGCAGAATCATATCTTTTCGTTTTTAAAACATCTTTGAATTCATTCACAAAGAATTTAAAATACTCAAAATTATCTCTGTTCCAAGCCAACCAAATTAAAGAGTTTTTTGTGCTATTATCTATACTGCTGTCGAAGCCAAACCGTTTTCCTCGTTCTTTAAAATAAGTCTTCAAGTAGTCCATTTCGCCCAAATCAATATATTGTTGTATACTTTCAAAAACGAGCGAATTGTAGTTGTGATAATAAAATTTTAATCCTTTGTATAAAGCCAAATGCGCAAGACTTTCATGTATTTCATCATTGAACAAATCATACTTCCAAATAAGATGTTCAGGACTATGTTTTTTCAAAGTTTCATGGAATTCCTGAGTATAACTTATATTATAAATATCCCTTTTTGAATTCGCCATGTATAAATACTTAGCTTTATTGGCGTCAAAAGCGTTTAGCATATCCTTAGAAGCATAACCTCCATTACTTAAGATAGCTCCATTAAAGACCTCAGGATGCTTTAAGAGCAATTCACTGGCATAATAAGCTGCGCCTTCCCATCCAAAAATGATACATTCTTTATTAGTTCTGTAGTTTGAGTTGATAAAAGGAATAAGTTCATCTATCAAAAAACTTGAGAATTTCTCTTTTTTATCTGCAAACCAAGTCCATCTGGATGCTTCGTTATCACTGATACCTACTATAATCATTTCTGGAATAGCACGCGGTGTACGCATCGATTTTAGCAAACCAACACCACTTAAAAAATATTGTTGTCCATCTAAAATATATAATACAGGATATTTTTGTGTTGATTCTGAGTATCCATCAGGAGTGTATATTTGAATTACTCTTTCCTCCTGTAAGACAGATGAGTTAATAATATGCTTTTTTCCAATAGTAATATGAGAGTCATTTTTTTGTGCGAGTGATATTGTGCTCAGAAATGCACAGGTAATAAAAATAAATAATAGTTTCGTTGGGCAGTTTTTCATACGAATGTTTTGGAGTATATGTGAAATCGAGATTTTTTTATGCTGTATAAATGTAAACTAAAGAATATATATGCGCAATGTGCTTTTTCATAATGAATGTTAAAATAAGCATTAACCAACTCTCAATAAATTTAATACCTTCGCAGCATGATCAAAGAAATCCAAATACGCATTACGCTAGAGGAAGAAAGAATTGAAGATATTTTGCTACAAAAAACCAAGCAAAAACTTGGCGCATTGGCAGATGGTATCACGGGAATAAAAGTACTGCGAAAATCAATTGATGCACGTAAACCATTGATTATTTTTAACTATAAAGTCGCGGTGTATATTAATGAAGCACTTCCTGAAGCTAGCGAATATAAATTTGATTATAAAGATGTGTCTAATGCCAAAGAAATTCATATTGTAGGTTTTGGACCTGCAGGAATGTATGCTGCATTGCGTTGTGTAGAATTGGGTTATAAACCTGTAGTATTAGAACGTGGAAAGAAAGTGCAAGAACGTCGTCGTGATTTACGAGCCATTAACCAAGAACATTTTGTGAATGAAGATTCTAATTATTGTTTTGGGGAAGGTGGTGCAGGGACCTATTCTGATGGAAAACTGTATACACGAAGTTTGAAACGTGGCGATGTACGCAGAATCTTTGAAAATCTAGTATATCATGGTGCTACGGATCAAATTTTAGTAGATGCGCATCCGCATATTGGAACAAATAAATTACCTAATGTTGTCAAAAATATTCGTGAAACTATTATAAAATATGGGGGAGAAGTACATTTTGAAACACGTGTAACTGATTTGATCATTAAGGAAGATAAAATACGAGCGATACAATTACTTGATGGACGTGAAATGTCAGTAAACCGCGTGATTTTAGCCACAGGACATTCAGCCCGAGATATTTATGAGCTATTGCATAAAAAAGAAGTAGCTTTAAAAGCAAAATCATTTGCTATGGGAGTTCGTGTGGAACATCCACAAGAAATCATAGATAATATTCAATATCATTGTACAGGTGAGCGTAATGAACTGTTACCAGCTGCTGCGTATAGTTTGGTGCATCAAGTGCGCGATCGTGGAGTGTATTCATTTTGTATGTGTCCGGGAGGATTTATCGTGCCAGCGGCAACTGCGAATGGAGAAGTTGTAGTCAACGGAATGTCACCATCAAGACGTAATAATAAATTTGCCAATTCTGGAATTGTCGTAGAGATCAATGCAGAGAAAGATTTATTCAAATATGAACAACATGGTGTATTAAAAGGTCTGGAATTTCAAAAAGATTTGGAACGTTTGTCATTTACGGCAGGAGGTAGGAGTCAAGTAGCACCTGCACAACGATTGACAGATTTTGTGGAAGGAAGATTATCAACGGATTTGAATCCAACTTCCTATCAACCTGGTTTAAAATCTTCGCCATTACATTCATTACTACCCAAAGCTATTGGAGGCCGTTTACGAAAAGGATTTGCTGCGTTTGGACAAAAAATGAACGGATATTACACAGACCAAGCGAATATTGTTGGCGTGGAATCACGTACATCTTCACCTGTCAACATTCCTAGAAAAGAAAACTTAGAGCATCCAGAAGTGACAGGATTATTTCCTTGTGGAGAAGGTGGTGGTTATGCTGGTGGAATTGTTTCTGCAGCTATGGATGGTGAGCGTTGTGCCGAAGCAGCAATTATTGGACTTTAAACCTGAGTTTTATCCCTTGCCAATATGGTGTAATCCCTTAGCATCATCTTTTGAGCTGATACTTTAGTATTTATAATGGTCAAAATAACGTTTTGTAGCGTTAGATAAAAGCTTACCAGTATTAAAATGATGTTTATAATGATTAAAATAACGCTTGAAAGTATTACATCAATGCTTCCAATGATTAAAATAATACTTAAAAAGATTAAAACAACTCTAAGAAACAATAATAACATCTCCATTACTAGTCAATTTGAAAAACAATTGTTTGTGTTAAAATATTGATATATATTGTGTAACGCTAAAACATATTAAAAATCCCGATTATGAAAATTTTGAAAAAACTGTCGTTTGCACTTGTTACTTTACTATTATTATTTTCTTTTACAGCACCAGACGATCATGTTGGAAAGTGGAAAGGACAAGATAAAGGAGATATAGGATATTTAACCTTAACAAGTGATGGTTATGCTGTTTTTGAATTTAATGGACAAACTTTAGGAGGAAAATCTTATGATCATAATGGTACAAAAGCTGCTATGAAGTATACCATAAATAGTGGTACTTCGCCAAAAGCAATTGATTTTATGATTATAGATAATGGTTCAAAGCGAGAATTAGGACGTCTAAAAGGTATTATCAAAATGAAATCTAGAGACGAAATGCAAATGGCATTACGATTTGGAGGTACTGCAGGAAGACCAACAGATTTTTCAGAAGATGCTATTGTCTTTAGACGTGTCAAATAACTTGAAAACACTAAAATTTATATAAAAATTAGCCTCATCTGTTGATGAGGTTTTTTTATGATCTGATTTTTTATTTTCATATGTAAGTATTTGTTTATGAGTTTTTTAACTCGGTTTTTTTTAAGCCTAGAATTGTCGTATTCTAGCTTACTTTTGTTGTTTTGTCTGTTTTTTCAGGATAGATTTGCTTCAATAATAATTATTAAAACTTGTATTATGAAAAAACAAAAATTAAACAGTTTAACATTAAACAAAACATCAATTTCCAATTTACATCTTAACAATATTCTTGGGGGAGATTGGTTAACAATTACAATTGATGAAGATCATACATGTAACAAAGACTGTAATTTACTTAGCCAAAGAGGAAGATGTGGTACTCCAAATGCAACGGAAGCTCTTAATTGTACAGTAGATTCAGTAGCTATGTCTAACTGTGCACTTCCGCAGTGTCAATCGGCTACTGCATGTGCTTAATGAAGTAATAAGTTAAATTTTGATCTAAACATTGGCTGGAAGTTAGCTTCTGGCCATGTTTTTATTTTGCAAAGAGAAAAAAGTGAAGCCTATTTTTTGAGTGAGAAATTAAAAGTAAATATCTTTTTTACGTTTCAATATGCATGCGATTTCTACACTATTAATACCTTTTTCAGGTTCATTGAGTAAAGGATTGGTCTCTTGAATAAGTTATAATACTTTAATCTCATGATGGTTACAGCTCACTTTCAGTCAATGCAAGCCCCAAAAATTCTAGATGTTGATTATGCGTATCAATTAAATCATGGAAATACAATCAAACTAATTCAAGATCATTTTCTGGTATCGCTTCAAACATTGCTTGGCTTTTCAATTTTTTCCAGTCATATAAGGGTTTCTGAAAGCGTATTTAACTATTTTAAAACTTCTCAAAAACACCCAAACCAAACAGCGCAAAATCATACTTCACAGGATCATTAGAATCTAATTTTCTCAGTCTAGTATCCAATTCTCGTAAGGCTTTGGCATCATTCTGTTTGCGTTTTAATAAACCTAATTTTCGCGCTACATTTCCTGAATGTACATCTAGTGGACATGATAATTGAGAAGGAGAAAGTGTTTTCCAAATACCAAAATCAACACCTGTTTGGTCATTGCGAACCATCCATCGAAGAAACATATTAATACGCTTAGCTGCACTTCCTTTTTTGGGATCAGATACATGCTTTCGAGTACGTTCTGGATGCGGAATGCTAAAGAAAGTTTCTTTAAAAGTAGAAATCACATTTTGCATGCGTTCTTCTTCGGTATTAGCAAAAACCACTTCCAATCCACCATGATGATTATAGATATTTTGTAAAGCCTTTATGAAGAACACAAAATCAGTCCCATTGAAGGTTCTGTGCACAAAGTTTTCTAAAGATTCTAGGTTTTCTTCTGAATGATTTAGTACAAAATCATACGGAGAATTTCCTAACAACTCCATCATTTTTTTGGCATTATTATTGATCATCTTTCGATTACCCCATGCAATGGTAGCCGTTAAAAAAGCAGCAATTTCAATGTCTTCTTTTCGGTTAAATTTATGTGGAATTTGTATCGGGTCACTTTCTACGAATTTTGGTTGATTGTATTCAATTACTTTTTCGTCTAGAAAGGATTTAAGTTCAGTTAAATTCATAAGATGTGGCAATCTTTTGACAAAAATAATTATTATTTTTAGTACTAATCAATCAAAAAATGCATGAAAAAAAATTACACACTACTTTTTCTTTATGTAAGTCTGCTATTTACAAGCATTTCATACACACAAACCCTTGAAGCATCTGTATTTGATGGAAAAACACAAGAGCCATTATTTGGTGTATCTGTTTATTTTGATGGAACTACCATTGGAACTACCACGAACGAAAATGGGAAGTTCTCTATCGATTATAAGGCTTCTACACAATCACCTTTGGTTATTAGTTACATAGGATATGAAACTTTGTTATTTGATGTGCGAAAGTTAGAAAGTGGAGCCAAGATTTATATGAAATTGAAGCCACAAGCTTTAGGAACCGTATATTTAGAAAACGATCCTTGGTCGCGCCGAAAAAAAATGGAAATCTTTAAACGAGAATTTATAGGAAAAACGGTTGAACCGTATATGTGTAGAATTGTCAATTTGGACGCTATTGAATTAGTGTACAATCCTACCACACAAAAACTCAACGCATATGCAGATAAACCAATTATTATTAGAAATAAGTACTTAGGATATACCGTTGAGTATACACTAGAATCGTTTGAAGCTGATTTGCGATTAACAAAAAGAGGCGATGTTTTGACTAGAAGCGTATATGTAGCTGGTTCTACTTTTTATACCGAACGACATAAAAGAGTCCGTAGAAGACATCGAAAAGCAAGAGAAAAGGAATATGGCGAGTCTGTTTTGTATTTTATGCGTTCTTTAGCAAAAAAACAATTGAAAGAGAATGGATTTCAAATCTTTCGTAAAGGATTTATTGTACCACCATACAAATACTTTAAAATCACACCGATGGGAGAAGATACCAAAGTAAAGCTTACTGCAGATCGGTTGGTGATTGTGTATGATCGTTTTCAAAAATCATTCTTAACGATTTTGGAAGACGATAAAGAATTTGTGATTGATAAGTATGGAAATTATACACCTCCGAGAAGATTGTCTTTCGGAGGCGTGTTAGGAGACAAGCGCATTGCGAATACCTTGCCGTTGAATTATAATTTATAAGCTTTGTTCGTTTAACTGATCTTCAAGAGAATTCATAAACGCAATGATTGCTTTTATTTCTTCTGGAGAAAGTTCTAAAGGATCTGGTGGCAATGTTTGGTTTTCCAATTCAATTCCAATACCAGCGCCACCTCCAAGATTGTAAAACTTTAAGACTTCTTCCAAAGTATCATATACACCATTGTGCATGTACGGAGCTGTTTTGGAGATATTTCGAACCGTTGGTGTTTTAAAAGCATGTTTTTTTAATTCAGCTTTCGCAACATAATAACGTCCTAAATCTTCATCTACCATAGCGTTTTCCCATACTTTGGTATTTGGAACGCCTAAAACTTCCAATTCACTTTCGGCAAAATATGGCGGAACTGTTCCGTTAAACGTTGGGGCAAAGTGACAAGTAGCACATTTTGCCTTTCCCATAAAAAGATTAAAACCAAGTGTCTCTTCCGCGGTAAATGTATCTTCCTTTCCAGAAATATTTCGATCAAATTTTGAATTGAAAGGCGTCAATGTTCGGATATACATCGCAATAGCATTACGAACCGATTTATGATCAATTCCCTGCTTGTATAACTCTTGAAAACGTTTTGTGTAGGTTTCGGATTTTTTTAGTTTTTCAACGATCATTTCAGTGTTAGCGTGAAACTCTTTTTCATTATTGATGACGTCCAAAATCTGATTTTCTAAGTTTTCTACACGTCCATCATAAAATTGTGATTGTTGAATGCTCGAATAGAGTAGTGTAGGAGAGTTGCGTTGCACAAAGTTTCCTTGGTTGTCTTTTGAAAAACGCATTCCATCAGTAAACGCTTTTTCTGGTTGATGGCAACTTGCGCAATTCATCGTACCAGATTTAGAAAGTGAAGCGTCAAAGAATAAATCTTTACCTAATGCTGCTAATTCTGGGGATATTTCTGGACTATAACTCGGTTTAAATGCATTTGGATTGAACGTATTAGCATCATAGAACGAATCTATTCCATAGTTTAATTTTTGTTTCAATGGAAATTGTACTTGCCAATCTGTTACGGTTTGATTCCATAACGAAAGCATTAGTTGTAGTTGATCTTTAATAAAACTATAACGATCAAAATCATTAAAATTTTCAGCTTCATCAAGGGCCTCTTGCGCAGCTTTCAACGCAGCAATCCAGTCTTTAAATAATTGCTCGCTTTTAAAATGCGACTTGTAGATATGGAAATATTTTTCCAAACTCGCAAAAACTTCTTTGTTTTCAGGAATCGAAAGTAATAGTACAGGTGAATCAAATCCTGAAATTCCCATCGACATGACTCTGACTAATGCTTGGCGTGTAAGCCACAAAAACTTATAATCTGTATGTTTTAAGATGGAATTGTACTTTTGTTCGAGCTTCAACTTACTGTAAATGTCATTTGCATATCCATGAATTGCAACTGTATCTATTTTAGTTTCTGCAATGGCTTCTTCCAAAGCTTGAAAACCTGATGCTTCTATCACTTTTTCAGCATTATCACCTTCATCAACTTTTGGTAAATTGGCTTTATTTAACCCGTAATAATTTGAACTATTGTAAAATGACATGATTGGCTCCATACGTTTAAAATCGATACGAGCAGCTTTAAAATAGTACAGAATACTATCTTTTATAATGGCTTTGCTTAAGGCTTTTACATCGGCAATGCAATTCTTTAAGTCGTCTTCATATTGCGCTTTAATAGCAGCAGTAATGGTTTCATTTTCAGGTACAGGAATCGGAATTGTATCAGCTGTATTTTTGCATGAAACCAGTAAATTTATAGATACGAGAAAGAGGCTTACCACACCATAAGCCTCTTTAGGTAGATTAATTTTTTTTAGCATGGTTTATCTAGCAAGTCCTTTTACTACTAATAAAATACTACCTTCGTTTCTACTATTTTCAGCAGTTCCGGCACCATCAGGATTTAAGAAAGCGTCGTCTTTCCACGAATGTGCTTGTTGAATTAGTAAGAACGTATCTGGCTCTCCAATGATATCAGAAATATCAATCATTCCAGTTAATTCCCATTTTCCCCAACGATCGTCAAAACTTGCATATCCATTATCTACTGCTTCTACAGTTCTATGAGCAGATTCTAACACAACTTTTAATGCTCCTGTATTTAAATCATATTGGTATAAGTATGCATCGTGTTGTTTTACCATATCATCTACATATCCGTTAGGATCTTCTTGAATGTATGCGTAGTTTTCAGTGACTAAGATGTTATCAGGACTGTGGAAAGTTTTTGCTTTACTAGTTAAATCATCTCCATCTAATACTAAAGTCAATTTTCCAGCTAAAGGATTTCCTTCGTCTAATACTAGTTTGTACACACGACCATATTTTGTACGCGTATCTGAGTTTGAAGTGTGACCTGTAGCATTGAAATAGATTTCTCTGTTTGCCGCAGCAGAACCTTTTCTATAGTCGATATCTTCTACACGGTTGAAAGCCATCACACCTTTGGCGATGCTTTCGTTATTTAACTCGTTGTACGTAGTTTGATCTAATTGAACAAACTCAATATCATACTCATTCCCAATAATTAAATCTTTATCCGTAACGCTACCGTCACCAACTTTTAATCCGTATAAGTTTCCTCCGTGTAAGTCACCAACAGTGTTAGATACATACATTGCTAACTGTCCTCCAGCGTCTCCACGGCTATCATCACCAATCATTACCACTGTTTTCCCTGGGAATGCATCTTTTCCAATTGGCACTGCATTTTCAATAGTCCATTGTCCCATGGCAGGTAAAATTTCAGCAACGCTTGCATCATCAGCAGATTTATAAGGATCAACCACAAATACATTGTTTGTTGGCATTGCTCCCCATTCTCCACCACTTAAATATATAGGTCCATAACCGTGCTCTTCTGGCGTAGCTAAACTTCCTGAACATTGTGCAGTATTTCCAGTGGCATCAGAGTTTAAAATGTATTCACCTTTAATTGGCTTAAAAGTAGCATCTAAAGTAACACGTGCAATGGCATAATCAGCCTCAATATTATTGATTAGGGTGTACGTTCCGTCATCATTTTTTAAAAGCCCACAACCGTCAGCCATACTTCCATACACAAAGTTTGGAGATTCTGGCAAGGCATCTTCTGAGCTTAAAATACTGTATACTTCTACGTTTTCAAAACCAGCTTGCTTTGTAACAAAAGCAGGAGTCATAGAGTGGTTTTTAAGGTCAATAACACTAGTGTTGCCTCCAGGAGTTGTAGTTGTACCGTTGTTGTCATCATTATTACAAGACGCTAAAGAAATAAGTCCTGCTAATGCAAAAATTTTTGAAATGGTTTTCATCGATTATTAGTTTGCGAATTTTTAGTTGCACAAAACTATCGATGTTGTGTTAGTGAATTTTTAGCCAAATATTGTTTTACGATTATGCGTATATTAAGGAAACGTTTCGAGTTTAAGTTTGTATAAACTTACTGTAAAGACGTTTTTTTAAGTGTGGATTTTTTTATTTTATAGAGATGCTTTTGTATAGATTTTACTGATTATTAACAACTTAATACGATACGAATTCATCTATTCCGTTTCAGTCATTTTAGCTTGTTCCTTAAACCATGGATCAGTTAACTCTATGGCTTTCAATACATAATCGACAATAGGTTTTGGTGGTCCCATAGATTCAAAGCCATACGTATATCGAACGCCTTTGGTTTCTTTTCCATCAGAAAGTGTAATTTCTAACATGCATGTTTTTCCTTTTTTGTCAGGATCTTCATAAACGCCGTTCAATAACGATTCAAAATCTGGTGTAATTGTTTTTGTCAATTTTGTGAATATGCTGTCTTGCTGAATTCCGATGTAGAAGTTAGGATCAATTTCTTGCGTTCCATCTCCTTTGCGGTTAATTGTACCGTCTTTGTGAAGTAATATGACTAAGGAAGATTCATCATCAATATTGAGCTCTATCGTTGTTGCTTCATATTTTTTTTGAAGATTATTAGTTGCTTTTTGCGATTTGTTTTGTTCACATCCAAAAAGTGATAGTACAAATATGAAGATGAAAATTCTATTCGTTGAAAATTTTGTATTTAAAAGTCAGCCATAAATGCTAATTTAGAAATGGTATATCCGATATCATTTGTATAGCCTTTTATGATGTTTCCGTTTACTTTTATTCGTTTGGTTTCGTTGTTCTTTGTCACGAATACAATATAAAAATTGGGTTTAAATTTAATAATACCAGCTTTTTTTGAGTTCTTGATGGCTGCTAGTAACTCAACAATTTCACTTTCTTTGAGCTTTTTTATTTCAGCAAACTTCCCATTCGATTTTTCATCAGGTCTTACTAATTCTACACTTTTGATCTCATGAATATCTTTCGGATAATCAATTTGTATTTCCTCTTTTTTACAGGAAACAAATGATACAATAAGAAGTACGTATATTAGTCTCATGTTTGTTTTAGTTATTCGATTGTATACTTATCTAATTTATAATTTACGATTTTCCTAAAACCTAATTCGAAGT
The DNA here is from genome assembly GCF_022447245.1 of Kordia sp. Classification (GTDB taxonomy): domain Bacteria; phylum Bacteroidota; class Bacteroidia; order Flavobacteriales; family Flavobacteriaceae; genus Kordia. Next base: position 19,073 of record NZ_JAKVBC010000031.1, on the reverse strand, counting down.
CACAATATTCCCATCACGCATCTCAATAGTCCTATCAGCCATATCAGCAAGTTCTTTGTTATGGGTAACGATGACAAAGGTTTGCCCAAATTCTTCTCGAAGTTTAAAGAATAAGTTGTGTAAGTTTTCTGCGGATTCTGAATCTAAATTTCCACTCGGTTCATCGGCAAAAATGATCGCAGGTTTGTTCATCAATGCTCTTGCAACCGCGACACGTTGTTGTTCTCCACCAGAAAGTTCATTGGGTTTGTGATGGTAACGACCAGACAATCCTAAAAAGTCCAGCAATTCCTTCGCTCTTTTTTCTGCAGCAACCTTGTCTGTTTTTTGAATGAACGCTGGAATACATACATTTTCAATAGCTGTAAACTCAGGAAGTAATTGGTGAAACTGAAAAATAAATCCAATATGATGATTGCGAAATTTTGCGAGTTCTTTTTCAGAAAGTTCTTCTGTTTTTACATTGTTGATTACAAGCGAACTGCCTTTTGATGGAGACATTTTATCTAAGGTTCCTAATATTTGTAATAAGGTGGTTTTTCCAGCACCAGAAGCACCTATGATAGAGACAACTTCACCTTTTTTTATTTCTAAATCAATGCCTTTTAAGACCTCTAAATTTCCGTATTGCTTGCGTATATTCTTAGCTGTAATCATGCAAAATATCTAATAATGCCACAATGTACTATATAAACCTGTCATGTACAATTATGAATTGATATTCCCGCTTCTTTTTTTGCTTCTAAAGAGGTTTTTTACATTGTTGTAATCAATAAAGTATACCAAACGAATCGATAAGGTATGATCAATAGGTTCGTCAAAAAGTCGATTCAAACTATCAAAATACGTTGCTTCAGATTCTTCAGTTTGGTTAAAGATTTGATTTCTATACAATGCTGTTAAGAAACTACCAGGACCAAATTGCCATGTATAGCTAAAGTCTAAATTCCATGTGCTAAAGTTGATATTTGAGTTTCCTAAACTTAAATCTTCAAAGGAACTTTGCGATTGCTCTAAGCGACCATTCTCTTGAAGAAAGTATGGAGTATCATCATAATCTACCGTTGTCCAATAATTTCTAAAGGTTAAATTCAGTGTATGGAAAGGATTAAAGCTATAATTACCCGAAATACGATTCACCAATTCAATTTGATCACGTTGGCCAAAGATAATTTCGTCTTCAAGATCGTTCGAATTATTTGCATAGCCTCTGCGATTGTTTTGAACATTCAGAGAAGAACTATAACTTAAAATGAACTTATCATTCACGCGAACTCTAGGTTCTATGTTCACGCGATATCTTGTAAAACCTTGTTCTTTTTCAAAGAAAGTAGCAAAGTTTGCATTGACATCTATTGCAAATGTTTTGTTATAATCCGTGGAAATAAATCCTCTGACATTAAAACGATTTTCTGTAATAAAGAAGCGTCTGTTATCAAAATCACGTGGTTCAAAGTAATCAAATTGCTTCCCTGGTGCAAAACTTGCATTTGCTCCAAAAGCCATTAAACTCTTCTTAGCAACGGCAAACATATTTACTCCAAAATTTGCACCTGTATATACATTAGGATCGTACAAACGACGATAATTTATCCACGTATTGATTCTAAAGTTATTTAGTTTTTCTGTAGGTTCAAATATTTGGTATGAAGCGTCCAAACCAAAGTTGTTAAAGTTATTTCGTAAATTTAACCCTAAGTCGTTGATATCAAATGTAGTATTGGAAAAACTGTGATCGAAACTGTATCTAAATTTTCCGCTAATCTTACGAATCGCAAAGAACGAATTGAATCCAGTTTCTGTTCCTGTGGTTAAATTTCTGTTGCTCAATTTTAATTGCGCATCAATATTAACTGTATTCTTTTTATTCACGATATCAGCTACAAGTGCAGTAACATTAGCATCTCTAAATCGACTTCCGTTTCTAGTTACGTTGGTGTTAATTAAACTAACAGAAGAGTTTTTGTTGAACTGTTGATCAACAACCATTATATTATAGTTTGTCAACGGTTCTACAACTTCTTCTCGGAATTCACTTGTATCATTATTTCGAACTGTAGCTATAGTCTTTTCAGTAATCGCATTAAAAAATCCAATTCCCAAACCATTTTTAGTTCTACCAGAAACTTTCACAGCATTGATGAGTTTTACTTCACTTGGAAAATCAACTACTTCCTCATTGTCAGCAGTATCGACACTTCCCGAAGGAGCATTTCCAATGCGGCGCGAGAAGAATAAATTCCCTTTGTTGAACAAATCGACACCTTCGGTAAAGAATTGTCGTTGCTCCGAAAATGTTTGTTCAAATGGACCGAGGTTTAATTGCAAATTGTCAAATCCAGCTTGACTGAAATCAGGAACTAAAGTAGCATCAAGTGTAAAATTTTCGGTAATTCCATATTTTACATCCATTCCAAAATTATATTCATCGGTTGTTTCTCCATCTCTAGAACGAATTACCGTAGAGGCAAACGGATAAAAAATCAAACGAGTTGGTGGTTGAATGTCGCGTAAACCTTTCAACTCGCCAGCATATAATCCAATATACCCTTTTGTAGGATCAAACGGGTTCCATGTATATTGTTTTCTTGTTTTTCTGAATTGTCTGTGAAATTGAATTCCCCAAGTTGGTTCTTTTTGATTGGTAAAACGAAGTGTTCTATAAGGAATTTTTACTTCGGCAATCCAACCATCATCTACTAGTTTAGAAGCATTTTGCCAAACGGCATTCCAACTAAAATCTTCTCCAACACTAGGATTGGCTATGGCATCTGCTTGATTTCCACTTGGAAAAACCACAAAATTTGTATCGTTTTGACCATCGTTATTTGGATTGATGGAAATAATAAAAAAATCGTTAATTCCAAAATTATCACGACTCGTAAACTGTCGCATGATGTTTTCAGGCTTATCACGCAAATAGGCAGCTACATAAATAGCTTCATCGTCATACGTCATTCTAACAATCGTTTTTTGATCTTCAGGTAAAGTATTCCCAATTGATGGACGAAACTGTACAAAATCAGTAGCTATATCAGTATCTTTCCAAACGTCATCATCTAACACTCCATCTATTATTGGAGGTGTTGTTGTACGCTTTATGTTATATACTTTTTTGGGTATGCTATCTTGAGCAAAACTGCTTACTGTAAAAGAAAGAAGTAGTACGAATACTAAAAAACGGCTCATTATTTTTAATTTTTTTTGATTGATTGACGTCTTAAAGAGATTGGGAATCAATGATTATTACAGTAAGACTGTCGCAAAACTACTCGGATACTTTGCTTTTTTATCCTAAAAAAAAGTTAAATATCCTTTAAAAATGTTAACATTTATAGTCATTTACGATGTTTTGATAGTCCTTTTTTTGAGTATCTTTAACAACAATGAAAATGAAATTATTGAGCAATGCCTTACAGAAAATTAGAAGAATACAACATACAAGTAACTAATGAAGTAAAAGATCGTTATAAGACTATTATAGAGGAACTTGGAGAAGATACAACACGTGAAGGTTTGTTAAAAACGCCAGAGCGTGCAGCCAAAGCTATGCAGTTTTTGACACAAGGATACGAAATGGATGCTGCAGAAATATTGAAAGGAGCGATGTTTTCGGAGGATTATGATGATATGGTCATTGTAAAAGATATTGAGTTGTATTCGTTGTGTGAACATCATATTTTACCATTCTTCGGGAAAGCGCATATTGCTTATATTCCAAATGGACATATTGTAGGATTGAGCAAATTGCCTCGTATTGTAGATGTTTTTGCGAGAAGATTGCAAGTGCAAGAACGTTTAACGCACGATATTTTAGAATGTATCAATAATACGTTGAAGCCTAAAGGTGTAGCCGTGGTGATTGAAGCATCGCACATGTGCATGATGATGCGTGGTGTACAAAAACAAAACTCAGTGACAACGACATCAGGTTTTAGAGGTGCTTTTGAAAAAATAGAAACCCGAACGGAGTTTTTAAAACTTATTAGTTCAGATTTATCTTAGTTTGCTCTTTTGAAGATTTACAACTACATATTACTGCTATTCTTTTTTGGCAATTTTGCTTTTGGACAAGAAAAGTTTTCCGATTGGAATACTTTTGAAAAGTCGTTTGTTAAGAGCTATAATCGTTTGCATATTGCGGATTTACAAATTTACTATGTAGATAATTTGGAGTTAATAAAGAGCAAGCGGAATGTGGAGAAGCAAGAAAAGATGTTTCAACAATATCAAAAAGCATTGCAATCCATTGATAAAACAAAGCTTACCCAAGAACAACAATTGGATTATGCTTTGGTTTCTTATGAAATTAAGTTACACCTAGAACGAATTGCTCTTGAAAAAAAATGGTTGAACATAAAGCCTAGAAAGATTTCCCAAGAAGGTTTGAGAAATGTTCCAATGGGAAAGGAATGGTATGCCTATTTCTTAAAAAAATGGGTAGATGCAGAAGTGACGCCTGATACTTTGTTTCAATTTGGTTTATCAGAAATTGAACGTGCTAAAAAAGCCATGAAAGCGATAGAAAAAGCTTCTGGTTTGGATAGTTTGGAATATCAAAAATATATCAATAGTGATATTTTTTTTTTAAATGATGTCAAAACGGTTCAATATGTATTTGAAAGTTATAAAAAAGCAATTTATCCAAATTTGATTGGCTTTTTTCCAAAAATAGATCAATTACCTGATGTAAAAATTGAACGAGGAACAAATAAAGCCTATGCACAAGTTCCTGCGTACTATGCAGAAGTTAGAAACACTTTTTATTATAACTTTTTTGATAAACCTTTCAACAAACGTCAAGTAGCTTGGATTTACATGCATGAAGCTATGCCGGGACATCATTATCAAATTAAATATGAACAGCAACTAGAACAATCTGCTATTCGAAGCTTATTTACAAGCAATGGCTATCGTGAAGGTTGGGCAGCGTATGTAGAAGAATTAATCTATGATTTTGGACCTGAAACAACCAAATACGATGAATTAGGAAAGTGGGAATGGGATATTATTCGTTCTGTACGTGTTTCTATGGATGTTGGCTTGAATTATTATGGTTGGAGCGACGAAAAAGCATTGGAATTTTGGCAACAACATATTCAAGGTCAAGATGATATTGCAAAACGTGAAATTGGACGTATGAAACGTTGGCCAGCACAAGTTATTACTTATAAATATGGTGCAAATAAAATTTCAAAATGGAAAGCAAAGCTTAAAAAAATGTTGCCATCTGGGGAAGCTTTTCCGTGGTTACAGTTCCATACAAAGATTTTAGAAAATGGAGCATTGCCTTTTTCCGTAATGGATTCTGAGATTTTTTGGAAGTAGATTTTTAGATCGCTGACGCCATGAATTAAGATCGCTAAGCTACTAGATTTTAGACATGTTAGATACACTTACTTTTGAATCAGTCCCGCATGTTAGTATTTAGATGAATTTGTATGTTTCTAAAACTCTATCATGCTACTGCATTAATTTCTATTTCTAATTTCGCTACTTCAGATGCTATAATAGGTTTTAATTTATACGTGCGAGTCTTAATAATAAACTCTTTAGCTTCTTTAAAATTCTTTTGCTCAAATGCAGTACTCGCTAAATTTAACAAGACTATTGAGGTATCGTTTTTTGTTCTTAAACCAATTTCCAAAGCCTTGTTAAATTCAGTAAAGCTCTTTTCCCATTCTTGTTTGTTTGAAAAAATATATCCAAGAGTAAAATGGTAATAACTTTTATGACTTTTACTGAGTCGCATAGGATTTTTAATTGTTGAAATTAATTTTTCAGCCTTGTCAAATCTTCCTTTTTTAATCTCTTCAAATGCAATGTAAACAGTTCCATATCTGTAATATCCATACACAAAAAGAAGTGATGAAAATAGTATTATACCTACGCTTATATATTCGTCTTTTGGGTAAAGATAGAATGCGAAAACTATGGATAGAATTATTAATAAGATTCGCGAGAATGGAGTAAACATAAGTTATAAGCTTTTTTATACTTTCTGTGACTTGAATTTTCAAACTTAAACTTTTCAAGTACATTAAGTTATAAAACTATAAGAATTTTAGTTAGTATCAAATTCTATTTTCCTCATAATATTCCAAAATATGCTTTGGAATGTTCATTTTCTGAGGTAAACCTTCATCTGGAATAGGATATTCAGCTATCTGTCTTATAGGAATCAAACCTGCCCAAACATCTAAATTATAATCTTCAGGTTCATCATTTACACCAACATCTCTAATTTTTGCGGAAGCAGTTTCAATGGTCATTTCTACCACAAGTGTTCTGTCTAATTCTTCTTTAGTCATTTCTCTAATTCCGTCCCAACGACCTTTCATCATGTGTTCCATAAAACAAAATAAAGCAGCATCTTTTTCTTTTGGATCTTCTACTTTTTTTAGGGAACCAAATAGTGTTGCCGAACGATAGTTTACCGAATGATGCAGTCCAGAACGCGCCAAAACCAAGGCATCTAAATGCATGACGGTCATGCTCATTTTTTTGGCTTTAAGCAAAGCAAGTAACATTCTATTAGCTTGTGAGCCATGTAAGTAAATTTTATTGTCTTTTCTTCCATACGCCATAGGTAAACTAATCGCTTGGTCTTCATAGATATAGTTTACATATCCGATAAAACCTGAATCTAAGATGGTATTGATGGTAGCTATATCATACGTTGCTCTATTTTGCCCACGTTTTACTCTGTTCGTTTTTGATTTTGAATATTCTTGCATATTTATATGTTTTTTGAGAATACTATATTTTCGTAAATAGTACCATTGACTAGAAAATTTAGTGTTCCCACGTTTTTAAATTGATTTCGTTGGTAAAATTTGATAGCTCTATCATTTTTATTATGGATAGAAAGCCATATCTGTATCCATTTGTGCTATTTTTGCTTTGTCTTCAATTAAATCTAGAAATTGCTGCCCGATTTTTAAAGGAATAAATTCGTTCCAAGCGACACACATTATCAGAAGCCACACTTTCATGTGTAGCATTCAATATGAATTTTGCATAACCAATAGGATAATCATTTGAATAGATCAGAAAGAAAATATTGTTAGTATTCTTTAAATCATTTCTGGTTTTTGCAACTGAAAAAGCACCGTCACAATACTTTGATAAATTGTTTTTATTCGGAATAAAATGTCCATGCGATTCTACATAAGTAATTCTTCCCAATACAGTCAAAACACTTGTGTCAGCTTCATTTACTATTTTTATGGTAATCATTTGTATTTAGACTTTATCTTTTTTCTGGAGGAATATTTTTATGCACATCAGAATGTAGCTTGGCTTTCTCCAAATCTTTTGGTTTTAATACTTCTATAGTAGAAGCTGGATATTTCTCAATGATTTTTTTGAGGCGAATAGGACGAGTTACAAAATTTCCAGAGCAACTTGGACAAACATTTTCAAAGACTTCTAGCGCACAACTTTTACAATAAGTACATTCAAAAGTGCATATCATTGCTTCGGTAGAGGTGTTTGGTAATTCTTTATTACAATGTTCGCAATTAGGTCTTATTTCTAACATAATTATAAATATTTATTTGTAATTACATCTATGTGCCAAATATCATGTCCTAAAATGGTAAAAGCAGCAGCTCTAGCTGACATAGCGCCTCCATTAGAATTTCCTATAAATGCTAAATCGTCATCGGATACACTGTTTAGTAAAGCAATGAAATTGTTACGGTTTATAATGAATTCATTCAATAAATCTTGAATAGATTTATCATGCGCTTTTGAAGGTTCAACATAAATATTTTGATCAAAGCCTGTTAACGCGGTAGTATCTCTTCGGGCAATTCGAAAGCAACGATACATAAAAATACGTTCTGTATCAATCAGATGTTGCAGTACTTCTTTAACGCTCCATTTAGTTGGTTGATAACGGAAGCTTAGCTTTTCTTCAGGAATAGATGTAAAGAAATTGACCACCGATTTTTTTCCAACTTCAAAACCTTTTCGCAGTTGTGTATCGTTGGCTAATTTATCAATATATCTTTTGTAATACTCATCAAATTCTGAGGAGTTTAAATCTGATTTTGTCATGTGTTTCAGTTTTATAATTCAAAAATACTATATTTATGGACTCTTAAAGTGATCCAGAATTTATATAATAAGTAGTCCAGATGTTTCCATATAAAACCAGTATTCAGTTTGATAGAAAGGGAAATCAGCCTTTGTATTTACAATTGTCGAATCAAATTATTCAATTCATCAAAAATCAGCAACTTCCGTCTAATACAAAGTTGCCAGGAAGCAGAACACTTGCGGAGCAATTGAATGTACATCGAAAAACAATTGTTGCTTGTTATGAAGAGTTGTTACTACAAGGTTGGGTAGAGAGTATTCCTAAAAAAGGAACATTTGTGCATCACAATTTGCCAGAATTGGAACAACAAAAACTAGACGATGGAGTTGTGTTAAATTCTAAAACAACGACTGGTTTTTCTTTTTATAAAAATGACATCTTGCCGCATAAACCAAATGAAAAACTAGCAGATTTTATATATCTGAATGATGGTATTTCTGATGGAAGATTGACTCCACTAGATGAAATTGCCAGAACCTACAGGAGAATTTCTGCCAAGAAAAATGTATTCAAACACTTGTCGTATGGAACAACGTATGGAAATGCTTCATTGCGCGAAGTATTAGTAGATTATTTGAATTCAACCAGAGGGTTACATATTACAAAAGATAACATACTTATTACGCGTGGAAGTCAGATGGGAATTTGGTTGTCATCACAACTATTACTTGAAAAAGAAGATGTGATTATTGTAGGAAATACAAATTATGGATCTGCAGATTCCACTTTTTTGAATCGCAATGCAATTATAAAACGGGTTTCTGTTGATATGGACGGAATTGTCACTGAAGAAATAGAAAAATTATGCAAGCAGCAACCTATAAAAGCTGTTTATGTTACTTCACATCATCATCATCCAACTACGGTAACACTTTCTGCCAAAAGGCGAATACATCTTTTAAATCTTGCCAAGCGTTATCATTTTGCAATTATTGAAGATGATTACGATTATGATTTTAATTACAATCATGCGCCAATTTTACCGCTTGCGAGTCATGACGCTAATGGCAATGTAATTTACATTGGTTCAGTATGTAAAACAGTTGCACCTGTGTTTAGAGTAGGATATTTGATTGCTTCCAAAGAGTTTGTGGCAGAAGCTGCCAAGTTGAGAGGATTTGTAGATAGGCAAGGAGATGCCCTGTTGGAATTGACTTTTGCTAGTTTTATTAAATCTGGCGATTTAGACAGACATATTCGGAAAGTATTGAAAACTTACAAGCAACGTCGCGATCTGTTTTGTAAGCTTTTGAAAGAAGAATTGAGTGATTTTTTCGAATTTGAAATTCCCAAAGGCGGTATGGCAGTTTGGGCAAAACTGGATACAAGATATGATTGGTCAATTGTGTCAGAAATTGCAAAAAAGCATCAATTAGAAATAGGCGAATGGGAACGTTATGACTTGGCGAATGTTGGACATAATTATATACGAATCGGTTTTGCTTCTTACAATGCAGTAGAGATTCATGAATTAATTAGAAGGCTAAAAAATACACTTTATGAAGTGAGAGTGAAGGAATAGATTTTTATTTCTTCTCCAAATAGATTGTATCCTTTAGCAAAAAAAATCCATCCGCTTTTTTCATAGAAGTTTTTTTAAATCTGTAGAAAGATATACCGTTTTAAAACCTTTGTTTTTACATTCGTTTATAGCATTTGTTATCAATTTTTTGGCAATTCCTTGATTTTTGAAGTTTTCATCCACAAACAGGCAAGCGAACCAAGGAAATATATCTTGTCTGCTAATAATATCATTGATTAATAATGCATAACTGGCTATGATTTCATCGTTATGTAACAATAGATAAAATTTAGGCAACGCGTTATTTTCAGAAACTGAATTTTTAATACAATCTCTATAAAAGTCGAAATTGGAATCGCTTCCCCATTGTTTCCAAAAGTAGGCGATTCCTTTTTCGAGTAAATGATTATTTTTTGTGATTACTTCTATTTTCACAATACTTATTTCATTAATGCTATTTGGAATTTTGTTGCGTTAAACGCCACTTCTAAGCCTTTAAGATTAGATTCAAGTGCGCCAATTTCAAACAAACTGTTCAGATGTTTTGTTTGTTTTTCGATATTATCAGTATCTCTTTGAAAGATTAGATATTTTAAAAGAATTAAATTACCCATAATTTCATCTGATAGATTGATATCTTTTTCTTTCAAAGCTGCATCAATAGCAATTTTAATTTTAGCATCATTTTCAGGTAATTCATCAAAAAGATACGCATTGGCCAAATCAGACTTGTTTATGCTAGCATAATCATTTTGATCAGACATGTCTTTTCGATAGATCATTTTGTTTCTATTTAAAAAATACCATCTTGTGTAGGAGTCGTTCTCCATTTTTATTTCCTTTTCAAACTCTCTTTTCTGAGGGCTCCAGTTGGTAAACGCAATTAAAAGCTCTGTACCATCATCTTTCTTGAGGATGGCAAACTTGATCAAATAATTTCGGTCTCCAGGTTTTTCAATTTCAACATCCAATCTGTTTTCTATAGAAACATATTTTTTTACTGCTTTAAATATAGCGGAAACATCTTCGGGAGTTGCTTCAGGAAATAGATTCTCTCTCAAAAACACATCGATATATAAATAATGTGTTAAGTAGAAATCATGTATTTTGAGGTAATTCACTTCTTTAAGGTGTTCAGACTTTATGTTGATTTTTTCAGATTGTGTATACCCGAAACTTGTAACTAAAGCAAGTAACGAAGTGATTAAGAATTTTTTGTACATTTTATCTTTCTGTAAAAAAGGAAGATATTTTTGAGATAGAGGAGTGGACTACAAACGATCAAGGAAAGTCTTGGAAGGCAAAACAAATTACAATAAATTCTACCAAAGTTAATGTACGTCCTTTTGCGGTTCGAGGCGTTTAGAAAGGCAATCCTGTACAAGTATTGTGGTTACAGAATACTAATTATATTTATTATACGCATGTTACACGTGGAAAAGAAACTTCGTTAGATTTTAAAGATCGATATCAAACGGCAGTGAAAATGAATTTGAAGAAAACAACTCTAAATTCAGAATTCACTTTAGCTAATTTAAAAGAGCTGTTACGTCAAATTACGGAGCGTTTATTAGAAAACCCTGATTGTGATTTGGCTCAAAACGATTGGCGTTATGGAATACGATTTGCTGGAATTGATGCCTTTTATCAAATTTCTAAGGAAGAACGCTATAAAAACGAATTGCGAAATATTCAACAATATCAAACTGAAGAAAACGATGATATAGATGAAGAAGAAATTGATTTGTGTGACTTAATTTGGTCATATAGAATAGAAAATGATCTGAATGCACTTCAAAAAATAGAATCTTTAACCTTAGAGGATTTTGATGATTACGAAGTGAGTTTAGCATTTGCCTCGCAAATATATGCCGTTAAAAACTACGAGAATTATATGCTTGCGATAGATCAAGTGAAAGCGAATTATACAAAATCAATAGGATATTTGTTAGAAGTATTACAATCTCAATATTTTGGCAAAACATCAAGGATAAAGGCACTTATGATTTACTGTGTAACAGCAGGTTTACGAAATGGATATTTGAAAAAAAGCATTTTGATACAGTTTTAGCTGCTTGGAAGCAACTTCAAATAAAACTTCTTAAAAAGAATCGTTTTCAAAAACTGGATGCAGACACGAGTGCAGCAATCTTACTTGCAAGAACAGAAATTTATGCTCTGCTAAAATCTAACACTTAACACCAAATACCCATTTAGTTTAAAGTTCTAAAATCAGCTTCCGAAAAGTTATCTTCCATAAAGTTATATCCAATATCATATGTAGTTATGTGCCCATTTTTTAGATAGATTGTATACAAGTGTCCGTTAGATTCTATTCTTTTTATATCTGAATTAAAATAACCGCCATGAAACACATATTTCTTTTCAAAATCTGATGGTATAATGGTTGCACTTTGAAGTGCTTTCCATAGTAGAAAAGTTTCTGATTTGCTTAGAAATAATCGTTTGTTATCCTTTTCAAAATAGATAAGATCTAAATTTGATATTTTTTCATTGAATGGAATTGCAGCAAGTTGTATTTGTTGATCTAAATTCAAAGTTGCACAATATGCCCAGAGCAATTCCTTTGTGCCAGCTTGTCCGTAATCACTAATGGTTTTTACAATTGTACCATTATTCAGGAATGTAGAAGAAACAGTTTCGTCATCTGTATGACCAACACTATAGGACGTTTTTACTTTTGAAATTTGAATGTCTTCTAATTTTTTGAAAATATATTTGGTAAATTCTGGCGAAATTTTTCCTTTATATAATCCGATGTTGTTAGTAAACTTTTCTCCATAATACGTAACGGAACCGTCTCTTTTAATAGAAATATTCATGATAGGACATCTGCCAAAACAACCAGAACGCGACAATACAACTTGATCGAAGTAAAGCGGATCTTTTTCTTTTTTTTCCAATGGTACTAGCCTAAGGTATGTGCCATCCTTTCGTTTTAAAATGAGTGTATCTTTCAGAGAAGCATCAATCGTACACTTAAACACAAGTTTTTGCTGCAAAGGATGCTGTACAAATAAACTATCCGTTTTTAATTGATACGGAACAAATCCCACGAAAGTGTTATAGCTTCTTTTTCCAGTAATAGTATCAAAGTTATATTCAATAAATTGCCTGAAATATTCTAGTTTGTTTTCTTGAAAGTTGATTCCAATTGGGATTCTAAAAATAGATGGTTTGACAGATTCTATAATTAAATCAGTATCTTTTTTCTTTTCACTTTCAGCATATCTAGCGTATATCCATGTGCCTTGTATTTTATTTTGTAATGAAATTTGCTGTTTCGACTCTGTACAATTCCATAGTAAAAGGGCACTACAAAATATCAAAATACTATTTTTCATATAGAAGTAATTGGGTTGCTTAAATATACTAGCTTTACAGAAAATGTCTTGACAAAGCATATTAAATAATAGGAGTTTATTTCTTACTTAATACGATGTGAAAACTAACAATTTTTATTGTAAAATTATTGAATGTATTCTCATATAGTCTGTAATTTAGAATTCTTAATCAAAAAAATTGATCAAGTTAAAAAAGGTAGTAGAACTCAAAGGTGTTGAAAAACTCACAAAAGAAAATCAAAAAACAATTAACGCCAGTATCATAGGAGAGGGTTTTGGAGGTCCTTGTGTAGATAGTAACGATTGTGCAGCAACGAATACAATACCATCTATTTGTTGTTCAGGAATTTGTGTGTACACCTTTAATTGGCGAGACGTTTGCTAACAAATAGTATGAATAAAAAAAATCCCATAGTTGAATGCTAAGGGATTTTTTATGTTCGGTAGTAGGTTTACTTTATTGAATAGTTACATCAAAAGTTACTTCGATATCCGTAGATCCTCCAGCATTTGCCAAACCAGTATTTGGTTTTGTTGGCTCATGACGTAAGGTAAACGTAATTGTACCTGTGCCAGCAGCTCCAGCAGCGGCATCAAACGTAGTTCCTAATGGATTGTTGTTTCCATCAAAGTTTGTGTACGTTGTTGTTAAGTCAAGTCCGCCACCGATTGTGTAGAAAAATTGGTGCTCATCATCTTCTTCTTCTACTTCTTCAGTAACATTTTCAGCAGGATCCTCTGTTTCGTTTAACAATACTATAGCTCCGTTGTATGTTGTGTTAGCAACTAAGTTTCCAGAAACAGTTACTACAGGAGCATTTGGTCCGTCACCATCTAAATCTCTAGATTGTAAGGTAACTGCTGTTCCTCCTCCATTAGGGGTCAAAGTTACAGTAATCGTTGTAATTACCTCTTCTTCATTTACTGGCACTGGCGCTGCATCATCGTCATTAGAACAACTTGTAAAAAGTGTTCCTGTAATAGCAATTGCTGTTAAAATTGAAATTTTGAATTTTCTCATGTTCGAATTTTTAATTTAATAAGTGAATTTTAGATTTAATAAAAAGTTTCTTCCTAAATCGTCTGCATAATATCGTAAACGATTTAAGTAGTTTCGATAATTTGTATCGAATATATTAGTCATTGATAACCCTAGATGTAGCGTTGATTTTTTACTCAATGAAAAATCAACATTTGTATGTAAATGCAATAAGTGATACGCACTTGGAGGTTCGCTTATACGCACTGTTTCTTCTGAATCTAATTCTGGAATAAATGATTGAAAATCATTATCAGGATACTCATTTTGTGCAAATGTATACTCGCTTTGCAGTTCAATTCGTAGGTTTTTTAATTTTTTGTTTTGGTATACTAAGCCGTTCATTGTGTTTACTGGCGGCATGTTTATTAAGGGAATATCAAGTTTTTCATCATATCCTTTTACTAGAGAAAATTGATGGTAAAAATTAAAATATTCATTTAATGTAACTGATGCATCAATATCAACACCTACAAGCGTTGCATCGGTTTGTCGGTATTCCCAAACAGGGAAAATCCCTCTATTAGTTTGGTTGTCACCTGTAGGTTCAATGAGTATAAAGTCATTGATAAAATTTATGTATGGATTTACAGAGAATCCGAAAATAGATCCTTGCTTCTGTAAAGTAATCGACATCTTGTGTGCAATTTCCGAGTCAAAACGTAAATCGCCTAATTCAATTCTTGAAGCAGAATGATGTAAGCCTTCGCTAAATAATTCAGATGGATTCGGAGCGCGGGAAGCCATCGAATAATTTGCGAATATTTTATAATTTTCATTCAGTGTATAGCGTGCTCCCAAGGTTGCGGAGACGTTTGAATAATCCAATTTAGGGTTGGTAAGTACTTGAGTTCCTAAATCTTCCACAACGAGTTCAGGAAAAAGTATATCATAGTTTCTATTTTGCCAAAAAGAACTTCTATAAAACTTTTGGGCATCTATATTAAAATAATCAAATCTACCACCAACTTCGACCAAAAAGTTGTCCGTTATTGAAAAGTCAGCAATACCGTAAATTCCAAAATTATATCTTTCATAATCAGGAATAAGTCTTCGTACACCTGTACTTGGATCCGCCACATTTTTTTGATATTGTGCCATGATTCCAGTTTTCAAGTTATAAAGCTTGGTATTATCTGTCTCTAAATCCAAACGAATTGTTTGTGAGCTTAATGCTAAATCCACTGCTGCTCTGTCATCATCTTCACTGTTTCTACGAACATCAAATTCGAGGCGTTCGTTTTGTTGAAAGTCATATTGGAGCGTTATCTTTCCAAAATTCTTAAAGTTTTTGAACGCACGTACTTTGAACAAATGATGTGTTACATCTTGCTTTGGAGCGTTAATGTCATACGTGAAATCCCTAACAACTATCGGAAAACCACTGTTGATAGCGCGAACTAAATCGCCAGCATTACCAACATGTGAAGCACGCAAAATGCCGATTTCATTTTTAAAGAAAGAATAATAAGCTTCAAGACCGTAATCAAAACGATTGATCCCTATTCTTGCTGAAATACTACGTTCAAAAACCCCTGTATTACTTAATACATAATCTGGTGCTTCATAATCACCAAATCGTTTGAGGTTGCCTTGAATAGAACCATACCAGCCATTTACATAGCTTTTGGTAAGGGACGAAGTAATATTTCCGCCGCGACCATTGGTTGCAGCTGTGACATGCGTTTTGCCGTAGATGGTATCTTTGACAGGAATTTTGGAAGCTTCAGTAACGATAATTCCACCAATGGCATCACCACTATATTTCAATGCACCAGCGCCTTTGATAAGTGTGATATTTCCAATAGCGTTTACATCGATACTTGGAGCGTGTTCAGCTCCCCATTCCTGATCTTCCATTCGGACTCCGTTGTTCATGACAACGACGCGACTACTGTGTAATCCATTTATAATTGGCTTCACTACAGCATTTCCTGTATTTAATGATGAAACCCCACTTAAGGTGTTGAGTACATCTCCAAATGAGGCACTGCTATAGCGATCTAATTGCTGTTCCGTTATTTTCTGCTCAAAATTCGTCTTAGTTTTACTACCATAAACCGAAGCATTTAACGTAATTGCATTTAGCTCTTCTAAATGATGTTCGAGGCGAAAGGTTTTTTGTATGTTACCTTTAACTTTCACTTTAAAAGCTTGTGTTGCACAATTTGGATGTGACACTTGAATCGTATAATTTCCTTCGCATAGATTTGAAAATGTATAATTTCCATTGATATCTGATTGTGAAATTTTCTCTAGTCCTGCAATGATTAATGTAGCTCCTGGGAGTACAGAATCATCGTGTAAATCGATAACCTTACCAGATAGTGTATAGTTGCAGTTTTGACTTTGCATAACCATAGCACTAAAGAGCATTAACATAAATAAATATGTTCGCATGTAAATTCTTTAATTAAAAATAATGTGTTTTTTCTTGCATTCAAGACAACACCGGAGGTGCACGAAGTTGTGTATTCGTTAAAGGTGAGTAGTAGCACAAAGGAGTTGTAGTACCAAGTGCTATTTTTGATATAAATGGAGTTATTACTGTTTCAGGGTAACTAGTAAACTCAAAAATAAATGTTGAGAATTGACAGTCACACATTTCACAATGCACTACATTTTCATGAACATGATCTTCTTGTTCGTGACATATAGTGTATCCGTGATCTTCTTCTAATTGATGCGAAAACTGTATATATGCAGGAAGCGCCATTGTTACAAGTAACAAAGAAGCAATAAGTATTTCCTTTATGTTAATTACGGTTTTCATTGGGTTTATCATCAATTACAGCATTGAAAATTATCAAACAAAAGTAGAAAAAGCTTTCCAGTAAAAAAAATTAGTATCGATAGAATTACTAAATTATAACAAAGTTGGTAGGGTTTGTAGGAAATGAATAAGTAAAAGTTTGTACTTAATTCACCTTGAAACGATTAAAAGATTGCCAGTATTTGTCTTTATAAATATCAAAATCAATTTGAATACGATTTTTGTATTTCTGTTGAATGCTGTATAGAATTTTTGATGGTTTTCTAAAATCGATGCATGCAAAGTATATTTCTCTCAGACCATTCGCTGTTTGCCTTCCAATATTGATATAACCATCTTCATCTTTTAAAACAGCCATTATCTTTTCTTCTATTTCAGAAAGTAGTTGATAGGTAGTTTCATCAGGCATTCCATTGGTGTTTGTTCCGTCGTATTTGAGTTCTACCACAACAACCCATGGATGTGAAGCTTTGCTATCCCAATGTAATACATCTGTATTTACAACAGCCAATAGTGGCAGTCCATTTTCGAGTGTTGCTTCAAGTCCTGCATAACTGTCGTTTTCGGTATTGTGTCGCAATCCTTTGTATTTTTCTACGAATTCTTTTTCTCTCCAGATTAAAAAATCTTTTAGCTTTTCTATAGGAACTAATTCTTGCGCAGCATCTTTTGTGTTGATGATGTTTATATTATCTATAGTGGTAACAGTATTCAATTCGCCAAAAAAATTATCTAAGGTAAGGTATACGCCATTGATAATAATGTTTTTGTTTTCGTCATTAAAATCTTGATGCGTTATGGTAATATCAATTTCATCTGGCAATTCTGAATGATCATTTGAATAGAAATGCATTGTATTTACACCAAATACATACCCATTCATCTCTAGTTTATATTCAGCAATGTTAGAAGCTTGTTTGAGTGCTGTTATTTTCCAACGTTTCATATTTGGTGCAGCGGCTACCATTTCTTCTACAAAAGCAATGTTTTTAGTAATACCATCTGCTGTTAAAATGAGTTCTGCTGTATCATCATCAAACATACCAGCAACATACCAAAAGCCTTCCTTTAATTGCTTTAGTTTTGGAGCAATTTTATCAAAAAAGGCATGTTGAATATCACCGTTATTTTTTACAACTTTATAGAATCTACCTTCATTTTTTTCAAACCATTTCCAAAAATCAGCATAGGAGTGTATGGTTTCTTCTTTTGAACCAAATAGTGATTTGAAAAAATTCATGCTTAATTGCTTTTAAAGTTTTATTTGATAATGCGCATGCGCTTGAGCATTTTCTTTTCAAATTCCCAGAAAAATTTGAATTGACCTAAGAGTGCTCCAAAAACAATTAATAAAACTTGATAAATAGGAAGAATAATAATGATACGAGTCGTCCAATATAAAAAACTTCCAAAAAAGCCTTCAGGAAAGATCGAAGGTGTAAAACCAACCCATTCTAACAAAGGTTTAGCAATCCGCACAGAGCTTGTTCCTGTTAGGGCAAATACCAAAAATATGGCAATGATTTCCCAACGGTAGTTGGTAACCCATTTGCTTTCAAGCTTTTTAAAACACCATAAAAAGAAGCGCAACATGATGTAGTAAAAAAGTAATACACCAACAGCGACTAGCGCATAATAGAGAATTTTGTCTTCATGACGATCCACAAAAGAACGAATGATATTTTTTGAAAAAAGATATGCAGTATAGAGTAACGAAAGGATTCCTAAAAAAGGAAAGATTAGTTGCCAGTTGTGTTTAATTTCCCAACGTTTTTTAAATGAGGTCATGTGTATTTTTTTGCGCATGCAAATATACATAACTTCTGCATTATATCCGAGCAGGAAAGGCTGCTAACTGTTGCTTGTATTTTTGTTGAAAGAATACAAAATAATAATACAGTTGGTAGTTGACTTCATACCCATAATCTACATTTGATCGGTAATTGATTTGCTGTTGATACAAGGTATTGTCGTAACGAGCTGGTTCAATGACGCGCTGATTCCATTCAGTAACATAAATAATATTCTTATTTTCTAAGAATTGTTGCGAATAGTAATCTCTTGGTCGCGCATATCCTTGTAACCAAGCACTAAAACCAGGCTCAAAGATGATGATTTCGTGTTCTAGTTCATCACTAGCAATACGAATGGTATCAGACACTTTTTGGATGTCGTCTTTTTTTTGGGTCATTGTTTTTTGTGGACTCGAACATGAATAGACGACAATTCCTGCTAAGGCCAATACTGCGAATACTTTTTTCATAAAA